>CAZWQF010000004.1:0-132681 GCA_964636285.1 uncultured Candidatus Saccharibacteria bacterium
TCTGATATAATCGCCAAGTTATGAAAAAGGATATTCACCCACAGTTTAATACAGACGTATCAGTCACATGTGCTTGCGGAGCAAAGTTTACAACGGGTTCTACAACCTCAAAAATAAGCCTTGAAATCTGCAGCGCTTGCCATCCTTTTTTCACTGGAACACAAAAACTTATTGACACTGAAGGTAGAGTTGATAAATTCGCCAAGAGACAGGCAATGGCAGCTCAGGTAAAAGCCACCAGAAAAGATAAAGAAGAAAAGAAAAAGGTGGATGAAAGAGCCCCAAGAACCCTCAAAGAAATGCTCGGTACAACACCAAAAGAGCAGTAGATTTTCATGCATTAAAAATATATGAATGAGGTTATTGAAAACCTTAAAAAAGACATATCTTCTATTGAAGCTAAGATTAGTGAGCTTAAAACGCTCTCTGAAAACGAACCTGACGCTGAAATGAAGGCTATGACGCTTGAAGAGATTAAACACCTTGGAGAGCAAAAAGCAGCCTTAGAAGAATCCATAAGCGCTTTGGTTTCAGGAGGATCTGGAGGAAGTAAGGATTCTCAATCTGGAGGCCAAGTTGATCCAAATATGGCAATTCTTGAGGTAAGGGCTGGGGCTGGTGGTGATGAGGCAGGACTTTTTGCAGGTCAACTTTACATGATGTACATAAAGTACTCTGAGATCAAAGGATTTAAAGCTGCAGAAATCTCAAGAACTGAGGGTGGAGTTCCTGGTGAAGTTAGAAGTGTCTCAGCAGAGCTTAAGGGCTACAACATCTACAACCTACTTAAAAACGAGTCTGGAGTACACAGAGTCCAAAGAGTCCCTGTAACTGAAGCTGGGGGCAGAATACACACTTCTACGGCCACTGTAGCAGTTCTTCCAGTTGTCTCCCCTGTTGAAGTTGAAATCAATCCAAAAGATATTGAAGTTGGATTTTTTCATTCGAGTGGAAAAGGCGGTCAAAATGTAAACAAAGTTGAAACAGCTGTAAGGATTAAACACATTCCAACAGGAATTTTGGTGGAATCCCAAGAGCAACGAACCCAAGGTCAAAACAAAGAAAAAGCCATGCAGGTTTTAAGGTCTAGATTATATGAGCTCATGCAACAACAGCAAAAATCAAAAGTGGATGAGCTTAGAGCTGACCAAGTAGGCTCAGGTGATAGAAGCGAAAAAATTCGAACCTACAACTTTCCTCAAGACAGAATTACAGACCACAGATTAAAAGAATCGTGGCACAATATCCCTTCGGTTTTAAGTGGCGAATTTGATGAGATTGCTCAAAAAGTCTCAAAGTGGGATCCAAAATCAGGCATCACAAATGAGTCAGCCCTAGATGAGCCACAAGATACTGAAAGCTAAAAGATTGTATTGAGAGTCTTAAACCGATATGGGCCAGAAACAACACTATTGCTCTGGAGCCTCTCCAAGAGTAGCTTCCAATATAACAATCTTTGTATCCCTATCTACTGTTATTTTTACTTTATCCCCTACTTTGTGAGCCTTTTGTATTTCTACATCTAATGGGTTTTTTTCATTCACTGGAGTTTCATTCATTTTTAATATAATGTCCCCTCTTTGAAGGCCTGCCTCAGACGCAGGTGTATCAACACCAACCTTTGTTACATAAGCACCTTCCGGAAATCTTCTGTACCTTGCGATATCTTCAGTAATCATGCTAAATCCTACACCAAGGAACGGCCTAACAATCTTACCTTGCGCGTTAAAACCCTCAAGTATAGGCTTTAGGTGATCCACAGGTATAGAAAAACTAATATTCTCAGCTCCTCTAGAAGTTGCAACATTTACACCAATAACCTGACCTGAGAGATTGAGTAAAGGACCTCCAGAGTTTCCGGGATTAATTGCCGCATCTGTCTGAATAACATCGTTATAAGTTTTTGCATCATTTCCAAAAGGGCCTGCAGCGGTAACCTTTCTTTTAAGCCCTGACACAACCCCAAGCGTAACAGTGTTTGAATATTGACCAAGTGCATTTCCTATTGCAATGGCTTTCTGACCAACTTTAAGGTTCTCAGAGCTTCCAAGAGGAAGCGAGGGTAAACTTGCACTGGGTTTAACTTCTAGAATTGCAAGATCATCCACTGGGTCTCTATGAACTTTATAAACATCGTACGAAGTACCGTCCTTAAGCACTACAGAGTACTCTACATCTCTTTCAGATACTACATGATTATTTGTAATAATCACGCCTTTAGGATCCACAATAAAACCTGTTCCAATACCCTCGGGGTCTGATGGCCCACTGAACGGATCAAAGTCGCTACTTTTTACAAACACTGAAACTACTGCTACTGAGGTTTTATCTACAACATCAATGACGGCTGACTCCTCTTCAACAAGAGACTGTTTCAAAATTGTTTTTGTATCAGTGCTTTTTTTACCACCAAATAAACCCTCCTGAAAAGATACGAATTTATCCTTCCAAACACCTATAAGCCCATTCAAATTCTTTGAGGGAGCATCTTTGGAAGCCGAATTTTTATGATTTAAGAAGAAAACTCCAACTATTACGAATAGAAAGATGAAAAGATATATGACCCCAAAAACTATTTTTGATTTACTTGTTTTTTGTTGATCCATTTAAAACTACCTCCTTTGCCTTATCCAGCTGAGGATCCTTATTGTCCTTGTAGTCTTGCTCAGTTCTCTCAACAGCTACATCAGGCTCAAATCCTTTTTTGTGTACCCAAGTCTTGTTAGGAGTCAGCCATTTGGCAATTGTAACGTGAAGGGACGAGCCGTCTTTGAACTCATCAGAAGCTTGAACAGTACCTTTTCCGAATGATTTTTCGCCAACAAGTACCGCTCTCTTGTTATCTCTTAAAGCCCCTGAGACAATCTCGGACGCTGAAGCACTTCCCTTGTTAATCAATACTGCAACTCTGATTTTATCATCCGTCAAAGCACCAAGTCTATTCACGTCCATCTGAATCAATGTTTTATCTGCAAGCTCCTCAAACAATACAGTTTTTCCATTCGAAAGAAATTCGGATGATATGTATTGGGCTGCTGTAAGATAACCACCAGGGTTTCCTCTTACATCAAGCACAACAGCTTTAAGATTTGGCATTTGCTGTCTCATTGCAAGAACGGATTCAGTCCATTCGGTTGAGGTGGAATCCCCAAATCTTGCAAGCCTTAAGTAACCTACACCGTCTCCTAAGTCCTTCCATGACACGCTCTTTGTCTTAATCTGACCTCTAGTGATTTTTAAATCGAAGGGGTCTTGGCCATCCCTATAAAGTTTAAGCGTAACAGCGGTTCCTGAGTCTCCCCTGATTTTTGAAACAGCATCAGGAATTGTAATACCAGCAGTAGAAACTCCATCGATTTCTAAAATTGCATCTCCAGATTTAACACCAGCTGCTTCAGCTGGAGAGCCTTCGATAGGAGCAATAATTACAATTTGCTTTTCCTTAAAACCAAGCTCTGCTCCAATACCTTCATATGTGCCATTTAAGCTACTTTTTGCCATTTTGTTTTGAACTGGTGGGAAGAAAGCTGTGTAATCGTCGCCTACAGCATTCACCATTCCAACTGCGGCCCCATACACAAGTTTTTGCGCATCAATTGGCCTGTCTATATGTTTCTCGTTAAGGGAATTCCATACTTCCCAGAATATTTTAAAGTCTACGGTCTGATCTTGAGGCTCTCTATTGTTGATTGTGACTTTTGGAGGATTCTTTTTTATCTCAATCTCAAATCCTCTTTTTCCAAAGTAGTACCCACCGTAAAAAGTCCAGGCACCAACTAAAATAAGGGTAAAAATATAACCAAAAATTTTACCGGCATTCTTCATAATTAGGAATTAGAATCCAAGGGATAGAAGGTTTGTAGGCATTACAGTAATAACTTCAACGCCGTTCAAAAGCCTGACTGAGATCTTTTGCTCATCAAAACTTTCAACTACACCCATCCAACCAAAATAAGGTCTTTCAAGGATCTGAACGATCATATCATTTTTTAATTCTACAAAGAAGTCTTTTTTGGACTTTGCTTGCTGGTCTTGAAACGGGGTTTCGGAAGGCACATAGATCTCTCCTGACTTCCCTCTTAAAAACACATATCTGTTTGAAACACTGCTGAATAGATCATATATAGAAACAGGAGTTGGAATTCTTCCATAACCACTGATAGACATCAATGCAAAATTATTTTTCTTTGCGTAATCTAAACTGACCTTATCACACCCTCCTGCAATTATACCTTTAACCCCAAGCTCAATCGCTCTTTTTAAGTTCTCAAGTTTAATAAAGTAACCACTGTAAATTATTTTTCCTGCTACCTCTTTTGTGAAGTTATTAAAATAAGGATCCTCTAAAAGCTCCGAGGGATTTGGAAGCACCACAAGTTCCCCTTCGGTATCAAAAGGAGAAGAGACTGCGCAGTAAATTATTGTACAAGGAGCCATCACAAGAACTGCTTTATTTTCAACTACCTCTTGAACCTCTCCCCACACCCCAGACAAAAGCGTGTAGTTCTGCTTTTCCTGCTCAAAAAGATAAGTTCCATCCCCCACACTTCTTATAAACCCATTGTACGGTGCAATATATTTTTTCTTTTTAAACGAACCAAGCTTGACCTCTCCTATCTCTACCCCTTTTGCAATAAAGCTGTTCACCGATTTTGTCAGGCTTACTTGCGGGTCAATTTTTTGAAGATAATGCGAAATCTTTGTTTCCCCTACCCTGCTAAATGGCTCAAGTTTGTCTCCTTTTTGTACAAAAATGGAGCCAATGTCTGGAAGCACCCTCTCCACATAAAACTTATTTGTGTTATTTATTTTTTGGGCAACAGGTATTCTCATATCTATAAATTCTTATATCCTACTAATAAGATATCTTCCCAACTTCTAACCAGACTTTTCTTTTGTTCAAGTGTTGAAGCTCTTGCGTCATTTTTATCCCTAGTATCAATAATTATCCCAAAAGCCCCTCCCGTCATAACTTTACTCAAATTACCGTATTTTTTGGATCTTATTGTAAGGTTTACGCGGTCATTTGATAAAACAGGAAGCGTAAAAACCTGTCCTTTTTCAAGACTAAGGTCTTCCTTTGCTCCATTTTCTGCTTCAAAAGTAATCTCAAGGTCATCAAAAAAGCTCACAAGACTTCCGAGTGGAACAAAATCTGGCACCTCAAGCCTTTGAAAAGTAGGTGAATCAACAAGGCTAATAGCTGACGCTGCTCCTAAAAAGTTTGAGAAATCTAGCCTAAAATAATAGAAGCCATCTGAGCACATAGAATCCACACAAAGAAGCATGAACCTGCACATGGCGTTTTCACTAGCCAAATCTCTAGTTGTAGAACAAATTATTCCTTTAGTTTCTAAATAATTTCCTGAAGGATTTGATACTACTTTGCATGTATTCCTGGCTATCTGTCTTAGATAAGCAATTTCTTCATACTGATCTCTATCCGAACTTGGAAGTGTATATGGGTAAAGATCAAGATTTCCAAAATAGTTTTCAATAGTCTCCTCTTTTTCATCAAAGAAGATGTCTTTTAGTAGTCTAGAGTAATCTATGTCCCCTGAATAAACTCCAGTATTATCTCCAACATGTAAATGGCTGAAGTACAAAAAGTCCATTGGGTACAAGGACTTGAAAGCCTCATTTTTATTTAGAAAAATAACATTTGGGAGCTTAAATTTTAGATCAAAAAGCGAATTAACATAAACCTTTGTAGTATCTGATATTTTTACCTTCAAATCTTTTTCAACTTGAGCTACTACATTGTAATAAACCTCCTCATCAGAAGGTTTATTAAAATAGTTTATTTTTGGTGAGACTACAGGTACCCTTGTCAGTTTATATGTGAGGTTTTCGTTTAATAAGAGTGCAGTTGCGTAACCGCTGGAATAATCTAGTGCAAGGACAGGCATACAAAAATTTTACATTAGAAAACCAAATCCTAAAAGGATCAGCTTTTATAGAGCGTGTCTTTCAGTGTAAGGAAGGAGAGCAAGGAACCTTGCTTTCTTTATCTCATTAGCAACTTTTCTCTGACATGATGAGCAAAGTCCTGTTCTGTTTTTTGCAATGAGCTTACCTCTATCAGAGATAAACCTTCTGAGCTTCAAAACATCCTTATAATCAGGAACTTCCTTTGTTTTGCAGTAGAAACACTCTAAAACCTGCTTCTCCGCTCTTGGTCTTTTATTTGTCTTTTTCTTTGTGTCTTTTCTTTCCATAAAGCTCATAATTTTTATTTCCTATTAAAAAGGAATCTCATCCGAATCAATAAACTCCTCTTTAGCTGATTTCTTACCTTTTTTATCTCCGCCTGACTTTGAATCCTCTGAAGCTCCTGCAAAATCTGGCTCTTTAACAAAATCCTCACCTGTTCCTGTACCTTCTCTTCTAGAACCAAGAACAATCATATCCTCTGCAACAATCTCGGTTCTGTAGTGCTTTGTTCCTTTTTCATCAGTCCAGTCTCTTGTCTGAATTCTACCTTCAATGTAAACCTTTGTTCCTTTTTTAAGGAGCTGGCTACAAAGCTCAGCGAGTTTATTCCAACAAACTACTGTATGAAATTCTGTCTCTTCTCTCTTTTCGCCTTCAACCTTCCAGTCTCTGTTTGTAGCAATTCCAATAGTTGTGACAGCGTGGCCCTGTGGTGTGTATCTCATCTCTGGGTCTCTTGTGAGGTTCCCGATTAAAATTGCCTTGTTTAGACTTCTGGACATAGTACTTCTTTCTGGAGGTTATTTAACCTTTTTTGTTACTAAATACCTAACTACTTCTTCATTTAAATTAAGCTTTTGTGAAAGCTTCTTGACGCTATCAGCATCCGCAGAAAAATCTACTTGAGCATAGTAGGCATCCTGAAAAGAACCTATCTCATAGGCTAATCTTTTTTTGCCCCACATATCCTCTTTTACATTTTTTGCTTCAAGGGATTTTAATACTTCAAGTACAACAGAAAGAGACTTTTTTGATTGCTCTTCCGATAAAGTTGGTTTGATCATTAATACTAACTCGTAATTCATATTCTAATCTGCATTGTACAATTTATCCGTTTTACTGTCAATGACTTTGCTATGTTACAACAAAACAAATCTTTGTTCAACTGGCCGTTATTTTCGCGCAAAAAGGTTTTTATGGCAAGTGGAAGCCAAGAACAATTCAAAGAACTGTATTTTTAAACATTAAATCTGAATTCAACAACGTCCCCGTCCTTCATCACGTACTCTTTTCCTTCGAGTCTCATTTTACCCTGCTCCTTTGCCTTTAAAAACGAGCCTAAAGTGGTTAAATCTTCATAACCCACAATCTCTGCTGCAATAAACCCTCTTTCAAAGTCCGAATGGATAACTCCAGCAGCCTGAGGCGCTTTAAAGCCCTTCTTAATTGTCCAAGCCCTCACTTCTTTTGGCCCTGCTGTAAGGTAAGTTTGAAGACCTAGAGTTTCAAATCCCTTTTTAATTACCCTATCAAGTCCAGATTCTTTGAGTCCGTATTCGCTCATAAACATCTCTTGATCTTCACTTGAGAGAACTGAAAGTTCAGCCTCAATCTTGGCTGAAATTAAAACGTAATCCCCAAAGTCTTTAAATTTTGAGGCTAGTTCTTTTTGCTTTGCGTCAGATACATCAGTTTCCGAAACATTAAAGCAGTAAATTACAGGTTTAAAAGTGAGCAAAGTTAGGTTCTTAACTGCAAATAACTCTTCCTCTGATAAATCTACGTCTCTAGCTGGTATCCCCTTGTTTAGCTCCTCTTTCAATTTTTTAACTGCGGAGACTCTTACCTCCTCTTCTCTCTCCACCTTTCCTTTTATCTCTGTTCTTTGCTTATCAAGAGTCTGTAGATCCGATAAGATTAGCTCAGTTTTAATAACTTCAATGTCAGATTTTGGATCGGTTGAGCCCGCTCTGATAACATTATCATCTTCAAAAGCCCTTACTACCTGAATAATTGCGTCCACTTCTCTTATATGCGAAAGGAACTGGTTTCCAAGCCCTTCGCCTTTATGAGCACCTGCCACAAGTCCCGCTATATCAACAAATTTAACTGTAGCGTAAGTCATTTTTTCTGGAATTTCTCTATCCCCTACTTTGTTTCCATGTTCGTTTCGGACAACTTTTGCAAGCTCTTCAAGTCTAAAATCTGGAACTTCAACTACTCCTATATTAGGTTCAATTGTTGCGAATGGGTAATTGGCAGCAAGAGCTACCTGACGCTTTAAAAGCGCATTAAAAAGTGTGGATTTACCCACGTTTGGAAGACCTACAATTCCTATTGATAATGACATGTGAGGATTCTATCACGAAAAAGATATGGGTAGGCACGCAGTACAGTCATTATGAGATGATCTGTAACTGCACTGCGTGCCTGTATGAACGGGTCTCGTTGAACCTCTACCTCTTGACCTTGAATGGGCGGACAACATCCAGAAACTTGCCGTCTACATACACATTCACAGGCCTTTGCCACCTATCTGCAATAGGTGAAGCATCATGAAGTGGGTTTCCAGTTAGATCATGCTCGTACATGCCATAATGCAAGTACCGCTCCAAAGTGCACCTTGGAGAGTGCCCATCGTGCACCCAAGTTTCATGCCCAATAACCTCCATCTCAATGGGCTTTTCCTTGGAGCCTGCAGGCTTTGGGCCTTGTGGTTCAGCTTGCATGGGCTTTTTCGGCCTACGCTCCTCCGATGACCAGCCCCATTGCTCCGGAGTATACCTACCTTGACATTCGGCCATAGAAGAATGGACTACTTTAGCTGCCCTACTAGAAAGAAGCTGAGCTTTTGACCTTGAAATACCTGGAGGAAGCAGGTGTTCCGCCAAGATCGCGTGAGAGCTTCTCAAAAATCGCTCATAGGGCATACTCTTCCAGGTACCACGATGAAAAAAAGTCACAGTTGGACCGTGCAGGTTGTCAAGGTAGACAATGTCTATTTCCCGCACAACAGGACGTTCAGCTGGACTTGCAATTGGCTCCTCATCAACAGTACCTTCGTTTTGTACAGAGTGCACAGACGTAGTAACACTCTTTGACTTACCCTTCCGGTTCTTGGGTCTATTACCAAACATGAGAAAAGCAAGTACAAGGACTCCCAAGCACATCACCGGAGTGATGAGAATCGAGTCAAATGGAAGTTCCATTTTTGAGCTCCTTGAGATTTTGGCATATGATTTCATGCCAGTTTTGTACTATAGGTCTGATTGCAGAAGTGTAACATTTCTCACACATTTCATCAAAAGAGCTACAAATTGGTTTGCTTAGCCAGCAATTTCAAAGTAATATTTTACAACAACTAAAACAGAAGGAGGCATGTATGTCTCACTATGATCAACTAATCCAAGCAGGTGTTGTGGCGCGAGAAAAAGGCGATTTTAAAACTGCAGAAATAGAATTTAGAAACGCTGAAAATTTGGCTGATGCTGCAAACGACCTTAGTAGGCACTCAATGGCATTGGGGCATTGGGGCATTTGGGGTTAACTTTAGTTAGGATGGAAAGGTGGTTAGAAGCAGAAGAATGCTTTGTGAAATGCCTTACCACTGCAGAAAAATCAGGCAAACCTGCAAGACTTACAGAGGCAAAAAGGCACATGGCCTTATGCAAACTTCACAACGGAGACTTTTCTGGGGCATATACTAGCTTTGAGGAAGCTCGAAACGAAGCTTTAGCGGCTAGGCGTGCTGATTTGCCTTGGTTCACGCATGGTCTCGTCTTGTCAGCGTTTAAATTAAAAAAGACTTGGCTGTTTCTTCTCCATCTTGTGTGGACTGAAACTTGGGAATTAATGTCAGTCAGAAACAAGGAGAAAAACGAGTTAGCCAAGAAAGCCTGGCTAAGGTCACTTCTATCAGACTGGGCAAAACTGTTTGGTCTGTAGAAAAGCACAAAGCGCCGAGGGCGGTAACAATATCAAACCACCTTCGGCGCTTTTTTTTCTTCAAATCTCCAGTTCGTACGCTACAGAGTTGATTGGGAGGGCGGGAATGTACCCTGCTTCTCTCAGATCCATCGTCAGGGTAACAACAAGCTCCCAGTTTGTAGGTTCACTCATCAGCTCAAAGCTAATTGTTGTTGTGTCATACGACACTTGAAGAACAGCGCTTAGATCACAGATATGGTGCCCGCATTCCCTTTCGTATTTGTACACAGCCATTGAAAGGTCATGCCTAAACATGTCTACGGGGCTAATTGCCACGCTGTAGTCCTTGCTCTTCAAAAACCTGTACAAAGCAACGAACTCAAAGAAACCTATTTTTTGTGCCTGTTGGTGTTACCAGCGACTTTGGATGCTGGATAAGGGTTGGGGAAGATCACGGGTAAAGTCAGCCATTCGTACCTCCTGTGGTGTTTCTAGCTACCGGCTTGCTTCCGGGCTATTTTGGCTTGTTCGGATTATACCAGACTATAGGTTTAGTGCAAGCTACCTAACCGAGCCTGACCTCCCCTTGCTTTGCCGCAGATCCAGCAAGTGGAAGCGTGAAGTAAAATTTTGTGCCCTTGTTTTCTTCGCTTTCAAACCAAATGCGTCCCCCACTCTCTTCAACAATGGATTTAACCAAGTAAAGCCCCAAACCGTTCCCATCAGTCTCCACCATCACAGCATTATTTGCTCTAAAAAACTTTTCAAAAACTTTAGTCTGCTGAGACTGCGGAATTCCCATACCAGAATCCTGAATCATTGAAACCACTTCCCCACCAATTGCTCCTTTTCCTACCAAATCCGCCTTCTTTGAAAGCTCAGAACCTTCCTCCAAAACTTTGACCTCAATATAAACTTTTCCTCCCTTTGGTGTGTACTTAATTGCATTTGTCAGCAAGTTCATATACACATTTCGAACAAGTTTTGGATCTATGTTTAATTGTGGCAAATCCTTAGCAACACTCACCTCTAGGTAGTGCTGTTTTTCTTCTATTTTTGCTTTTACATCAAAAACTACACCAGAAATCACATCAGATAATGCTGATGGCTTAGGTTCAACAATAAGCCTTCCTGATTCGATTCTGGAGATGTTTAATAGCGAATTAACAAGGGCTACCATTCTCTCTGTAGAGCCGTACATGTTGGAAACCATTTCTTTTTGTTCAGGAGATAACTCACCTGCCCCTCCTGAAATTAAAAGCTCCCCAAACCACTTAATAGAAGTTAAAGGCGTTCTCAATTGGTGGGCAGCAAGAGAGATAAATTCGGTTTTCATTCGATCTACCTCTTTTTCATAAGTGATTTCTCTTACAACTGCGTACATCACATTTCCTTTTGTTGAAGCATCTTTAATGGATGTCGCTTTCCAAGAAAGCCACTTAAAAGATCCGTCCGCGCACCTAAATCTATTTTCAAAACTCACTTGCTGTTCCCCTATTGCAATATTTCTAAGCTGTTTTGCAGTTTCAACAAGGTCATCCTTATGCACAAAATCAGTGAAAGGTCTAAGCATGAGTTCGTACCTTTTGTATCCAAGTGTTTTTTCAAAAGCGGGATTTATTCGCCTAAAAAAGCCTGCTGTATCAGCAATACAAAGCATGTCAAAAGAAAGATTAAAGAATGGAATTAGTTCCCTCTCTGCAACAGTAGCCTGCCTATTTCCCGAAGAAGGTACAGGCGCAGGTGTAAATTCTGGAATTGCATTTTTGGCTCCGGACAGTGGGAACTCCATACGTATGAATCGTAGCATAGACAACGAATCGCGCAAAGAAAAAGTTGTGACTGCAACACAAAAAGGTTAGAATTTTGATATGAACAAAATTGACAAAAAAATTCTTGCTGTAGAGGATGACCAAGCTATTCAAAAGGCGTTAACAGATAAACTCAGGTTTGAAGGATTTGCTGTATTTACAGCATCAGACGGAAAAAAGGCACTTGAACTTGCCAAATCAGAAAACCCAGACATGATTCTTCTTGATCTTATTTTGCCCGAAAAAGATGGGCTTGCTGTTCTTGAGGAACTTAAGTGGGATGGCGCTACAAAGGATATTCCGGTGATTGTCCTCTCAAATGTCTCAAACGAAAAAGTAGAAGAACAAGCAAGAAACAGAGGCGTGGTTGACTTTATGGTCAAAACCGACTGGAGACTTGATCAAATTGTTGAGAAGATTAAGCACACGCTGGGTATTTAATTTTTATTCGTTTATTCAAACCTCACCGGAAGCTCAACGCTCTTATCGTTTTCAGGTAAGCCTGAAGGATTGCTGGCCAAAATAACCAATTTTCCGGTACCCATACTAGGAGTTTCAAAAACAAGCTTTCCCTCAAACGGTACAAAACCTTCAGTCATAGCGTCTCCTACGGCTGTAACGCTTCCTGAAGCAACTAACTTCCCATTCGAATCTAAAAGCTTAACAGGCAAAACGCCTTCAAAAAACCAGGGTCCTTTTGCAATACCCTTGATTTCAAGCGGAGAATAAACAAGGCCGTCTTTTACAGGAGAATTTATTACAACATCAGATTCAAGGCCAGCTTGGACAGGATTTGTGGTGTTACCTGTTTGTTGTTGAGGAGATTGACTACTTTCTTTAATAGCCCCTTTTGGATTTTCGCCTATATAAAGTGTCTTAACACCAAGATGTTTGAAATAAAATACAAGCCCTATTGCAAAAATTACTCCAACAATAATTCCTAAAATTCCTGTGTAATGATGTTTTTCCATAATAAAATTATACGCTAGGCGTTATTTGCTATCTAGCTCTTTCCATAAAACTAACGACGCGTAAGTTCTGTAAGGACTCCATTTTTTTGTGATGTGCTCAAGCATTCTCTTATCTGGCATTTCTTTTAAGTTGTATAGTTTTTTAATGGCTTTTCTAAGGCCCAAGTCACTGTGAGAAAACACGTCCTCCCTACCAAGTGAAAACATCATAAACATTTCAACCGTCCAGTCCCCTATCCCTTTAACCTTTTTTAAAGCTGACCGGACAATGTCATCCTCAAGTTTTTCCAGCTCTTCAAGAACAATCTCCTCCGATAAAACCTTTGTGGATAAGTCTTTTATGAACATAGCTTTTGATTTTGAGAGCCCACACTCGCGCATCTTTTCAATTGGAATTTCATGAACTTTTTGTGGCGTGATTATGCCTCTAGAAAACTGCTCTTTAAATCTACCAAAAATGGTTCTTGCAGCTTTAACCGAAAGCTGCTGACCTATTATGGTCTCGCATAAATCAGAAAAATAAGCATTGGATTTTTTGACTAGGATAGGATCCTTTCCATGAAACGCTTTGTATAAAATAGGATCGTGTTTTTTGAAATGCGAAAGGGCGTGGGCAAACATATAAATATTCTACACTAAAAATTTTTCCTAAACTGTGATTCCCCACCTCTCAAGATCGTTTGTAAATAAAGCAAAATCTGTGAATGCAATGCAGTTTATACCAAGTTTTTTAGCTTCTTCTAAAATTACAGGATCGTCATCTGCCATTAATATTTCCTCCGGCTTAACGCCTGAGCGCTTGATAAGTTCTTTGTAAATCTCAGCACTTGGCTTTACTGCCCCAACCTGATATGAAAACACAGTTGCATCAAAATCCCTCAAAAAGTGGAATCTTTCATCTAGCCCAAGTACACGCGCGGGAAAGTTATTTGAACAGACAAGCGCTATATACCCTACTTTTCTTGCCGACCTAACATACTCCACTGCCTCCTCATTAATTTCATAGCCTGAGATTAAAAGTTCGGTGATTTCTTTGACGGTTTTTTTGAGTTTCCATTCGTGAAGTGCCCAAGTCCAAAATGCTATGTCTGAGATTTTTCCTGTTTTGTACTCTTTATTCATTTTGTCCGAATGGAGAAAGACTCTTTTTGATTCGGATTCAGGAATTCCAAGGTCCATGAGATTAAAGATAAAGTTGGATTTTCCGTTTTTAAAATAAACACCGTCAAGATCAAATGAAATCGCTCTTATCACAAAGGAGATTTTAACAAAGAATATGTATAAGAGAAATAAAATTGGAGACTAAGATATAGGATAAAAGTAAGTGCCAGGCGTAGCGTTATCTTCAGAGTGCTTATTGTTTGCACACTCAAGTTAAACGCATACGCCTGGATATTGCCTAGAACTCTGGGGTCTCTCTTGACAGCATGGAGCCCCTTGCTGCCGAACCCCAGGCGAGCCCGATGAGCATGGGGATCAGAGCAACGGCAAAAGCCACCACCCCCTGCGCATACGCAGGTGCCTGGACCATTCTTATGACCAGGAGCCCACTCTCAGATGCCCATGCCACGGCAAATCCCAGGGAAATGGGAATCAGGACAATAAAGATCGTCCTGAAAGCATATCCCTTCACCCCAACGTGGACTGCTACAAGCGTGCAGGTAGCGGCGAGCATGGCACACAGCCCTATGAACTCCCACCATGTGTGGATCTCCATTCAGACCTCCTGAGATTTTTAAGTTTTGTGAGACATTTTATCACAATTCAAAATACCTGTAACCTATAGTTAAAAGATGAGAGGTGACTGCTACTTCACTAGAGTACCTTCTTTTGTGTCTTCTACCTGATACCCAAGCTTAACAATTTGACCACGAACAGTATCAGCCTCAAGAAATTTCTTCTCTTTTCTAAGCTCGTCTCTTTTTTTTGCAAGGCCTAGTGCTTCATCTGAAACTTTTCTTTCAATTTTTTTGAAACTTGAAAGCTGTAGACCTAGAACTTTATCCATCTTTTCAATTGTTTCAAAAGAAATATTTGAATCTTTCAAGGCTTCCCAAAAAACCGCTAGTGCCTTTGGAATATTTAAATCTTCGTTTAATGCGATCTTGAAATCCTCTAGTACCTTTACATCGCCTGCTGTAAGTTGGTCTGCTGTTTTTTCTTTTTTCTCCAAATATAGCTTTCTAATATTATTCAGCGAATTTTGGGCACCGTCCAAAGCCTCCCATGTGAAATTAAGTTTCTGTCTGTAATGAGCGCTCAAAAACAGATATCGTAGCGCCAAAGGCTCAAACCCCCTCTTTTTTACGTCATCAACAGTATAAAAATTCTGAAGGGATTTACTCATCTTCATTCCGTCCACAGCCAAAAATTCATGGTGCATCCAAATCTGCACAAACTTTTTGCCTGTAGCGGCCTCAGACTGGGCTATTTCATTTTCATGATGTACTGGAATATGATCAACGCCACCTGTATGAATATCAAGCTGCGAGCCCAAATACTCCATAGACATTGCAGAACACTCAATGTGCCAACCAGGAAAACCGTCTCCCCAAGGTGAGTCCCAGTGCATCATATGATCCTTGAAATGCCCAACAGTTTTAAACCATAGAGCAAAATCAGCAGGATTTCTCTTTTCCGAATCAACTACAACCTCATCCCTGACGCCGTGCAACTTGTCTTCTAAACTTTGTCCAGACAGCTTTCCGTAATCCTTAAACTTTGCTATATCAAAGTAAACTGCTTGAGTGGTGTCATAAGTAAATCCTTTTTTCTCAAGCTCCTGTATCAACTTTATCTGCGAAGGGATGTGCTCAGTTGCCCTACACACTACTTCCGGCTTTTCAACGCCAACCTGATCCATAGAGTAGTCAAAGTATTTTTCAAATTCACGCGCTACATCCCAAACAGATTTGCCCTCTCTTTTTGCGCCTTTTTCGAGTTTGTCTTCGCCCTCATCAGCATCCGAAACCAAATGCCCAACGTCCGTCACATTTCTAACAAGCTTTACTTTGTAACCAAAAAACTCAAGCGCTCGCCTTAAAAGATCGTCGCCAACATATTTTTTTAGGTGTCCAATGTGGGTAAAATCGTAAACTGTGGGACCACAGGTATAAATAGCTACCTCTTTTGGATTGAGAGGCTTAAGCTCTTCTATTTTCTTTGAATAAGTGTTGTAAAGATTCATTTAGTTTCCGCAGACAACAGTGATCACAAAATTCTTGTTTACAAAAAGACCAACTATTTTGACCTCTAGGTTCCATGATTTTACTACACTTACTGCTTTTTTAATTTGTCTGTGGTGGGTTTCAACATCAACTGGATCCCCCGCACAGTCCTGATGACCTGTGATTACAACAAGATGCGAACCATGCTCCTTAACTGAAATGGTGACGTAATTTTTAAGTTCCTCAATATCTTGAACTGACCCTTCGGAAAGAACTTTATCAATCCCAGGTTTTGTGACCATGTCTACATAATCAACGGTATATTCAGACCTAATCCATTCGGTAACAGGTTTTTGAACTCTTCCGTCCATGCAGTTTAAAGCTGTAGCAAATTTTGCAGGTTCAATGTTCATAGGTAATTAGAGTATGCACACGCCAAAATAAAAATTCAAGAAGTATTAGTACCCTGCCCGGCCTTCTAACGCTCTCTTGAGGGTTATGTCGTCAGCGTATTCAATGTCACCGCCAACAGGAAGCCCTCTTGCAATTCGTGATATTTTTATTTCTCCAATATCGTTTTTTGCCTCAAGAATGAGCTTAGAAATAAACATTGAGGTGGACTCCCCTTCCATATTCGTGTTTGTAGCTAAAATAATTTCTGAAACTGATTCGTTTATACTGGTTGTAACTAGATCACTTTGAACATACATGTATGGATTATCTTTTAATTTGGCTGTTTTTAGTCTTTTCATAAGATCAAAAATATAAATATCGTCAGGACCAATGTTGTTTAATGGGCTGATAACGCCGTGAAGAACATGGTAAAGTCCCTTAAAACCTGCTCGCTCGAATGCAAGTACATCCAATGGGGACTCAACCACGGCTAGAATAGATCGATCTCTTTTTGTGTCTGTGCAAATTTCACATGGATTTCCCTCGCCAATGTTTTTGCAATTGTCGCAAGTTTGAGTTTTTGATTTAAGCTCTGAAACTGCCTTTGAAAAAAGGCCTAGCTCTTCTTCCGGTACCCTAAGCATGTAGAAAGCAAGTCTCTGCGCTGTTTTAGGACCTATCCCAGGAAGCCTCTCAAACGCTTCCATTAAATTTTGAATGGACTTTGGTATTTTCATAGATTCTGCCCGGGAGACTAAAACCCAAGCACCGCGCAGGTTTTAGTCTCCCGGGCACTACAATTCGATATTACCGTCAAACACATCCATAGCACTCTTTGTCACTTTTTTAACCGTTTCCTCTGCTGGGATTTCTATATTTCTGTCAGTCAAACTCTCCCCTGCTTTGGACTTTAATTCACATTTAAGCCTAAGCTTTGCCCCAAACATATCAAGTAATGCCTTCTCCAAAATCTCCCTACTCTTTTTTGACTCCAACCTGTCTTTATGGAACGCATATGCCACCTCCAGTGTAAGCCAACCGTCAGCAACATCCTTAGGTCTGCAGGACCTTAATAACGCTTCAACCGAATGGTTAAATGGTTTAACCGCCTTTAAAATTTCACTCCACGAATCAAGCACAGACTGAAGCGTAACTACTGTAAGTGACACTGATTCTGTGTCTCCCAAATCAAGGGAGTCTTCAACCTTACTTTTCTTCTTTTTTCCATCAAGCCCATCAAGCTCATCAAAGTCAGAGAAATCCCCATTCGCCCCACTACCCTCAACTAAATCTTCATCTTCGGCATTACTACCTCCACTACCGCCACCTCTCTTACCGCCTCTCCCACTATCCCCAGAAGGCTCAAAATTGCCCTTCTTATTGGTTTTTTTGTCCAAGATAGCTTCACATGAAGCCACAATTGCAAGTTCAACTGGAAGCTGATGTATGGCTGAAGTCTTGATCTCTACAGTAGCCTTCATAAATTTTTCTATGATCATCACAAGCTCCATAGGTTCTAATTTTTGTGCTTGATCTTCCATCAGAGCATAAATATCTTCAGGCATGTCGCTTATCCCTTTTGAGTACCCAGCCTGAACATATAAGAGGTCCCTTAAGTATCTGACATATTCATTTGTCCAGTTAACAAGGTCCACCCCATCGTCAAATAATTTGTTAATAATGCTCAAAGCTCCTTGAGATTTTGCTTCAATAATTGATCTTGTTAGCTTAACGTAAGTTTCAAGAGCATTTGATCCAAGTAGAGACTCAACATTTAGCCCTCCATCAAGAACCTGCTCAAGGATTGTGTCTGCATCCCTAAACCCTCCATAAGCTGCAACTGCAACCTTCTGTAGATCTTCTTTTGAAAGCTCCTTTTTCTCTTTTTCCAAAATGTATTCAAGCCTTGCAACAATTTGTTTGACAGTTGGCCTTTTAAACTTAAAAACTTGGCATCTTGATTTAATTGTTTCAGGAACTTTGTGACTTTCCGTTGTACATAAAATAAACACAGCATGCTTTGGCGGCTCTTCCAAAGTTTTTAGGAGCGCATTGAAAGCTTCGATTGTAAGCATGTGAACCTCATCAATTATGTAGATTTTGTATTTTGATGAGAATGGCGATAGGCCAATAGAATCTTTTAGGGCCCTGATATCATCAATTCCTCTGTTACTTGCCGCGTCTATTTCGATTAAATCAATATATTTTCCTACTGAGATTGCTTTGCAAGTGGCGCACTTATCACAGGGATCGCCGTTTTTTTCAGGCGATTTGCAATTTAAGGCTTTGGCAAAAATCCTTGCTGTGGTTGTTTTACCTGTTCCTCTTGGCCCAATAAAAAGATAAGAATGTGCAATCTTATCTTCTGCAATTTGAGACGAAAGGGCAAGCGCCGTATCATTCGGTTTTAAGACCTCCGAAAAGACCTGAGGCCTATATTTCTGATAGAACATAAATATTCACCTGACGAATTTACCTGGCGGAATTGATTCGCGATAAAAGTATAGAATTTTAATAGATCAAATACAACGAATTTAAATGAGAGTGTATGAATCCGCCGCTAGCCTAAAGCCCTCACGGCGGATCAAGACTGGAACCCAGATTTCCCATCAGGGCACCCAATTGAAATGCGAATTGAGTGTGAACACAAGGTGAACAACAATTGCGGTCCCAATAAATATGTAAAGCCTGGCCCAGTGTTTTGGGATTCTATATTCCTGCTCATGCTGCTTCACAAGGAAGAAAAGCCAACCAGCTGCAAGAAAATGCGCAAATATGTACAGGTCAAAATGAGTGAGGTGAACAAGCCACCACTCAAATCGTGCCCCTGCTTCATTTAGGGCGTCCAGGAAAATCTTCAGAAAATCAGGCATTGCGCCCTCCCTCTTTGTTGCCCCTTTCGGGACGGATTGATTAACGAATGATATAGGCGATTCTTAAAAAGCGCAAAAGGTGTTTAGTTTCTCTTTTAGTGATGAGGAATAAAGGTTCTTCAAGACAGTAAGCTCTTCTTCAGAAAACTTTTGTAGAACATAATCTTCAACTTGGAATTTGTTGTTTTCAGGCCTTCCAACCCCTATTCGCATTCTCCAAAACTCTGAAGAACCGGTCTTTGAGATTATGTCTTCAACGCCGTGATGTCCTGCTGCCTGACTCCCCTTTTTGACTTTAAAGTCGCCAAATTTAATGTCCACATCATCGTGCAGAACTAAAAGGTCATTGTGATCAACATGGTAATAGCTCATAAGCTTACTTACAGCTTCGCCACTTTTATTCATAAAAGTTAAGGGCTCAACAAAAAGGCAGTCTGCAATTTTAATAATCTGAGAGTTGAATTTGCTTTCTTCAAGCCACACAACAGAGTTGTTAAGCTTTTCAGACACAAACTGATTAAGCACCATAAATCCAGCATTATGCCTAGTGTATTCGTATTTTTCGCCTGGATTACCAAGCCCCACAATTAATTTCATAAATTTTTCCAAACAAAGTATGTGCTCCTCTTAGGCTCCACTTCTACATACCCAAGCTCATTATAAAACTCTTTCTTCAAATTAACTTGGTAGACATAAAAAACATATTTAGTTTTTAGCCCGGGATGATAAGGAGATTCTTTTTCCTCCTGCAACTCATTTGTAAATTCGTAAGTGTAGCCTTCTGGAGGGATGTTTAACTCTTCCTGAATCCCTCTTTTTAGCGCCAATTCTGGCTCTTCACCCATCTTTATTTTTTCAGCAAGGTACTCAAAACCTCTAACCAACTCTCTTTGAGCCCCGCTAATATCAGTAAAAATCTGTTTATCTTCAACTAGTTTTTTCTTTTGTAAGCCTTCTGAGTAATAAATGTGAGCGTTGATACCATTGAGGTATCTGATCAGACCACCTTCTTCTTCAGCAAGGTAAAATTCCTTGTTGTTTAAATCAATTACAAATTTCTGAGAGATTTCAGGGTAAATAGACTCCCACTTAGACATATCTACTCCATGCTTAAGAAGAAAGGTCTGTAATGACTCCAGGTTTTGAGGAATTGGTAGAATATACATAAAGTTACTCTAAGGACTGAAAACTAGGCACTGCACAGGTTTTAGTCTCCCGGGCAGAGGTTATGTCCACTAGTGGTCATCGCCATCGTGGTGCACCCCTTGCAAATGGAGCATTCCGTGAGCTACAAGCTCTGCCACTTCGTGCTCAAAATCGTTACCGTAATCCCCTGCTTGCTTTTTAACCCTATCCACATTCACCACAATATCCCCAAGGTGAAACTTTCCGTCAGCCTCCTCCTCATCATAATTAAACGAAAGGACATCCGTTGGATAATCCTTTTGCCTATACTGCAAATTAAGCTTTTGCATCTCCTCATTATTAACAAACGAAACATTTACGTATGAACCTGCCTTAAGAGCTTTTACACTTTTGGGATCAACAGTATTTGTCATAAGCTAAGAATATCAGGAGATGAAAAATAAGTCTAAATGGGAATTTACTTGAAGATCAGGGACACAAGGACTTGTGGTAGCTGACATGCAAGAAAAATAAGCCCAGAGAGCTTTGCATAGGTCATGACCTTTTGTTTGTCATGTTCGGAATCCCATTGTTTTTTATTTGCAAAGAAAAAAAGGCCACCAGCCCCTAGTAAAAACAAGAATCCAAACTTTGAAATTGCACCAGCTATTATTTGAAATGCACTTGTTGCATCAACTGCCATACAAAAATTATGGCATACGCAATTTAAAAAGTCATCAGTTTTAAGTTTGAGTAATAACCAAAGCAAAGGTTTTAGGGTTTATGAGAGTTTTTCTTTTACTAGCCTGCTGACAAGTGCTCCGTCAGCTTTACCTTTGGTTTTAGGAACAAGAATGGCCATAACTTTACCCATATCAGACGCCATTTTTGCGCCAGATTCAGCAACAGCACTATCAACCAATACCTTAACCTCTTCTTCAGTCATTTGCTGAGGGAGGTAAGCTTCAAGAATCTTAAGCTCTGCCTGCTCTTTATCAGCCAAATCTTTTCTACCACCCTTTTCAAACTCAGCTATAGATTCTTTTCTTTGTTTAATTTGCTTTGAAATAAGGGCAATAACCTCATCATCGTCAAGCTCTTTATTTAAAGGCCTAAGCTCAATGATTCGGTTTTTGATAGCCGAAATCAAATACCTTAAAGTGGAGGCTTTTAATTCCTCCTTAGCTTTAAGGGATTCGATTAAATTACTTTGAAGTTTTTCAAACAACAGCGATGACATGTTTCTTAAGAATTACGGAGTTCTGCCATAAAATCTTTCGTTGTATATTTTTTTGGCTTTTTCCTCAGTTCTTCTTTTCTTTATGAGACTCGGCTTTTCATAGTATTCTCTCTTTTTTACTTCCTGAAGGATACCGTCTTTTTGCACTTCCCTCTGGAATCTTCTCAGCGCCTGCTCAAGAGACTCGTCATGCCTGACTTTAATTTTTGCCATGATTTAAAAAAACACCTCCACTCCAATACAAAATATTAATTCCAATTTATGGTTTTCTTAATTTTAACCAATGTGATTCTAAAATAAATAGACAAATTACACAAACAGAAGAATCTGGCTCAGCTAAAGCAAAATTCATGTGTGCTGTGCCTAAATTCTACATAAAACTAAGAAAATGGTAAGAATGCATATCAGCTTTCGCCGCCAGGTTCAGTTTTTGACCCTCCCATAATGTGTAAATGTTGATGCTCAAAATGGTTGTAACCAGCGCCGTTATTCACTATTTTATAACCGGTTTTATCAAGCCCAAGCCTAACAATCCCCTGCCACGCGGCGTCCATAATTTTAGTCCAATATTCGCTTTTTGAAAGCTTTCCACTCATAGTGTCCTCTTTTTGATTGTGTTCCTTATCTAAAACCAGAACATGAACCGGAGCTTTTGGGAATTTGTTTTTAATAATGATGAAATCTTCAAGTTCAAGAACTTTTGATGAAGGCTCATTCCCTTCAACAATTTTGCAGAAAAGACAGTTTGGGTCGTGTTTTTTAGTTGCCATGGCTTGATAATAAGGATGAATAGAAAGCAAG
Organism: uncultured Candidatus Saccharibacteria bacterium; assembly: GCA_964636285.1. GTDB lineage: Bacteria > Patescibacteriota > WWE3 > UBA101185 > 2-01-FULL-41-18 > CAZWQF01. The sequence goes on from CAZWQF010000004.1 coordinate 22,243, forward strand.
TCAATAAAACTGAATTGCCTAACGAGCCTGAATGGTAAGTTCTGGCGCGCTAGGCAACTTATGCAGACATCAAATCTTACTAAAAAATTTCAGCAAGATTGTGGATACAGCCCATGAAAGCATCACTGCAACGTGCAATGCGGGCAATATCAGGAGCTCAGGTAAAGTCAGGTACGCTGCTGCACTTTGAACCTGCCAAACCTGATAAAAGGAGATGCACCCGCATATGGACAGTGCTAGAGCCTCGGCTTGGAACACCAGATTGTATCCGGTATTGGAATCCAAGAGCAGTGCTAATGCCCCTATGAAAAGCATCAATCCAATCGCTACCAATACTATAGTGCCAAAGGCTCTGAAGTACTCAATAGGGAGGGAACCCAAAAGCACAAGCTGTAAGGGCAACAGCAGATAGAGCAGGTAAAACAAAAGGAAGGCCTTAAACGTCCTGCTACTTATTTCCTCGGCCCACTTGTTCACCTGCCATTCTGATGGAAACTTCTCTGAGGCTGGAGGGTCATATATAGGTCTTGCGCCCTTCGGTTTTATTCTCCTTCTAAAACTAAGCACCAACCTGTAAATCCAGTCAAGCATTGCTACTTCCCTTCTCTCCAAGCCAGAATCTCACACCAATACCAAAAAACAGGTATTGAAGCGCGGGGACCAAAAACAACCAGAAATCCGGAAATAACCCCCTCCAAAGCCATAGGTATGCAGCAGAACTTACTGACAGCATTAGGCACCCCACAACTGCAAGCACTACCATAGAAAATGCCTTAGCACGCCTTCTATTTACAAAAAGTAGCACTCCAACCAACACGATAAGCAGAATAAGAGACTGAAATGTTTGAGCCCACTTTCCAAAGGTGGCATCAAAGCCCCCAGAAAAGATGAAACGCCCGAGCACAGCCCCTAGCGCCCAGAGCCCAAAAACCCCCCAAAGGAGCACGGACAATATGCCTGCCAACTCACACAACACCTCAATTTGGTTTTGTCTTGACTGCATGATTTTCCCTCTCTTTCTGTGATTTGTTTGAGTTTGACAAATTATACTTTGATTAATAGGACTGAGCAAAAAGCCATTTGTGGGTTGCTGGCTTTCCGCAGTGCACACAAACATTTACGGATTCTGCTATAGAAGTTGCTTCCGAACTTGAATTTATAGGGCTCAATTCAACTCTGTTCCGGCTCTCGTCTTCAACAGGCAAACATCTTGTTGTTGCCTTTGTTTTTTCTTTGATTTGGGCTTCGCAGTCTCTGTCCTCACACCAATATGCGCTGATAAATCCCCTTTTTGTGTCCATAATCTTTTTAAATTCTTCAAACGAATGGGCTTCGGACATTAATTCGCTTTGCTTTCTTTTTGCTTCGTTAAAAAGATTTTCCTGAATTTCTTCTAAAAGCTTCTTTGAAAAAGTAGGTAAATCTTTTTGTGCGCATTTTAATTTTTCTAAGGTATCTCTTCTTGCCACAACATACGAATCGGATTCAATGTCCCGAGCCCCTACTTCGATTCTTAAAGGAGCTCCCCTGACTTCCCATTTGTTAATTCTAAAACCAAGGCTCTCACCGTCTCGGGAATCAACCTCGGCTCTAATTCCGTCTTCAACAAGCCCACTACAAAGCTCTTTTGCTTTTGTAACTAACGCATCGTCATCAGATTTAACAGGCAAGACAATAACTTGAACTGGTGCAATTTTTGGAGGAAGTTTTAGGCCTTTGTCATCGCCATGCATCATGATGAGCCCGCCAATTGACCTAGTAGAAAACCCCCACGAAGTCTGCCATGCGTACTGCTTCTCCTTATTTTTGTCTTGAAAACTGATTTCAAAGGCTTTGCTAAAGTTTTGGCCAAGATCGTGAGAAGTGCAGCTCTGAAGAGCTTTTCCATCCGGCATAATAGCTTCAAAAGTCATGGTCATGTTTGCGCCGGCAAACTTTTCGGATTCAGATTTTTTACCGATAAAGCCTGGAAGTGCGTAATATTCTCTGTAAACCTTAGCGTACATTCTGATTGCCCAATCAACCATTTCAAGGGATTCCTCATGCGTTGCGTGAGCTGTGTGACCTTCTTGCCATAAAAATTCGGTTGTTCGCAAAAATAGATACGAACGCTTTTCCCATCTGACTACGTTGTTCCATTGGTTAATGAGGATTGGAAGATCGCGCCAGGACTGGACCCATTTGCTATATGCATCGTACATTATTGTTTCTGAGGTAGGTCTTACTGCTAAAGGCTCTGTGAGCTCTTCCCCACCTCCAACTGTGACAACTGCAAGTTCAGGCGAAAAGCCTTCGACATGATTTGCCTCTTTTTTAAGAAAGCTCATTGGGATAAAAAGCGGAAAGTAAGCATTTTTAACACCTTTTGCTTTTATGAGAGGATCCATGGCTTTTTGGAGCTCTTCCCAAATACCATAGCCGTAGGGCTTGATGATCATGGTGCCTTTTGCAGGACCGTATTCAGCAAGACCTGCTCTGAGGATGATGTCGTTGTACCATTCGGAAAGATTTTCAGTTATTTTTTTCTTTTGCGCTGTATCGTACATATTCTGGACGGGTAACGAAAACCCGTGTGTTTAGTGCATTTCTGTCCGGGAGACTAAAACCCACTGCTCATCACATTTCTTAGTTTGGGTTTTGATTTGGATGGTAGCTCTCAGCTTGCTTTATCTTACATTTTTTATTCGTGAAACAAAAGGGGCTTGAAAAGTTTAGTTAATAAGATTTAGAATCACCAAAACCGAAAGTCCTTTTTTGCTTAAGGAGAAAGCAATAATGAGACCAGGCGTGAAAAAGCAAACAAAAGATGTTCCACAGGAAAATGGAGGCGGAAAGGCACGACCAGGAAAGGGTTCAAGGCCACTACCACAGAGAGTTCGTGTAAGCCCGCCGCCTGAACCACCAGCACAGAGCAGGCAGTCACCTGGAAACGGTACCAAATAATGGGACGATAGGAGATAAGTGGCTGCTAGTCAATCGAATCTTGGAATTATCAAGCACTGAAAGTGGGACTGCTATTTGCACTAACCCCTGTTAGTGTTATATAGTTTGAGTCCAAAACCCAACCGGTATCGGAATTTTAATACCGGCATTCATGCCTTTTGGAGGGCAAGCATGGCAAAGAAGCCGACGAACGAGCCGAAGACCAGCTCTGGTCCAGGTGGAAGCAAGGACAAATGTGGTCCCAAGTCGGACGCTCAGGAGACCGCCAAGAAACTGGAAAAGGCTAAGTAGCCTCTGACCAAGCCCGCACAAAAAAGCCCCGAGATCGCACGAGAATTTCTGACACTATCAGATAACATCAAACTCGCGGATCTCGGGGCTTTCCATTTTTTCTTATAAACAGTGGGTTTTCGTTACCCGTCCAGACTATTAACCAATCAGGTTTTTCACATCCTTAAATGTCACTAGCACCATCAAGGCTAGTAAAATTGCCATTCCAATCTTATGCACTAACGCCTCTTTAACCGGATCGGGTTTATGCTTTGTGATCATTTCAAAAACCACAAAAACTAGCCTTCCCCCATCGAGCGCAGGAATAGGAAGCAAATTCATGAGCCCAAGTGACAGTGACAACAGCGCCACCAAATCCAAAAGCGCTATAACAGTATCTTTCCCGCCATGTGTCAGAATTGCCCCAACAATAGAAAACACACCAACAGGTCCTGAAATCCCGGTAGATACCGGCTCAAAAGTCTTTTTTTCAAACGAATAGCTCACGAGCTCCTTAAACACCGCTCCAGTGTAATCAAGCATGTTAAATGCGTGCAATGGCCCAGCCAAAAGCACCACCCCCGAATAATCTATCTGCACTACAGGCCCTAAAACTATTCCAATCTTTCCCCTCTTCTCCCCGTCCGTACTCTCCAAAAGTTCAGGTGTGGCCATTACCACCCTCTTTGCCTGTGCAGAGTCCTTTACGTCCATGAGCAAAATTTTTGCCTCCCTACCCGTAGACAAATTCATGAGGTCTCTAACATCTTTAAGTGTGTAAACAGGGGTATCGTTGATTTCTATCACTGCTTCGCCAAATTTTATTCCGGCCTTTTCCGCTGCAGAGCCAGGCTCAACACCAGACACAACCGTCTGAATTACTTTTTCATGACCGAATTTGAAATGGTGATCAACATAAAGTGGCAAAACCTGCGATTTAAACCCGTTCAATCCAAGCACAAAGTAGTACAAAATAAAAGCGCCTAAAAGGTTCATTAAAATCCCTGCTACCAAAATAAAAGCCCTTGCATAAGTGCTTTTTGATAAAAAGTTTTCAGGATCGGCCATTGCTCTTTTTATTGCGTCAGGAGAGTCGTCATCCTCACCAGTCAACTTCACAAATCCACCAAACGGTAAGAGATTAAGTGTGTAAGTTGTTTCGCCAACTTTTTTGCCCCAGATTTTTGGAGGCAAGCCAAGTCCAAACTCTTCAACTCTGACGCCAGATCTTCTAGCAGCCATAAAGTGTCCAAGTTCGTGAATAAACACTAAAAACGAAAGGATTAACGCAAAAACAATAAAAGTTAACATACTGTGTAAGGATAACATCTGGCTACTTGGAAGTGTAGGGGTAGGGAATAAATTAATAAAGCCTTACTATTCAGAGGTTTTTAAATAGGGTGGGACATATACCTCGATTACTGAGCTGATTCCGTTACTAAGCGAGCCCTGGGATAAACACTGCCCCTGTACGATAACAGGCAATTGTTCGCCAGATTCAGATGCTGGTGCACCTGAAAAAGCATCTGCAGATTTATAAACCATGTCTTGAAGAGGAGTATCTTCATGCTGCTCAACTAAAGCAAGGAACTCTTTTGGCATTGCTCTCACGCTACCTACAACTGCCCTAACATACCTCTCTCTATCTTCCTCTGCAATTCTGGAGGAGAAGAACTTTAACATGAACTCAAACCTCTCAACTGAACTATGAAACAACACAGTTGGGGATCTCATATACATTGCTGCACTTTCGCACAAGTCCTCTCTAGCGCTCAGCCCTTCACCAGCATTAGCAAGTGTACGTCTAACATATTCGGTGACTGATTTTCTCTCACCATTACTATTATGTGTATTTTGAACAATGCTTTCCCAGTCCAACATCTCAGCTTGGCTCATACCTACTCGAGCATGTTCAAAAATTTCATGGCTTAAAACACTATGTATTGTGGCATTGTTGATGAGCCTTGACATACCTTCAAATGCTACTGGACTTTCAGCTATAGAAGCTGCTCTTGGATCCGGCTTGAATCTTATTGCTTTTATGCCTCGTAACATAGATGGAGGAATGTAGGTTGATGGATTCCCAGCTTCTATTAGGGCTCCAAGATTTGAGTATAAGTAGACCTGCATATGCTCAGCACTAAAGGTTTCAAAATGCCCATCGGGTGTGGTAGATAAACCTTCGATTGTGATAGGAGGACTTTCTACTCCAAATAGTATTTCTGGATCACCATTCCTTACCCTAGATACCCACTTCTCATAGTCACCTAAGCATTTAACCAAGGCAGCAGCTATCTTTGGATGAGAGGTTGCAAACGAATAGCCAATAGAATCCTCATAAGATTCGGCAACAAACGAGAGCACTTCATTATAGGGAATCTGAACAGATGCATCTCCCCCACCTCTGAACTGGTATGAAAGTTTGTTATGTCCCATCACTTCCTTGAGTAAGTTTTTTGCTCTGAGAGAAATGTCAGCATTAACTGTACCTATTTCCTGGCCTCTCAATTTAGAGTCCACAGGAATCCCTTCGCTTGTGCTAAAGGCATAACCAGAAAACTCTTTATTAATCTCACCAATTGCCCAAATTCTGTATCTTAACGAGTATTCAGGCTCTCCCGCTGCAATCTTTCCAAGTAAAGTAAATGTGTGTTCCAAGCCTATTTTTGACTGATTAAGCTTGCTTGGCGAATCAAAAGCGGAAAAATAACAATCAAAGTCTGTGCAATCTAGAGTAGTCAAAAAGTCTTGTTGAAGGTCCTCCTCAAGCTTATTCCTTTGGCGGTCAAGGCTAGTGGTAGACTCCCTAAGCTCCTGTATAAAACCATCTTTATTTAATTCCTCAAAAATTTTAAGAAAATCTGGCCTTCTGGCTTCTATCTCAACAATGTTAGTGTCTAAATCTGGAGATTCAGCTCCAAAATAAACCCTCAAGTCTTTCAACAGCCCGCCCTCAAGGGGCTCACTCGTTGGAAAGTACGGTAATAGTTTTTCAAATAGTTCAGATCGGGCACTCGAAAGCCTCTCTTCTTCAGCTTCTAATGCAGCGTACCTTGTTTCAAGGCTTTCTGAACTGGGTTTTTCCAAGGCATTGGAATGTTGTGGCATTGTGAGATTAAACACTCATCAAATCTTTTTTCTTTGTCTCAAGGAGTTCTTCGATTTTGGCCGTGAATTCTTTTACAACCTTTTCTATATCCTCTTTTTGAGAGAATTTTTCATCCTCAGTAAGAGTTTTTTCCGAAAACTTTTTGTCTATTTCTTTCATTGCATCTTGCCTAACATTTCTAATTGCGTTCTTTGCTGTTTCGGCTTTTTCGGATGCTAATTTTGAGAATTCTTTTCTTCTTTCTTCTGTTAAAGGCGGTACCGGTACTTTAACGCTAATGCTGTCTGGAACCGGATTTAAACCCATTCCTGCGTCTCTAATTGCAGAATCAATGTCTTTAACAAGCGATTTATCCCAAGGCGAAATCACAATCATTTGAGCGTCAGGTACAGTAATTGAACCCACCTCAACCATTTTCATTTTGCCACCATAAGCTTCAACTTCAATGTTTTCAACGAGTGTTGTTGTTGCCCTGCCTACTCTAATTCCAGCAAGCTCCCCTTTAAAATGCTCCACAGAAGAAGTAAGTTTTGTTTTAAGTTCTGAAATATTCATACAATGGGATTATAACATTTTTAATAAGTAGTTAAGCAGGAACCGCGTGGTTTAGAACAAATTTTATACCGTTAGTATCGTCATCTTTTGCTCGTGCTGATTCAGAAAAAGATTTTTTAATATCAACTCCTCCTACATTTATATCCACATCTCCAGGCCGCATACCCATACGTTCTAGTATCACATCAAACATTTCCTGAGCAAAAACTTTTCGTTCAGGAGTTGTGTATCTTGAATTTAAATCTATGTCTATTGCTCTTGATGACGATGATATGGATGAAATTGATATGAAATTGACCCTGCCGTCTACTCCTACTGATGTGAATATCCTTGTACCGCCCGAATAAGCGTCTATTTTTAGTAATTCTATTCCATCAGAAGTAATTTGATATTCCATAGACAGAGTGTCTTTAGGATCTTCATTATCTCTAATAGTTAATTCAACACTTGATGCGGCTGGTGATCCTTCTGGAAACAGTCCAACTTGAGCAGCAATTAACGACTTGTTTAATGGCCCACCTTCAGCATCTACCTCCCTCAAATAATAGTTATAGTACAATGCTGGTGATCCCATAGCTAGCTTAGTTCCCAAAAGCACCTTTAAATCAGCTAGGCCTAACTCTTCAAGCACTTGGGATAAAGCCTCCTCTGCTCTGGGCTCATTTTTCATCAGCTCTATCTGAGGTCTATTTCTTCTTGCAAAATCTTGCTCCTCAACGGCTGCTTCAATAGCGTTTTCATGAGATTGTTCAGATAGTGGATTGAGCGCCTGTGCACGCTGATGTGTATCAACTCGGTCTCCTGTTGGAAGGTAATCCCAACCTTTATTTAGCATAATTAAAGCGTAGCAGAGTTGGTAAGGATTTTAAAGTCCCTATCACTTTTTGCTACGCTTTAACTTTCTTAGTAATTCGCTTTTATTCCCCTACCTTGAATCTTGCAAACCTAGCCACTTTAATATTTTCTCCAACCTTTGCAATAGTCTCAGTTACAAGATCAGAAATCTTTTTTGACCCATCTCTTATATATGCCTGTGCCAAAAGTTCTTCAACATTTTCTGCAGGCATTGCACATGCTTGCATTGCTACTTCGTTACAAAGTTTTTTAAAGTCCTCAGTCTTTGCTACAAAGTCTGTTTCACAGTTGATTTCAACTAACGAAGCTACCTTTCCTGTAGAGTGAATGTAGCTAACTACCAGCCCATCAGCTGCATTTCTATCAGCTTTCTTTGCAGCTTTTGCTGCGCCAGCTGCCATTAGTACAGCCTTGGCTTTCTCAAAAGAGCCGTGCTCTTCTAGAGCCTTTTTAGCATCCATTACTCCAGCTCCAGTTTCTTCTCTGAGCTTTTTAATATCATCCATTTGTGACATTTTTTCCTTTCTCTTGGACGCAACTTAGCGCCCAGGGCAAACTTTTATCCGTTAAAAATTATTCAGACTTCTTTGATTTTGCCTTTTTTGCTGATCCGGCCTTGTCAGCACCAGCTTTTGCTTCTTTTTTTGCTCCGGTTTTTTTGGTTTCAGTCTTTTCAACTTTGGCTTTTTCTGACTTTACCTCTTTAACTTCAACCTTTTTTTCTGATTTTGTGTCTTCCTTTGCTTCAACTTTCTTCTCGGTTTTAACTTCTGGTTTTACTTCTGGTTTTGCCTCAACTTTAACTGCGCTCTTAGCTGCTTCTGCTTTTGCCGCTTCTACCTTGACAGCCTCTGCTTTTACTGCTTTAGCCTTTTCAACTTCTGCAGATTCTTTTGCTTCAGCTTGAACTTTTGCAAATTCAACATACCCTGCTTCAACCGAATCAGCCACAGCCTTAACAATAATTGCAATCGACCTAATTGCATCATCGTTTCCTGGGATTGGGAATGTAAGGCCTGTTGGATTTGTGTTTGTATCAACAAGAGCTACAACAGGAATTCCAAGCTTTTGTGCTTCTCTCACTGCAGTTTTCTCTTTTTTTGCGTCAACAACAAAAATTGCTTCAGGTCTTTGGGTCATCAAAAGAATACCTCCAACCGTAAGGTTCAATTTTCCGATTTCCCTATCGATCATGAGTCTTTCTTTTTTTGTGTAATGGCCAAGCTCATTGTTTTCTCTTTTCTTTGTGAGGTCTTTGAGCTTATCAATCGTCTTTTTAATAGTTGTGAAGTTTGTAAGCGCGCCTCCAACCCATCTTGAAGCCATGTACATTGCTCCGCTTCTTTTACCTTCGAGCTCTATAATTTCTTTTGCCTGCTTTTTTGTTCCTACAAAAACAACTTTTCCGCCTTTTGCTGTTATTTCATAGAGAAAGTTACAAGCTGTCTGGAGAGTTTCGTGGGTTTTGAATAAATCTATAATGTGGATGTTCTGCTTTTTATCAAAGATGAAATCCTGCATTTTTGGGTGCCATCTTCTTGCTTGGTGACCAAAATGTACTCCTGCTTGAAGGAGCTCGTCTACTGTGGGTATTTTTACCGAAGGGGTTTTTGTTTGTGCTTCTGTTTTGTTGTCTTTTTCAGACATAAAAAATCCTTCGGAACACGAAGGAAATTAATACTTTACCAGCTTTATTAATGCAAAATTAAGTAGAGCCAGTGAATTTTTATTCGCGTTCCTCTTTTAAACTAATGTTCTGAGCCCTTTAAAAAAGGGAGAGAAACCAGAACACGCTTAACATGGAAGAGTTTACTATGGTAAGTGGATTGTGGCAAGAGAAGATAAAAAGTGTTTGGTTGCCCGTCCTGATAGTTCTAGATGAAGGGACGGGCAACCAAAGTGGGTCAGGAAAGCAGCTGAATTGAAGGGTCCCTCTGGGACAGAGCCGCGGCAGCCTTGCCCTTGTCAGGAAAAGCAAGAGCGTCCTTAGGAAACCAAGTCCATTTGCGAGTGGGTTCCTTTGGCATAAAGTCTGCCCGGTTGAGGAGCCATGCATCATCAGACCGCTTAACTGACCAACCACCCGTTCCGTTAGGATTGGGTACGATTCGTGCAGTAGATGCGGACGATCTGTCCGGATCCCTTCCCAGCAACATTCTGAACATATGCCCTCCTTGATTGATACAGGAATCTTAACATAGTGACCTATAGAGTACAAATGAGAGTTTTAACACGTTTTTAGTGAGATTTGTTACAACTGAAGTTTAAAAAGAAATGGGGGGGGACACCGGGAGGGGGCACGAATCAGCGAATGCTAATTGTGTTTATCCCTCCAGGTGCCCATGCCGGCGCGTCAGGTCACTTGTGAGATCGTGCGCAAGCGGCCGCTGCCTCCGCGCTCCAGTGAAGCTTCCCACATAACGCACACGCCACGAAATGGGAGATTCGACGAACGATATTAAGCATTTCACACCTCCTTAGGTGTTGGCTTCTCTGCCCTGTGATTTGCAGGAGAGAGAAATGAAAAAGAATCAATTGCGCCCGTTTTGAAAATTATTCTATAATTTCCAAGACCAGCTCATTTAATCTTTACTATAGGTCTAATTATAAACCTCCCCAATTCAACCGTCAATAGGTAATTTGCCTTTAGGCATAGCCTAAACCCACTGTTGATGCGGGTACTATACTCTAATAAATTGTAAGAAGCAACACAGAAATTATGTGAAAATAATCACAAATTAGAAGCCTGCAGAATTATTGTTTTCGCTGACTTTGGACTTTTTCACCGCCCTACCTTTCCCTTAGCTTTAGCCTCTTCTGGATCCCACTTAAACTTCATCGGATCTTTATTTGTCACAAAGTCACAATCCGGATACCTACTGCACCCATAAAATATTCTCTTAAATCTACCGCCTCTTTTAATCACAGCCTCTCCCTCACCGCATTTTGGACACTTCATCCCCACTTTTTCCAGATACGGCTTGGTAAATTTGCACTTTGGGTAATTTCCGCATGCAACAAATTTTCCGTATCTACCTTCGCGCAAATTCAGATCCCCATCCTTACAATCAGGACATTTTCCAAGCTGAGTTTCATCTATCACAAACGCGTTTGGATCCCCATTCGCACCCCCACTTACAACAGCCGAACCTCCCCCACCCACTCCAGCAAGTGGCCTTGCGTACTTACACTCAGGAAACCCCGAACAGCTCAAAAACCTCCCATACTTCCCAAGCTTCACATTCAAAACTTTTCCACACTCCGGGCACTTCTCTTCCGTCACTTCAAGTAGCGTAAAATCAGCCTTATTAAGCTTTTCATCCTTCCTCTCAACTTCAGCAATAAATGGCTCGTAAAACTTTCTTAAAACTGGAACCCATTCCTCTTCCCCATTCGCAATCCTATCAAGGCTTTCCTCCATATTTGCAGTAAATCCATAATCAACAATATTTGGAAAGTGTGCGTTCAAAAGCTTATTTACTACCACCGCAACGTCATTTGGGTAAAAAGATTTTCCATCTTTTGCAATGTAACCTCTATCCTGAATTGTAGAAATTGTAGGCGCATAAGTTGAAGGCCTTCCAATCCCATCCTCCTCCAAAGCCTTAATGAGTGAAGCCTCGGTATACCTTGCAGGTGGCTGAGTAAAATGTTGTTCCGGCTTTAAATCAAGCAAATTTACCTTTTGCCCCTCCTTCAAATCAGGAAGCTCGATTAACGCATCAGGATTGAATAAGTCAGCATCATTTGTTCCTTCTGCATCTACTCCTTGGTCAACAACCTCAACCCCATCAGCTTCTGTAACCTCAATTTCTTTCTCTTCCTTTTCTTTTTTCTCGTAAACCTTCATCCACCCATCAAATTTTATTACCGAACCTGTAGCTTTGAACGTAAACCCACCATCAGGTGAGTCAATTAAACATGCGGTGTTGTCGTATATTTGAGGAAGCATCTGTGAAGATAACGCTCTCTGCCAAATAAGCCTGTAAAGCCTTTTTTCATCTGCACTCATTTCAATTGAATTAACGAAAGGGACAGCCGGGTTTGTTGGCCTCACTGCCTCATGAGCCTCCTGTGCATTTCTTGATTTGTTTTTGTAAAAATTTGGTTTTTCAGGCAAAAAATTTGCTCCATATGTCTTTGAGATAAAGCTTCTTGCACTATTTAAAAAATCCTCAGAAAGATTAAGCGAATCAGTTCTGTGGTATGTAATAAGACCGTCTTCAAATAGTTTCTGTGCCGCAGACATTGTTCTTTTGGCTGAAAATCCAAGCCTATTGCTTGCTGCCTGTTGCATTGTTGAGGTTGTAAATGGTGGGTATGGATTTCTTTTTTTCTCTGATTTTTCTACAGATCTAACTGTAAACTGCTGAAAGGGTTTTAAACCTGCAAGCACAGAATCCATCTGATCTTTACTTTTTATATCGGCCTTTTTTGAAGCAACTTCAAAAAGTGAAGCAAGAAAACCTGCTTTTTCAGCCTCTACTGCATTCTGGTTCTCACTAAAAACACCATCAAGACTCCAGTATTCTTCTGGCTTAAAGTTTTTTCTTTCATCTTCCCTATCTACAACAAGTCTAACCGCAACGCTCTGAACTCTTCCTGCAGAAAGCCCGTACCTAACCTTTTTCCAAAGGAGCGGGGACAATTTATACCCCACCATTCGATCAAGAACTCTTCTAGCTTGCTGGGCATCCACAAGGTTCATATCAAGCTCTCTTGAGTGATTGAATGCGTCCTTTACTGCTGGTTCGGTGATTTCATGAAAAACTACTCTTTTAACTGTTTTACCTTTAAGTGCGCTGAGATCAACGCTTTCTATTATTTCTTCTTCGGGTTCGTCTTTTTTACCTTTTCTTGTTTTTTTGGTTTTGGCTTTTTTGCTGTCGGAAGCACTTGTACTGGCTGACAATGCATCCGTACTTGAATCTAGATCGGAGGCATCCACTCCTTCGTTTTTTTTCTTCTTACCTTTTTTTGCTGTTATTACGCTCAAAACATGCCATGAAATTGCTTCTCCTTCTCTATCAGGGTCTGTTGCCAAATAAATTTCATCTGCTTCTTCGGCTTTTTTCTTTAATATATCAATTACTTTTTTTGCTCTTGGGGACTGAACGTACTTTGGAAAAAAATCGTTATCAACATCAACACCAAGTTCTTTTTTTGGAAGGTCTCTAACATGACCCATTGAAGCAACAACTTCATACCCTCTTCCCAAAAATCTGGAAAGCGTCTTTGCCTTTGTTGGGGACTCTACTATTACAAGCTTCATATTCGTAAACCTCTTAAAATTACCACACTTGTCAACGACTCACCATATTTCCGTTGATTTTGGCCAGTCCTTTGAGTTCTAGTTCTGTGACAACCACTAAAAACTGCGAGATTGCCATTTTTTCCTTAGTTGCAAGCTCGTTTATTGATGCTGGGTAGTCACTTAATGCTCCAAAAACCTTTATTTCAAGCTGAGTAAGAGTTTTTATCATTAGTGCTTTTTGTGCTTCTACTACGGACTTTGAGCCTTTCTCTATAAAAGCAAACTCAGGCAACTCAGGACGGGAATCTAACAGCTTATCACCAAGTTCGTCAAATATGTCCTGTGCACATGTTACAGGAACCGCACCTTCTTTGATGTATTTGTTTGTGCCTTCACTTTGAGGACTAAATATGCTTCCTGGCACGCAAAAAACCGTTTTTCCAAACTCTAGCGCAGCTTCAACGGTGTGTGCTGTACCGGAACTGGCGCCTGCTTCTATAACCAGCACTGCCTGTGAAATTCCTGCCATAAGCCTGTCTCTTTTTATAAAGTTCCATTTTAATCCTTGTGTGTTTGGTTCAAACTGACTAACTATGACACCGTAATTCCCGTCTATTATTCGTTTTGCCAAAGTCTCATTGGACTTTGGTGCAATCGAATGGAGACCCGAACCAAGAACCGCCACCGTTCTACCTCCAACCAAAAGGCATGCCTCATGAGCCATTGCGTCAATTCCAAACGCAAGCCCTGAAAGAATCACCACCCCGCACGAGGCAAGATCGGAAACAATAGTTTTCACAGCTGCTTCCCCATAGTTTGTTGGGTTTCTTGTTCCAACTACAGCAATGGAAAGGTAGTCTCTGTTTATGAGTTCGCCTGTGGAGTACAAAAATTCCACCCCCGCCATTTTTACAGCGTCGGGGAGGGAATGTAGTTTTTTATATTTTATTTGCTGGAACATAATACACTAATATGTATTGTTATAACAGATGTTGGTGATAGATGCAAGGTTTTGAGGGCATTTCTGGACGGGTAATGAAAACCCAGCTACAGTGCGGGTTTTCATTACCCGTCCACATCATTTGGAGAACCACTGGTCCAACACTTTTTTGGCAATCGGGGCGGCGTCATCTGAACCTCCCCCACCCTCCTCCAGCAAAACAGTCACCACAATGCTCGGCTTTTCAATTGGTCCAAAAACCGTGAACCACGCGTGCGTCTTTAAACTCCCACCTTCTACTGCATTTCCAAACTCCGCCGTCCCTGTCTTTCCTGCAAGCTCTACACCAGGATGTCTGGTTGCAAAATCAAACAATGGCCAAGCAGTCCCTCCCGGCGTCACTGCTTGGTGCATGCCCTGAATGATGGCTTCCATGTACCCAGAGTCCACTACCCTCTCAACTTTCACCTGAGGTACAAATTCTTTGACTCCCTCTATAGACTTTACTATCTGAGGTTTATAAATTTTTCCCCTATTTGCAAAAAACGAAGTATAAGATGCAATTTGCATTGGCGTTGACAAAATATTCCCCTGCCCAATTGATGTAATATAGGTATCTCCCAAATACCACTGCTCGTTTAAATTGTTTGTTTTCCAGTCAGGATCAGGAAAAACACCAGCAGATTCGCCGTCAACATCTACTCCTGTTCGATTACCAAATCCAATCTCCTTTGCCAGTCTTGATAAAGCCTCAATCCCCATACCTTTTTGCCCACCGTACCCACCAGACACTGTGTAAAAAAATGTGTCACACGATACCTGCAAAGCTCTTTTAACATCAATTGGACCTCTTCCACCTGCATACCAGTCCCTGAACACAAAAGCCCCTACATTTATGGACGAAGGGCAGTTAACAAGCGAATTTGACCCAATTACTTTTTCTTCCAACGCTGCCAATGAAGTGAGCATTTTAAATGTTGAGCCAGGTGGATAAGTTGCGCTTATAGCTCTATTAAAAAACGGGTTATTTGGGTTATCCAAAATCTCTTTATACTGAGCCTGGGTAATCCCTGCAGCAAATAAATTAGGATCAAACGAAGGAAGACTTACCATTGCCAAAATGCCACCTGTGTTTGGATCCATTGCAACAACGGCACCGCCCTTAGCTTTTTTTCGTTTTGAAGATGTCAAATCCGAGTCTTCCTCCTCAGATTTCTCATTCTCTGATTTATTACCAGTACCTGATATTTTTGGCTCAAGCACCACCTCTTTTAACGCCTTGTACGCCGCCTCCTGAAGCTCCTTATCCATATACAAAGTTATGTTTTTCCCTGGTACAGGCTCTTTTCTGGCTACTTGAGTAAAGTTTGTCCCATAGGAATCCACCTGAATTATCCGGCTTCCAAGTTCGCCTTTTAAATAAAAATCGTAGTATTTTTCAACACCTAATTTTCCTTCTTTTTCAGAAGTTTTACCCTCGCCAATGTACCCAATGATGTGTGCAAGGCTTTCTGATCCAATATATTCTCTAACAGGGTCCACTTGCGTTGAGACTCCAGGCAAATCCCCAAGCCTTGACTCAACTTTAATCACTTCATCTCTTATAAGTCCAAGCGCCAGTGTAATCTGTGGAAGTCTCTGACCAAGCTGCTCCCTAACTTTTTCAATGTCAACCGAAACAATTCTTGAGACCTCGGAAGCAACCTTTGAGCATTCGCTACCACATTCCTTTGTGGATAACTCTACACTGAACCCGGGTCTGTTTCTTGTAACCACTTCTCCATCTTTGTCGTAAATAACGCCCCTCTCTGCTCTCAAAAGTGAGCCTCTCAAACTGTTTTTCTCGGATAGTGCAAGATTTCTAGAACCTTCAATAATCTGAACAAAGAATGCGGATATTACCAGCGAAGATACAACAAAAATTAGCACAAGGTATAAAGGAAGTACTCGCCATGAAATTGTTGAAAAATCACCCCTGGATAGAGGCTCTCTACTCTTCTGTGAGCTTTTTTTGATTGGAGTGATTTTAGAAATTTCTTCGAATCCCAGATGTTTTAAAGATTTCATAAATAGTATAACTAAAAGGGAACAAGACAATCATAAACAAAAAGTTTTTGAAAACAATAGGAATTAAGTCTTCTAGAACAGGGCTGATTGAAAAATTTATTATCGAATGGAAAATAATGATTGATACAACAACCTGCAAAGCATAAAAGAGTACATTTCTTGGAAAGAACCTTCTGATTACCATACAAACAAAAATTGACAAAGCACAACCCAAAGTTGCAGATCCAAAGTGTGCTGAGAGGAGCAAGTCAGACATAATGCCTCCAAAAAATGCTGTTTTAATAGAAAGTTCAAAATTTCCAAGAAACATCAATACCAGCGCAAACATTAAAATCACTGCAATTGCAGGAAAAACGCTTTGTAGCAACGAAAGAGCTGTGAGTGTAAGTGCCAAAATCAAGTATTTTTTCATTACTTTACTTTCCCTGAATCAAGATCGATAAAAACTACTTCAAGCTTGTTTAAATCTACCAACGTCTCAAGTTTTGCTTTTTTGATAGGCTCCGTGGGAGCTGTTGTAACCTCCACAACTTTTCCTGCAATTAATCCTGGCTTAAAAACGCCGTCTTGACCGCTCGTAACTATGATATCCCCCTGAACAACTTCCTCATCCAGTAGCACCTTATCCATTATAATGGCGGTTCCAAAGCTTCCGGTTGTTATGCCTTTTGCCCTACCCTCTTTGCTTTGATCCAGAACAGCAACATTCAACTTTGGAGAGGTGACAAAAACTACTGTTGCTCTGTGTGCAAACACATCAACAATTGATCCAACAAGAAAATTCTTAAATAAAACTGTTTGACCTGTTTTTAAGCCGTCTTCAGATCCTTTATCTATCAAAACTTCTGAATTCTGGTTACTAAAAGGAATCCCTATAACTCTAGCTAATAATAGATTTTGGGCGGAATTTTCGTTTTTGACTCCGGCTTGTTCTCTTAATGTTTTGTTCTCAAATTCAAGCTCTTTTAGCTTTGCAATTTTTGACTCTAAGTCATAAGTTTTTTCAAGGAGTTCAAGATTTTGGTTTCTGAGGCTTTTTAAATTCGTAAAAAAAGAAAGAGTATTTTCTGCGTTACCTTTAATTTGGAAAAGCCCGTATTGAAAAGGATTGGCAAGGTATTGAGTAAAATCCTGAAGCACGCTAAAAACACCGGTATATCCGATTACAAAAATGATAATGGCTGCAAGAAGGTACTTAAACGAAAGCCTCACTCCATACTTTTATATCAATTAAGACCTGAAGTAAACCCTAAGGTAGTTTGGTAAGCTAGTTTGCTTTTTTTGTGGAGAGCTTTAAAATCGATAAACCAATCCAGTCTTACAAAGGAGACATAGAGAAATGAGCGGACAAATGGACGTGCAGGAACTTAAGAGGATTATTGAGAAGAAGTGTCTTGGTCCTGTTCAAGATGCTCTTTACCATCTTGATGGATCCAAGAACAACCCTGCAACGGTAGGTCTTGCACAAAGGTTGGCCCTGGCAATTAATGCAGATCCATCTGATGACGATCGAGAGTCTGATCAGGTAAAGGAAACGCGCAGGCTAATCTTGGTAACACTCAAAAACGTTGTCTCATGGCTTGAGAGTGCAGAACAGACCATCAAGCAGAATGGTGCCTGGAAGGAACTATCCGAATGGGTTCGGGAACTTGCAAGGCAGCACCTTGCTGTGATTCGGTCTTTCCGGGAAGACTTCTATTTGAGGACCCAGGCTCGAACAGAGCTTGACAACTTGGTTTCCAAGCTTGAGAAGTTAGCCACTTCCAAGAAGTAGAAACCCACCCCATTCGCCTTGCCCCAATCAGATATGGAGGATGAAATGGCTTTACCCAAGGCTGAGGAGAAAAAGAAACTTGATGCTCTGAAACAGCTTGCAGAGGCATCGAGCAAAGTTCTCAATAAAGTGACCCAACGGCTCGCTCAAATCAGAGAGGACCGTGCAAACGGAATTCTTCAAGTCAAGGGTGTTGGGGGAGTTACCCATAACCTTCGAGACCTTCAGACCCAGTTAGCCAGCCATATTGCGTCACTTGTGGCAACCGTGGCTGAAGACGACTCACTGGAAGTGGTGAGAACAAGAAATTCGAGGCTTGGACTTCTGAGGGCAGCAAACGGCCTGATTGACGAGACCATCAAGGAGCTCAAGTCATCGCCAGTTAGGTCTACTTAAGCTTAGCTCCTTATATCCCCCTGCCCCACTACCGGCCTCCGGACTTGTACCCAATATGAGTCTGGAGGTCTTTTTCATTTTCAAAAATAGTACTTTGCTTGCTAAATTTGTTAAAAATATTACAATCTTAAAAAAACAAAGGAGTGCAAACCAATGTCAAAACAAACTTTTTTGCAACTCATAGAAGAAGCAAGAAATACTCTTCTAGGTTTGAATGTTTCAGCTTTTGGCCAAAAGTCCGTTGTAAGAAATCATGGTTTAGTAGTAACTGTTTTGAACGCACGGAAATACAGGAAAACAGACGCTGACCACACACTTGATGTTGAACGTCAGGTTATTACTTCGCTGAAGCAACTTCATAAGCAAATTGAAGCAGTACTAGAAGCTTCTACAACTGCGCAAGAAGCCTCAAGCGCTTATCAAATTGTAGAGGCTACTATTAGGTTTGTGGTGAATCCTCTACAGGAAGGTGTAGATAAAAGATACAAGCTTTGGCCTGAATTTGAGAATCAAAAGCAGATGTATCAGGCACTCTTAGCTCAGGCAAAGAACAAAAGCGTGTCTCTTCCACTCACAGATTCTGACCTTGATTAAGGAGTTAACATGCCACTTCATCCAGAAGCACTCTTGTGCCGTAGACAAATGGAAGTTTGTCTAAAAAGGTTCTCAGTCAATTGGAATTACGTCATAGATTATTCAAGTAGGGATGGGAAAAGCAACGCAAACCGAGCAGAAACAGTCAACAGAATGCTGTCGGAGGCAACCCAGAACTTAAATCAAGCAATTCAGCATTTTAAACTGTTGTTAGGCTCTGCTGCAGTTTCCCACTCTGATATTAAATGGGTCTGGGAACACGGTTTAAAGCCTACCTTCCAAACCGTATTGGGGAGTAAGGCCAAAATTGTGGTGCAGGAGGAGAATAAAGCTAAGTTCGACGAGCTTGTAAGTCTTTGCAGCGCCCGCCTGAACTTCCGTATTCGACAATTGGAATAGGATGTAGGGTCAAAGATGTGGTGATCAGAGAATTGAAAACATTCAAATAGCAAATGCAAAGTGCCTCCCCTCAAGGCATCAGCCCGTTCGGTAAACCAAATATATCAGCCTCAGGACTTGTACCCAATATGAGTTCGGAGGCTGGTACTACAACAGCCTTGGTCAATAATATGAGTTTATGAAGAACCAGCCTTTACCCTCTTTAACAAATCCAAATCTTCTAAAACAATAGAGCAACCTCTTACCACGCAGGTCAGTGGATCCCTTGCTATTACAACCGGCATCCCAGTCTCTTTTGCCATGAGTACATCAAGACCTCTAATCAAGGATGTTCCCCCAGCAAGAGTAATTCCACTTTTCAAAATATCAGCAACCAATTCTGGAGGTGTCTCCTCTATTGCATCCTTCACAGCATTAATAATTATGTAAACAGGGTTTCTTATTGCTTCCCTAATCTCCGCGGCATTAACTTCAATGGATTTTGGAAGCCCAGTTTTTAAATCCCTCCCCCTTAACATTGCAGTCACACCTTGGTCATTTTCAAAAGGATACGCGTTTCCAAGTAAAATCTTAATTTCCTCAGCTGTCCTATCCCCAACCAGCATGTGGTACCTCACCCTAGCGTAGTTGATGATTTCCTGGTCAATCTCATCCCCTGCCACCCTCACGGATTTGTTAGTTACAATTCCTCCAAGCGAAATCACTGCAATCTCACTTGTACCGCCTCCCATATCCACAATCATGCTTCCAATAGGCTCAGAAATAGGAAGCCCAGAGCCGATTGCCGCGGCCATAGGCTCTTCGATCAAATAAGCCATTCTTGCCCCCGCGCTCAAAGAAGCATCCATGACTGCTTTCCTCTCCACTTCAGTGATACCAGAAGGTACACCCAAAACAACCCTTGGCCTTGGAATTTTTGGAAATCCTGAAGGAGTCTCATGCACCTTTTTAATAAAATAGGAGAGCATTTTTTCAACCGAATAAAAATCGGAAATTACGCCATCTCTAAGAGGTCTAATTGCAGAAATAAAAGAAGGGGTTTTGCCGAGCATTCGTTTTGCTTCTATGCCAACTGCGTGAATCTCTTTTGTCTTTTTGTGGATAGCTACAACGGTTGGTTCCCTAATGAGTATGCCTTTACCCCGCACAGAAACGAGCGTGTTTGCAGTACCCAAATCAATACCCATGTCATGGGAAAACATTGAAAAAAATTTGTCGAGCATGTTCATTAGCGAGTCTATCATCACAGTGTTAAAATTACTACATGGCTATACAGGATATTGTTAAAGTTCCAAGCTCAGTTTTAACCGCCAAATCAACTAATGCAAAGATAGACGATGAAACAAAAAAGCTAGCGCAAGACTTGATTGAAACGGTAGATGCACAAACAAATCCAAAAGGCGCAGGGCTTGCAGCTCCTCAAATAGGAGTTAATAAAAGAGTGTGTGTTGTTAAAAAATTTACGCCTGACCCTGGCAACCCTGAAAACGAACTTGAAACAAACTTTATCCTCATAAACCCTGAAATTATTAGCGCATCAGAAGCCAAGGGACTTGGCTGGGAAGGGTGCCTAAGTATTCCTGACACTTATGGAGAGGTATTAAGATCCAAAAGAGTTAAGGTTAGATCGCTTGATTTGAATGGTGGCGAGTTTGTGCTCAAAGCTGAAGGATTCTTTGCTAGAGTCATACAACACGAGGTTGACCACTTGGATGGAATTCTATTCACATCAAAAGTAGTTGGAAAAACATATACTGAAAAAGAACTTGATGAGATGGATAGATTGGAGGAAGAATGACAAAAGACAAACCAGTAGAATTTGTATATTTTGGGACTTCAAACCATTCGGTAATATTACTTGAGGAAATTAAAAGGTCTCAAAACCTAAAGCTTAGACTTGTTGTCACAAAGCCAGATAAGCCAGTTGGTAGGAAAAAAGAAATTCTCCCCTCCCCTGTTAAAAAATGGTGTATTGAGAACAATGTTCCCTTTATCACACCTGCAAGCCTTAAAAAAGAGTCAAAAGAGGTTTTAGAAGCCCTAAATAACCATAAGACAAAAGTTGCTGTAGTTGCCGATTACGGGCTGATGATTCCAAAAGAATTAATAGAATTCTACGAACTTGGGATCATAAATATTCATTTTTCGTTATTGCCAAAATATAGGGGCGCAACACCTGTTGCCTACTCTCTGTTAAAAGGCGAAAAGGTCACAGGGGTAACCTATTTACTCACAACAGTTGAAATGGATAAAGGAGATATTATAAGGCAAATTCCTTTTGAAATATCTGAAAGAGAAACTGACGAATCCTTATACAGAAAGCTCTTTGTGCTTGCTGGACAATACCTTGAGTATGTACTCAACAACTACTCTAAAGGCTATTCAACGCTAAAAAAACAGCAAGAGGATTTGGCAACTTACTGCACACCTAGCGGAAAATTGGATAGAACTACCCTACTCACAAAAGACGACGCAAGAATTGAATTTTCAAAATCTCCTGAAGAAATCGAAAGAGCTGTTCGAGCATTTTATCCTTGGCCAGTAGCCTGGACAACAATGGGAGAGCTTATAAGCTACCTAAAAGTTAGCCTTAGAAACCTTGATGACATCACATTAAGAGTCAAAATACATGAAAGCCACCTTGAACAAGGCGAACTAATTGTGGATAAACTCCAACCTGAAGGTAAAAGGGTGATGACTTTTGACGAATTTAAAAATGGATATTTAGCTTAAATTAAGCTTCTACGGTCTTTGATGCGTCTAGCTCTGCTGCAGCTACTTCTGCTCTTCCAGCCTTTTTGATAGCGCTAAGGCAGCCTGTGCAAATGCTAAGTTTGGTACTTCTACCATTGATACTTACTTTAACGGATCTGATATTTGGGTATGATCTTTTAATAGACTTTTTGTTTGAGAAACAAACAATATTGCCTTTTTGATAACCTTTTCCGCACATTTCACAAACTTTTGCCATAACGAAGACAATTTAACCACGAGTCAAAAAAATACGCAAGCACGGAGAAAAATCCCCAGCCCGCTTTTTTGAATCAGAAGCGGGATGGGGACGGCACTGCCAGAATAAAGCTCATTGCTCAGGCAAAACCTACATCAAACTTATCCAGACCCACGTACTCATCACCTGCTATCCGGACCTGAGAATAGGTCCCATCAGGCATTTTACATGGGTTTGAGGTAATGAAGCTGTCCGCAACCTTGGTGATTGGTACAAGAGAAAATGCCCCTTTGGCCTTCTCAGCAGGTGTTTGCACAACTACATAGGAACCCTTACCACCATGTGCTCTGGGAAGCTTTGCAGGTGCAAAGAATAGCAAACCCATTCTTTTTGCCTGTGCCAGAGTTACGGTACTGGAAGCAGTAACTGGCTCTATATACAGACTGATTCCTGTTCGGTTTTTTGTCATGCCCTCTTTCTCTCTTTCATTAGTAGTGTTAAAAAATGTATAGCACAGGAATAAAGTTTTGTGAATTTAAATAACAAAGTGCCCCCATTTTCAGTCGAAAACAGGGGCACCGTCAGTGTTTGATCAAGCCTGGCTCTACTTCAAGGTGGGCAGAGCAGCAAGCTCAGCTTCACTGAATCGAACATTATATTGGTAGCCGTTCGGAAACCGAATGGAGCGTTCCGTAAACCTAGTGGGTTCTTCCCATCCGTACTTCTTGAGCAAGCCAATAGCGGACGGGAGACTGCCCAGAAAACCCGGAGATGTATACGCAAGAGTATCTGGAATCGCCTCCTTTGCCATGCCACTTGGCTTGAAAAACGTGAACCCGGCCTTCTGTGCAAACTGCAATGTGACCTCTCCTGGTTGCCCGGATTCAATGGTGCTTGCCGTTTTTTTCATGCTTCCTCCTGTTTGAAGCTTATGAATGGGGGGGGTTGGTTTTGTGTATGGTTTATAACACAAATATTGATTGTAATAAAACCTACAAGGGTTGGAACCAGAATGGTAAACGTTAGAAATTAAATGTGGTCGAATCCGTGTTTTTGAAGTAGCTCCTCAGAAATACCGTTTTCCTTGCAAATCTGAGCAAAAGCGTGAGCACTAGGCCTTACATTTCTTTGAAGATTGTTGTTCCTATCAACCTCTACAAGCCCAAACTTCCATTTGTACCCTTCGGCCCACTCAAAGTTGTCAAGAAGTGACCAGTGCATATATCCCCTAACGTCGCAACCTTCCTGAATTGCTTTGTTAAGCCACGCCAGATGCCCCACAATGAACTTTTCGCGCTTACTGTCGTCTGCATTGGCAAGGCCGTTTTCGGTAATATAAATGGGCTTTTTATAGCGATTGCTAATGTCTTTGACCACGTTATATAAACCCTTTGGATATATAAGCCAACCCCAGTCACTTGTGTCATTTTCTCTTTGGCCAAAGTTTCCGAATGCAAGTTGCGAAAACCTCTCAAAAAACTTTGCAACTCCAAACCATTCGTGAAAATAATAATTGATGCCAATAAAATCAGTATGATTTTTAAGAGCATCAAGAAAGACTTTATATTGATACAGCCTTCTTAACTCACAAATTGCTTTGTCAAAGATACTTTTACTTGTAGGTTCAATATCCATCAAGTTCTCTACAACACCAACCTGTGCATTTGGATTTATCTCTTTTATGGCTTTGTAGGCGGCCTTATGCATTCTAACCATTCCAAGCCAGCTATCAATAAAATAAAAATAGTTTGAATTAATGTTTGGAACCCACCATTTGAGGACGTGTCTTAACGTGGCGTAAACAATAGGCTCATTTAAAGTGACATAGTAATCAATATCTTGGCCAAGTGTCTCAACAATAAGCTTTGAGTATCGTGCAAAAAAGTATGGTGTGTGGATATTTCCAATTCCTTTCTCCCCTCTTAGCCAGTTTGGAAGCGTAAAATGCCATAGAGTAACAAATGTAACCATTCCATTGTTTTTAACTGATTGTAGGACTTTTCTGTAGTGCTCAATCTCATCAAGATTGAATTTTCCTTCTTCAGGTTCGATTCGGGCCCATTCGATTGAAAGTCTGTGAGTGTTGTTATTTAAGGCTTTTGCAATTTTGAAGTCCTCTTCATATCTGTTATACGAATCGCAAGCGATTCCAGATGCTTCCTTAGGGCCATTCTCTTTTCCGGCAAATTCCTGTTCCCAAGCCCACCAGTCCGAATTGATATTGTTACCTTCTACTTGGTGTGCAGATGTAGCAGTCCCCCATAAAAAGTTGTCAGGAAATTTTAGGCTGGTGTTTTGGTTTGGGCTTTCATTCACGAATATAGGATAACATAAGGTCCGAACCAATTAACAGCCCGGGAGACTAAAACCCGCACCACTACTAAATTATCAATTTCTGGTTCTGCTCTGCGGGTTTTCATTACCCGCCCCCCCCCACCTTATGCCTATTGGGTTTTAGTCTCCCGGACAGAAATTCTTAATTCCATTTATATTTGCAGTTTGCTAGAATAACGCAGGAACTTTAGAAACATTGAAAACATTGGCCCAGATAGCTCAGATGGTAGAGCACATCCATGGTAAGGATGGGGTCCCGAGTTCGATTCTCGGTCTGGGCTCCAGAACAATGGCTAAAACTAAGCTTTTCATTTTTGACCTTGATGACACTTTAATTGCAACAAACTCTATTTTTAAACGAAAAATGCACGAGGCATCTTCCCTACTTTCGACCAAACTGAACGAGCCAGAATCTTCAATTTTTTCTCAAATCGAACAAGGACTCTCAAATGCAAGGCCAACTCAAAAGGTCAATCCAATAAAACTTTGGGCACATGCACTTGATTCGCTCCAAAATTCGTTTCCAAAAATTTCTTTTGACGATAGAAAGCGAATGGAAAACCTCCTCTTTCAGATCTATAAAGAGGTGCCAGATGTGTTTGAAGGGGCGTTTGAACTCCTCCAAAAGATCAAAGAGGAAAAAATACAAACGGCCATTTTATCGCACGCAGAAACCGAATGGACACACTTTAAGCTCAAATCTACTGGTCTTTCTAAATACTTTGATTCAGTTCACACAGCTAATGTGGACCAAGAAAAGACAAGTGCTAATTGGCAAAGTGTTGTTGATAACTCGGGATTTTCCAATAATGAATGTGCAGTAATTGGAGACAACATTACAGGAGACATCATCTCTGCCAGCAAAATAGGGATTAAAAAACTAGTTTGGTTTGATAATAAAGATAATTGGAGCGTGCACAGACATGGAGATTTGCCTGAGGGGACAATAATTGTAAAGGATTTGAAAGAAGTTACTTCCCTCCTTGATTGTGGACAATTATGATATGTTATAGAATCTTAGTCGCGCACAGCACAAAGTGCGTTGATGTTGTGCCAGGTTCGGATAGTGGCAATTCCAAGTGACTGTAAATCACTTGCCTTCGGGCTTCGCTGGTTCGAGTCCAGCACCTGGCACCAAAAATCAAATAATTGTAATTCTCATTTTGACATTCACATTGTTTCACTATAGGATATGGCAACCACCATCGATCGAGTAAAGGAGAGGACATGAATACTCATAGAAACCCACCAAGTGGGCTAGGGTTAATAGCCCTGGCAAGTGGCTCTTCATTCAGCTTCATTGTATGCGGGCTAATGGAAGCTCTCGGCAAATCAGGCACGCCTCTTGCAATAGGAATCCAACTTCTGTTGCTAGGAATTAGTGTGGTTCTGATTTGGGCTGTAACCAAGCTCAAGCTTGAAGGTACATTCAGAGCAGCGCTTGCGCTGGGAACGCTGATTGCTGCTCTGATCGGACTGGCTGTACAGTTGCTTTTGCTAAACATGGCACTTGCTATGTAAACAGCAGTCGCCACAGTATCCCCGGTTTAAAACTGCGCCACCAAATTGTGCAAGCATTTCAAACCGGGGAAACTCTTTTGACCCTGTTTGAATTTGAAAATAAGATACAAAAACCATTTAAGGAGAACAGCATGAATCCACTCACACACAAAAACAAGTTAAAACTTGTTGCTTTTTGGTTGGCGCCGCTATTGGCATGTGGTGGATGACTTCCAAGATCACATGGAGCTTGCCCTCAAATCAGATTAATATAACAGCGGGAAACGCACTCTACATTGGGTGCTGCGTAGTTACCTCTGTACAAATTTGAATTATTTTTGATACACTTGCGAATGGAATTTGCCCCTATAGCTTAGTGATAAAGCAGCGGTTTTGTAAACCGCGGACAGTAGTTTGATTCTACTTGGGGGCTCCAAGAAAAAACAAGAAATTTAAAAGCAAAAAGGAATTCGACAAAGACCCATGCACC
This sequence comes from uncultured Candidatus Saccharibacteria bacterium, assembly GCA_964636285.1. Classification (GTDB taxonomy): domain Bacteria; phylum Patescibacteriota; class WWE3; order UBA101185; family 2-01-FULL-41-18; genus CAZWQF01. The sequence goes on from CAZWQF010000004.1 coordinate 48,673, forward strand.
CGCCAAATAAGGCGGTTTTTGTTACCCAATAAGCAAAATGTATTAATAGACCTATAGTTTACAAATTGAGTATACTAAAGTATAATCCGTACCACAAAGGAATTCCTCCTTTATCCCTTAACTAATTAGAGTTATGGGTTATCACATTGCCGAGATGGCAATTGAAAGGATGGACGAGATGTCCACGTATCGTAAAGTTTTGAAGAGCGAAGGTGGTCATTGACCAATTGGATCAACAAAGGTGTTGAAAATGGATTGATCACGCAAACAGAGGCTCTACAGTTCAAGGGCGACTTGGCCAAGTACGTGTAGAGGTCCTCTAAACCACAGGTCAATTCTCCCCGCCTGTTCCCCGCCCATAGACACGGTTCATCGCTATACGCGCTGAAGCCAAGCCAAACCCCAAAAGGATTTGGTCCGTGTCTCCCCTAAGTAAATCAAAAAATTTGGTTTGTTTAGGAGAAGAAACGACCTAGAAATAGGTCGTTTTTTGTGCTCTCCCCGCTCCCCCTTCGATTTTCAAATATTTGTCTTTAGAGTTAAAATCTCCCTCAACAATCAAAAGAAAGGCGTGCGAATGGCAAAAACATTCGGGATCTTGGGTACATCGCTCTTTGCGCTCTGCATGACCGTTATTGCAGGTGTGGCATTTTTCAAAGAGTGGATGTTTGAACACCCAGATTTGACGTTCACAATGGTCACTACGTGTCTCACACTCTCGATTGTGGGCATGGCGATGATGTTTGGTGGATTCCATCTTCATAACAGGACTTCCAAAAAACCCTTCGCCCCAAACGAGAAGCTCATGAAGGAAGCATTCCAGAGATGGAATGAAATCCTTGTTGAGAGTGGGTTCTTTGTACTTGAATCGAATCAGGGCAAAGGGCCAAACGGTGACTACAACGCGTACTTTAGGTACGTGGTAGGAAGAGAACCCTTTCATGTAACCCTGACGGTTGGCTCAGTACTGGCAAACGGTTACTATGCAAGGAACGTGGCGCTAAGCCCTGCACTAACACAGCTGATCAAGGAGATGAAGCGTTTCAATTTTTACGATGAACAAATTGCCATCGTGAAAGTTGGTGACAGAATGGTCCGCATGTACGACTTTTTTGTGGATCGGTTTGTGACAGGTTTCACGGTGGTTGTTCGATTTCAGATTGGAAATTAAGCCCATAATCCCCCCCCCGCTTGAGAGTGTGCATTTGCCAGAAGCCTTAAGATAATGTCATAGGCAAAGCAAGTGCACACTTTTTCATAAATTGATATAAAATATTTCACACCAAAAGAAAGCATTCAAAAGAGAGGTAACAAATGAACGCAAGATCTTTGTTGAAGGTTGCTGGAACCTTGAGCATGCTGCTTGGGGTAATAGGCTTTTGCATTGTTCTGTGGGTGTCATCAAAATCTGGCGTGGGTCCAGGGGCAGCTCTGGAACTAGTCGTTTGCATTGTGATGGTTGGGGTTGGCTACGTTGCATTCACAGAAGATACCGAGGTCAGGCGTAATTAGTCTTGAGCTAGCGCTTGTCCTGACAACATCTGCTCATCAACTACGGGGAAGGCCAAAAGCCTTGGGCGTAAGCCTGACAGCCCAGATTCGCAAAATAAATCTAGGCTGTCCCCCTCTCTCACTTTTCCCCAAAGCACTTTGTATTTGACTACCACTATTTAACTTATTGCTATAAAATACCCGCAACAAATAAACCTAAAAACCTTAAGTGGAGGTGTCATGCGAACCGGATACCATAGAGGTACTTTTCACCTTAAGTATGGGTGGTCAGAAGAGCTAGGCAGAACATTTATTGAGGTCCACGATCACGTACCGCCATCTGAGGTACTGATTCTGGCACTCCAGCTTGGGATAGCTCAATACCCAGATGACCCAGACGATCCGATTTTGGCTGTGAAGCTGCCAAAAAAGGAAAAGCCGGAACTTATCAGATTCTCAGCTCTAAAGAAACGACTGAGGATCTAGGGAGGTACTGAATGCGCAAAAAGTCCATGGCATAGCGTATGGTTGGAATGACGAATGGAAAGCCTTAATCCAACAGCTTAACCAGCTATCTGGAGTTGAGGTGGTACACTATGTCCCATCAAACGAGCCCAACAAGGCTTAGTAAAAAGGAAAAAGGCAGATGGACACCAAATTGTGGAACCGACTTCTAGGCGTCTTTGGCGTTTTGTTTGGGGTTGTTATTCTGATCACAACGCTTCAGCTCACTGAGACAATAGGCGTTGGAGCAGTGTGGGTTCTGATGCTCTTGCTTGGGGTGGCTTGCGTATGGATGGGCATCACTGGACTTAGATACAAACCCAAGGTGCTTGTGGAACCGAGTGACAAAGTCCAAGCACTTCATAGGCTTGGAGTTGCACGGATCAAAAGCGCAGGAGTGGGAGCGAATGTGCTTGGAGATAGGACAAGGTGGTGGTTTGGCCAAATCCTTACCCCAGTCCATTTTCAAGTTCACGGGCGCAATTTGACCCTCACTCTCTCGGCTGGCCCCAATGCACTTGGAGAGCACAGGGTTTTTGATAACACTGAAGCACTTCCTGCCGATGTTGTGAGTGCCGCCAATCAACTGAGACACGTGTTCCCAAACCCCAAGTTCATTGTGGAGAGGTCAGGACAAAGGCTCAGACTGAAGGTAATACTCCACTCCGATCAAGAATGCATGCTCTATCTAGAGGATGAATTCTTCCACGAACAGTATGGGGCAAACTTCTCGCTGTTCTAGACCCCAAACTTAGCACCCAGACTGCGCCGTAAACAAATTGTGGGAGGATAGAAATATCTTGAGCATAAGCTCGGCAACCCAGATTCATAAAAAAAATCTAGGCTGTCCCCCACTACTACCTTCTAAATGATTTTGTTCATTTTCATTTTCTTATTTTTAGAATTACAATCCGTATTAACAAGACCTAGTTTGTGGAGGAAACCATGAAACGACTATTTGGTGTGTGTGAATTTCTGTTGGGGTTAGGAATCGTCATCTATCTGATCCTGTTACCAAACAGGGAAAGCATAGACCCTCTACTCCAAGTCTTCACTCTTGTAGTAGGAATGACACTCGTTGTAGTAGGTTCAATCTACCTCTTCATCCCTGAGTCAAACAACCCGCTCAGACAGCATGAGCTAAGCATCCAGAACCTGATTGCAACAGGCCTTTACAAGTTTGTGGATCAGTCTGTGCAAGATAGGGATGGGAATTGGCACAGCCTCGTCCAATTCAACAGTGGATTAACGAGCCTTCTTGGAGCAGTAGCAACCAAAAAGCAACAGCTGCGCAGACGATTAATACAGGGAAATATCAGCCTGCTTCCAAGCGACATGCTTGCCATCGCGGAGCAAACATCAAAGCATTGGCCAGCATGGATTTCCATGGAAAAAGGAACCTGGGGAAATGTCTACTACCTGGAGTTTGTGATCGCAAAAGGCAAGCTCTGGGAAACAGTACTTGTGTTCCCCATCAGGGGTGCGGACTACAGCGCACTGCTTAAGCACATCGAAGGATGACGCCTAATGCAAAACACAACTAAACCTCAAGGAGCAAGCAAACCACTACTTGCTCATCTAGACTGCATTGAAAGGATCCGAAAAGCAGGGCTGGATGTAGACGATCAATCTACTCCAACCATTGCAATGGGATGGGTTTGCAGAGGAGGTAGAAACTACTGCTCTTTCAGCTTAGTGACCGAAACTAGCGAGATGCTAAATTCTCGGGCAGTGACTATTGGACAAAAGGAGCTTTCAGTTTTCTCACGAGTTGTTCAAGATACGGTGGCAAAGCTTGGAACTGCTTTCACAATTGAGCGAATTCAGGTCAAGGAGCTGGCATCCGCTATCAGAAACGCTAGCAGCTATGAGCTGTACATTCTGCTTGAACGAGCAGATGGCATTGAACATTGGGTTATCTTCTCCTTCACCAAGCCCTGGCATGGAGAGAACCCAGACATGAAAGCCTGCATGAGGCTGCTACATAAAAAAAGGGCCAGGTAAAATCCGATTCTGTGGGGAAGGCCAAAAGCCTTGGGCAACAGCCTGACAAGCCGAATTCATAAAACTAAGCTTGTCCCCCACTCTTCTATTACCAGCGTTATTTGCCGCCTTCCCCTTTCGTTTTCATATTCTCATTTTTAGTACTACAATCTGTATTAACAAAACCCATTTTCAAGACGAAAAGGAATTTACGTCATGTCTAGAAACCAAATCCTAGGTGCCGGCATGTGCTTGCTTGGAACTGCAACAATCGCCTATTTGATTTTGTTGCCTTCTCACAGAAGTGAATCTGTCCTCTTCATGGCGATTGCTTCGGTATTCGGCTTCTCCCTGATCGCTACTGGGTTTGTTATGCTTTTTAGACTGGTTCCAGAGAAACCAACAGCAGGTGAAAGGCTTGCATCCCAGGAAGCGCAAGACCAAAACTCCAGAATCCTCCAAAAGTACCTCAACAAGCTTTTGGGCAGTGGGATGTTCAGATCAATGGGCTACCCTCAGCGCGACGGTATTCTATGGATGAATGGAAAGCTGGAGTTCAATCTCGGGGAAATAACTCACTACTGTGTGGTCAGAACAGGGCCAATTGCCCCACAACAACTAGTGGAGCTAAAAGATAACTCGCAATTGCTTGAACCAAGCATAAAAGCGTTCCTGCACCACATGAGGAAGAATCTACAAGAACTGATGAAGAGTGGAAGACTTTACATCGGAAAGTGGGGAGGAAGATACACCAAATTCTATTTGGTGGTGATAATTGGAACTGAGCAAGTGGATGGGACCATCACAACACTGGCCATTGAGATGCATACTACAGATGACAATCTCAAGAAACTGGTTTTGTGAGATCAAGACCTATCCAACAACGCCTACTGAAAGGAAACTTGCATGAACCACGACGGATGGGTAACAGCACTTGGTCAAAAAGGACTTTTTACCCCAGGCGTGACTAACAGGTCAAACGGAGGCTTTGCCTATACCTGGGGCCAATTCAGAGGAGGTTTTGAGGCAAAACTGCGATCAGGCCCACTAGGTAAAAAGCTCAGGCGAGTTAAAGTCAAGGACTACTCTGTCTTTGAGCAAGGCCTGCAAGACTCGCTCAAAGCACTACATGAACGACACCCCAATCTCAGAAAGTGCAAGGTGTTCCTGAGCAGGTTTGACATTGGGGACTGCAATATCCTGTATTTCATGGAAGTGCTACTGCAGAGGGCAGGAAACGGCAACGACGTCAGCCTGCAGCTTCTCGCTAAACATCCAGAGTGTCCTCACAGGTACTCAGAGTACTTTGACTAGCGCATGAACCTGTGACTCTGGCTCTAGTTGAGTCTAGGTTTTATGCTCGGCACGCACTCGCAGACAAATTCGGAATGAATGCGAGTGCGTGCCCCTATTAATCTTCGATCAAAAAAATAAATGGATTACCTCTTTTTATTTAGCTGATATAAAATACAAAGCACAAAACTAGAAAGGGAGATCAAAGCATGAGAAGGAACACTTTCACACAAATGCTCGGAGGCCTGAGCATGGCCCTAGGACTTTTGGCATTGCTGGTTGTCTGGCTTGGCAAAATACCATTTGGGTTTATCTGGATCCTTGCCCTACTGACAGCACTTGCAGCTGTTGTGATTGGGGCTGGAGTTCTCTTTGGGCTGTTTGGAAAAAGGCCAAATAGTCAGCGAGATCTGGAGGAATTACATACGCTTGGCATCAGTTGGGTGAAGAAGCTTGGTGCTGTTTTTCCTGCGGATGAAAGCCGTTGGCAAAATGGCGATTTGATTGTAAAGTGCCACTTCAACACTATTGTAGGGGATGCTCTGTTTGAGTTAACCGCGAGTGCAAAGCCACTGGGTGAACATGTGTTTTTGCATACATGGCCTTTGCCAACCACGGATATTGAAACAATCAAAAAGCTTCTGTCCCTCTTTCCAGATCTGAAGGTCATTGTAGAAAAGGCAAACGAGCGTGATTTCAGACTCAAGCTCCTCTTGCACACTGACCACTACGGCAACATGCTTTACCTGGAAGACAGGCTTTTTGGTGGAGCCTCAGCATGGTTCTGCAAAGCGCTCTTTCCAACTGAAGAAACCTAGAAAGGAACTTGACGTGAGAACACGGCATTCACACACAGCAGAGTTGCTTTTTGTTCAAGCTGAGGCTGGAGATACTGCAGAGCAGGTTATTAAAACGGCTCGAGAAGCAGGAGCCTGCTATCACGAGGACGACACACTCCTTTTTGTCCAGCTACCAGGTTCAGATAAACCTGAATTCTTGAGCGCGGCTCAAATTCGAGACCGAATGGAGATGGGTCTATATGACTGATTGAATAAAAAGTCAGGATAGATCTAGCCACAAATGGGGGAGGTAGAAATACCTTGGGCATACACTCACAATCAGGACTTTCTTGATTGCCCCCTCTCATTTTCATATTCTTATTTTTAGTATTACAATCCCTATTAACAAAATCCATCTTCAAGACGAAAGGAAACCTTCACATGAGCACCAATAACGAAACTGAAGATCTTACGCTGGTTAGGAGACATCTTCAGCACTTGGAAGTCATTGCGGCAATGCGACAAGGCGGTGTGTACGTGAATCGTCACACAGACTGTTCCCCGCTTCACCAACCCAACGGTAGGTTTTATACCCAAGGAGGAATGCCAAAGGCCAACTTCTGCCTGTACACTGAGCCGTGGCAACGCCAGGGTACAACCGACATCAATCTGAAGGCGTCGATCAGCCTGTTCAGTAAACCCGTGCAGGATATGCTGACCAAACTGCGACAGGTGCTCAAAGTCACCAGAGTGGTGGTTTACTTGCACTCCAAGTACGAGGGCAAGTACTGCCTCATGTTGCTTGTCAGATCTGAAAACGGGATTGAAAGTTGGGTGCAGTTCCTGTTTGAGGAGCGCTACCATCAAGATGATGCCAAAGCCTGCAAGAGGCTACTGGGGCTGAGCTGACAAACATAGGGGGAGGTAGAAATACCTTAGGTACTAGCCTAGCAAGCCAAATCTAATAAAGATTAGCTTGTCCCCCACCCTTTTTACAAGGCGTTTCTTGTTCGACTTTCATATTCTCTACTTTGGTAATACAATCTGAATCAACATCAATCCTAACGAAAGGCTTTTTTCAAATGACCAACGAACTTCTCATCGCAGGCACGGTAATTGCGCTAGTATTGCTGTCTGGGTTTGCAATCTGGTGGTTCAAGACTAAGTCATTACGAGGCTATAAGAACCAACTGAAACACTTGAATGAGGGATGGGTGAGAAAACTTGTTGCAAGTGGCTTCTTTAAGAAGCAAACAACTCCCCAGAATCACGGACATTTCAACTTGGGTAGTTGGGTTACGTATGAATACCAGGGAAGTTTGTTTGGATGTGAAGTTTCAACTGGCCCACTGAAACTACGGCCATATCACAACAAATACATACTTCTCAACATATCTGTTTTACCCAGGGATTTACAGTTATTCATCCAACAGATACAGAAAGTTGGTGATGGAGACCTGGTATGTGTTCTTGCCGAACAGGAGCTTCCTCCGGCTTTTGAAGTGAGCGATGCGGATCAAATTCCTAGGTACACACTGGCTGTACAGCTGGACTCAAGATCTCGAACGTCAACATACATCTACATCTCAATCCAGAGCATTGGCGAGGAAGTCATCAAGCAACTGATTTAAGCGTCAGCCAGATTCAAAGCTTTAATGCGGATTGAAGAGCAGACCAAACCTCTGGCCCGTACAGTAAACACTCTTGTGCGGGCCTCTTTTTTATTACCCTATAGTTTTGTTATTTTCCTAAATTAAAAGTATAATCATGTGCAACAACATCTGAAGGCGTTTGCCTTTGGATTACGAACTTGGCTGAGGAAGCCTTGTTCACAACTTTCCGAGGAGGAAAGAATGCTTAACACACTCAAAACTCACCAGACGTGGGCGAAGATTCTAAGTGATGCCGGTTGCGAGGTAATGCCACATCGCACACAAGACCATCTTCGTATCTCGGATGTCCGAGTCTTAATCGACACTGAAGGGAAACCGGTTTACGCCCGCCTTCTAACAGGGCGGCTGAGTTCAAACCAGTCAAAGGCAGGCTTTGAATGGCAATACTATGCCACGGAGGACATTAAAGACGCGGTCATGCTCCTTAGTGATGAGCGTGTTCCTTATCTAGGTCCTAGGGTATCTGTATTTAATACTACAAAGGGCGAGGATTTGTACCTAGATTTGATTCTTGAAGACGTGGATGAGTTTGGGAATGGGTGCATTCTCTCCTTCAGGATACCAAACTCTCCCAAGGCTACTGAACAGTCAACCAATCAAAATCCTTATGAAGTTCTAGTAATGACAGCTGAGCTCAGTGGGGATACAGCTTGGAGCAAAAGGAATCTACCCCAGGTTCTTGATTTGCTCAAGCAAGGCTGGGAGATTGAGGGTACTGTATCTGTCCCATCGTATGAAGGAAGCGTTTCTGTCACGTGCTTCTTTTTCATGCGTCGACCACTTCTGGGATTTAACCAGAGTTGAAATGCTGAGACTTTGAGACAAAAAAAGGAAACGCAATGAGCACCAAAACACCATTCAACATCGAGGCACTGGCTGGTCCGAGCGAGGTTTTCCTCACTCAATTCACTGTGAGACCTGATGAACCAAATATGGCGACGAAGGAGTTGGCAGAGGCAGACCTAACCAGACGATACGGCAAGCAATACACCCTCCGATTTCATTATGGAGACTTGGGGATGGGAGGGTACAAGGTGACATCAAAGGAGTTTGGGCAACAGACTGTCACCCCAGATGTGCGAGACTTTGCGTTTGGCGGAGCTGTCTTTGGAACTCCAAAGAGTTAGCATATCACCGTCAGCACCTTAGCGCGTCCAAAAACATACAATAGACCCCGTTCACCGCCCGAACGGGGTCTTTCTTGTTCTGTATATTTTCTTAAGGCTATGTTCTCTACTCCTTTGTCTACTATATGCACCAAACACCAACCTTTTCCTTTCAAAACTTACATAGTTAGTAAAGCAACTAAACATTCGTATCCATTCGTCAAAACTTAAATCTAGAGGCTTTAACTCCAAATCAATGTTCAAACAATCAAGCTGATTTTGGGTAAAAATTTTGCCTATAGCCTCCCCTACTGTAGGCTTCCAACTTCCAGTAACGTATACAACAAAATCCTTAAAATCACGCTCCTGATCAAGGCTAATAACAGGAACCTTAAGTTTTTTTATGCTAACTAAAGCCGAATCCACAGCAGGAACAGGGGTAAACTTATATCTGCTTATCTTCTCAATAATCTTAACTTCAAACCAAGGCTTAATTAATATAGAAAGCTGGCTAGGTCTGGGAATCCCTATCAACTTGTTTGCGGCCTCTTGCTGGATTATTAGAAAAGATTCCGTAGGAGAATGTTTCTCATCTATGATTTTTCTGATTATTTTTGAGGTATGGATAAAAGGAATGTTAGAAAAGATTTTAAATGGCTCATTAGGTAATACTGAGGACAAAAAGTCCCCATATATCACTTTTACATTATTAAACGGCGCAAGCCTAATCTGAGTATTTTTATAAAGCGAATGGTCAATTTCAAAAGTGATGACTTTTTTTGAATATTTTGCGAGTGTTTTTGTGAGAGTCCCCTTTCCAGTTCCTATTTCCAAAATAAAATCGGTTACAGAAATGCCAGACTTTTTTACAAGCCTTTCTGCAAACTCAGAACTTTTAAGAAAGTTTTGAGAATAGATTTTAGGATTTTGCTCTATTCTCAGCATTTCTGATTACTCCCATAGCCCAATTTTACTACAAAAAGTTTTTCTAGCTTATTAACTCAATTATATCCTATAGTTTGATTTTAGAGGCTATTTTTGATTTAATCCGAACATAATCTCTTTAAGGATTAAAAGGAAAAGCTTTCTGTAACCCCCTTTTCTCCTTATGGAGAAGGAGAAGGGAAAATGAAAGCAAAGGAATGGACGTGCGAGATTTGTGGCGCATACGTTTGCGACGAGCGCGCAGCACTAGTCCACAGTACGGGTTGTCCTAAAGGGCCTGAAGGTGATCAAGCCCTGTACGACCTGGGTTACAACCATGGTTACGGACAACACGACCCCCGTCAAAGCTCAAAGCACCCCTCATGCCTTCTCGGCAGAAAGCACGGAAGCTGGGAGAGGTATGTGGAAGACTCTGAGCATGCAGACGGATGTGACATGACGGACTGGGGCTACTGACTTTCGTAAACCAAAGCCAACTTACTGCACGCTCTTTCCAAGCCCGATCGGGACAATGCACCACCCCGATCGAGCTTACCCAAAGTAAACCATTCGCTAAAATATGTTTTGTTTTGGGTAACAAGAATGCTTTATCTCAAACTTCTAGACTAAGTAACCCCACTTTTATATGATCTAAGCATGGATTTTGAAAATACGGCTTTTTGCTGAGCACATTCCTGAGGATGAAAAGATAACTAGTGAGCTAACCGAGCTTAGAGAAATGAGATCAGGAACAGTGCAGTTTGATTACGATGAAGCTAAAACAAGCGAAAGGGCATTGCTTGATGATCGTTACCATGCGGTTAGAATCACAGCGGAGTTTAAGGATGGGAAACTATTAACAGTACAGATTGAAAAATATGAAGCTGTATTTAGTATTGATAAAAAAGGTGTAGAGTACGTTGCCAAAGCTATAACAACTTCTCAGCAGGTTTTTGCCACACAAGCATCAGGTAAAGTAGGTAGATTTGTAGATGTTGATAACTTTGCTGATTCACAAAGCAGTAAAGTATACATAAAAGATGTATCTGAATTAGGTGTAGAGTTACCAGGAAGTGAACAAATTCAACAACCTCATATTCAAGACCCATACCATGCAACAAAAGTGTTGATAAACGGAATCAGGGAAAGACACGTGGACATAGCACCTGACATAAACATCTTCTCAAATATAACTCAAAGAAAAGTTCATTTTTTAGAACCCGTTTCAGCAAACTAAATTTTCAAAAGTAGAACGGCCGAGAAACTTGTAGCAATAAAACAAACTTATTAAAAATAATAAGCGCTACAAGTTTCCCGGCCTCAGAGTCTCAGAGGTTACGTCCCTCCTACCTTGCGGTCTCAGATAAGCAAAAACAGGATCAGGATTGGGGAGGCAACAACAACTGAAACTGTCATGATAAACCAGGTACCAAACCGCTGCACACTCCCAATTCCCCTCTTCCTACCCTCTTCCGTCACATTGGGGTCACCGATTGGAAACGCGCGAACGGAAAATAGGAGCAGTGCAACGGCACCAAACACACCAACACCGCTCACAAGGAGTCCATACAATTGGCCTTGGAAGTAAGCAACCATCCCACCAGTTGCCAGAACAAACGGGATGAAAGCTATGAGCCAAAAGACTTTCTCAATGTAGATCCCACCGTTGAGATTCACCCACTGAGCTTGAGGTTGGTGAGCCCTTCCTTCCACACCTGAACCCCTGCGATCATCGGAACCGGGAGTGCCACTCATTTTCCTTGCCTCTTTTCTCTTCTTAGCTTGTCTTGTCGATTGAATGACAACAAGTTGAGTTGATTTTTTGAGTATAAAACGATACAAAGATATCTACAAATCAAATTTTCTGCACAAAATTTAGGAAGGGAGGCTTCCTGTGAAAGTCCTACTAAACATTCGCTTTGTAAAAGAAGCGGCTCTGTTTGTGATTGTAGGGGGTGGAAGTTACCTGCTAGAGCTTATCTTGATGCTCTTTTTTGTGGACAAGCTTGGGTACCCAAAAACCCCATTCTATATTGCCACAAACGTCCTGATCTTTGTCCTTAACTTTGTGCTAACTGACACCATTGTCTTTAGACACAAAAGGCACTACGAGCCTAAGATCAGCAAGAGATTCCTCAGGTTTACAGCAGGAAAAGGGACTGGACTATTACTAAACATCCTGGTGTTTGAGGTTGCCACTTTCTTTGGAGCATCAACCCTCTGGGCAACTATTTTTGGCAGCGGGTTTGGGATGGTGTTCAATTTCTTAATCTCCTACTTCTGGGTGTATAGGCCGGGTAACTGAAAAACAAGCTCAGTGCCCGGCCTTTTCTCTCCCCTACCTTATCTGCGCCTTACCTATAACCCTTCTAAATCAAAACCAGCCCACCAACAAGAGCGATATAGAGCACCAGGGTCACAAGAGTTGCAACCACAATCCGAGTTCCAAGAAAAATCCGAGCATTATACTTTGGAGCGGTCTGGATGTGGGGTAGTTCGTTGTTTTCAACGTAGTCAGATTTCACTCTGAAAGCCGAAATAAACAGGAAAAACCCAAACCAGATACAGGCAACAAACGTGTATGCAAAGGCCCCAAAGCTTGCTTTGAACGGGCCCATCATGAACACGAATCCAAATATGAACAACGCCATGCCTAGGACTAGCCTTGAAACACTTGTTCGGGCTTGCCCAAACTCTTCGCCAGTGTAAAGCGGTCCGCCATACAGTCTGGCAGGGCCTCCACCAGTACCTTGTGTCATTTCTGCTCTCCTATTCTAATTCGCTCAGTTGATATCTTGGATTATATCGCGTAAAACAAATTTGAGTACCCCTTTCTCTGACTGATTGATTTACCTGGGCTATAAATCTTCCTACTGTTGACAACATGGCCAATTTTCAAGATAATCACTCCGTGGCAAAAAAGACATCAAGAATTCTTTTGCACCTTGTCTGTACAGAGTGCAAAAATCAAAACTACATAAGCCAAAAGAACAAAATGAACACTACAGATAAGTTAGAGGTTCAAAAATACTGCGGTAAGTGCAAAAAGCACACCGGCCACAAAGAATCCACAAAGCTTAAGTAAACTTCAATAACATGTAAATACTTCGTTAAATTGACACCCTATAGTAATATTGGTATGATCTAAACAAATCACACTGCAAGGAGAAGATCACATGATCCCATCAAGAATGTCCATCGGGACTTTTCTAGTCCTAGGAATTGGCTTCATGACCTACCAGGTTCTGTTACGGAATTACCTACTGGACAATCCAGAGCTTTTCAAAGCAATTGAGTTGATAGTTCTGGTGGCGATTGCAAACTACGCTCTTGCAGTTTCCATCTGCCTGAGCTCAGGTATCAGGCCACTAAACCTGATATTGTTGTCAATTCTGACATTAATAGAATTGGTCGCGATTTCGATCGGCTTTATTTTTTGGGTAGATGCAGTATCCCAAAATCAAGCATTTACCGACCTGTTGTGGAATCAGGTGGGTATTTTCAGGGCGGTACTTAACCAGGGATACGTTTTCTTTCTAATGTTTGGACCTTCATTTTTGCTGGCTAGCTCCTTTGGCTACATGGTTGGAGCCAAGAGAGAAACTGGCAGATCAGAAAGGTAACCAAGCAGATATCTGATGAGAGGGGCACCACTAGTTTCTTGAATCATGTGGAAGCCCCTCTTTTTGTTGCAGGAGATGTATTTAACCTCTATAATCAGCCCAACGTAATATAGGGGCGTCGTATAGTGGTAGTACAAGGGTCTCCAAAACCTTTAGCTGGGGTTCAATTCCTCACGCCCCTGCCAAAAAACCTTATAGAAAAAGCTTACTTTCAAACTAAAGCTGCTACGATATACCCCCCCCCACTCTGCAGTCCAACTATTTAATAATCAGTTTTTCCTAAACATTATTATAGGTTATAATCTTCATCAAATAATTCAGGAGGGAAAAGTGACAAACATCGTTCCGCCAAAACACATACCAGCAGAAAGTTGGGGGCTAAGAAGTGCCCTTAATGGCGGCACATGTCTCCCACCAGAGGAACAGGAAGCCAGGCTTGCAATGATTGCTCAGCAATCTAGAAACCTGCAAGTCATGAGGCAGATTCAAAGCTTACAGGTCAGCATGCTCAAGTCCCAAGTTGAGATGATGATAAAGCAAGCAGTTCTCATCAACTTAATTGCTGTTGGGATGGCGGTTGCTGTGCTTGCAGTCGTACTACTTTTCCTGTAACCCAAGGAGCAATCAATGAACGCATCCGCATTCGTAATTGGGGCTGTGCTCTACTACAAGGGCACGAATGAGGCACTAGGATCATGCGGGAATGTTACCGCAAAGGTTCAGGTTATCAGGTTGAACTCCCCTGGCACCCCCTTTGCGGGCGACGTAAAGATCCTTGAAGTCCTGGAACAAGGGCCATGTGGAGACTTCGAACCGGGGCAAGTGATCAAGAACGTCTGCACCGCTGACCTCTCTGAACACGCTCCGCGATAAAGCCAAGTTGACCTCTTGGGAAAATTAAGCCATGAAGCTCCCCCTACTTCATGGCTTTTTAATGTAAATTAATAATATTAATGAAAAATGTTAAAATTAATGAATAAATACACAAGTTTCAATTACTTCACAAGGTCAAATAAGCATTCCGGCAAAGATTCGTGAGGAACTTGGGATTAAGATCCCCTCTTTTGCAACAGTATCAATTGTTGATAATAAAATTGTGATCGAACCGGTCCAAAACTTAATGGAATTAAAAGGGTCTATTCTGATAAAAAATAAACCCCTTAAAGGTCAAAACAGCCTACAGAAAACAATAGAAAAGGAAGAAAAAGCTTCAAGCGAATACATTTTACAAAAATTCAAAAAATAATATGCCAACTTTTTTTGTTGATACAGATGTTTTTTTAAGATTTTTGCTAGATGACCATGAAGAACAGGCTAAAACAGCACAAAAATATTTTGAAGGAGCTCAAAACGGTGAGATTGAACTGATTGTTTTGCCTCAAGTTTTATTAGAAGTTTGCTATGTGCTAGCTAAAGTTTATAAAGTACCCAAAAAACAAATCGTTAGCAAAATTAAGGCTATTTTAGGCTCAGAGTACCTTTCAGTTATAGATAGGCAAAACCTCTACTCCGCCATATCTCTATTCGAAAATAAAAACGTGGATTTTGTAGATGCTTACATTTATTCGAGTGCAAAAAACCAGAAGGTTGGCATTTTAACCTTTGATAAGGATTTTGATAAATTTTAATCAAGCGTATAATCCAGAAAACAAGGCTAAACAGGAGGCACTTATGCCAAGGCCTAGGATTGTATTCATTGGAACACTGGAACAGCTGTACATGCTCTCCGGAATTGCTCGTAGGTTTGAAGAGGCAGGTTGGTGGACGCTCGAAGCGCATTCTGTTACTGAAGCCAGCGGACTCAGAGAGGCACAGGCATGGGTAGTGTTTGCCTACGGAGACGACAACGTCGCGGAATTTGGGGGCATTAAGAACCCTCCTCCCACTCTGTGGCATTTGTTCACTGTGTACGATCGGCATCCAAAGACTGGCGTTGTGATCAACCACTCCCCTCTGCCATCGGTGATACTGCAAAAAGTTAACCAAATGACTGAAACCCAACGATAGGAGGATAAGAGATGAGCCAAGAAGTAACTTTTATCATTGTCTTTGCTAACTCCAAAGTTCGTCGCTATCAAGGAGAGCTTGAGGAAGGGAGTACAATCCAAAGTGTAGTCGATGCGCTTTCTCGAGATCCGCAGGCAAAAGATCTGAAGGAGCTGCGCAACTTTGACTACACACCGTATGTTGACGGCGTTCAAGCTCACGAATGCAAAGTTCTTTTAGGAGTGTCTTTCATCACCGCAATCAAGATTGTTTCTAAGATGCCAGAACCCACGAACTGAAAGAAAGCATTTGCTTTTATGAAGGGGTTCAAAATATGCCAATACTCACCTCCCCGGTAAACTTTTTGCCGGGGAGGACTTTTTTTACTTTTCCACTTTGATACACTATTAAATATGGAATATTTTAATCGAATAAAAGAATGGCAACAAAAAATGTATGTTCCTGGATATTATACTGGAGGCAAAACCTTGCCCTTCCTTTCGATCAAATCAAAACGAACAAAACTTGGACTCTCTGCCCTATTTTTGTTTTTTAGTACGGCCTTTTTAATTTGGGCATTTAAGCTCTATATGGAACCAAATCAAGAAAATTTGCTTGGATTTCTAGCATTTTTGGGTCTCTGCGGAATACTATTTTTAGCGATTAGGAAAAATGGGTAGCAAAGTAGTAAACACACCTTGTTTGACTCTACTCATTGCCTTGAGCTTTTGACCTTGTATCAAGCCTCAACTATAATCTTCAACAACCAGCAAAGGAGGCAACCGTGCCAAAAAAAATCATCAGCGCTGTTTTGGATCAGTAGCACTTACGGACGACTACGAAGTGTGCCACTAGAAAACCATGAACACACAAGGCTTGACTACCACTTACCAAAGCCTGCCTCAGCCAAATCAAACAGTTTGGGGTATTTGGGACGCCCATGCAACTTTCCCAGTCAGTGCTCCAGCACTTTACGTTGATGGAAAATGGCTTCGTCAGGAAAATGGGATCTGGGTATCATGTCCAGGACCTTCGTACTGGAGCCGTATGCAGGATGCAAACACGCAGTTCATCAACACAAGACAGGAGTAGCCTTTCCCTTTCGCCTCCAAAACTCCCCGGTAGATTTTTTGCCGGGGAGCTTATTTTTAATATCCTATAGTTTTGCTTTTATTGGGTTAAGCCTGTATAATGCACAGCAACAGTAGTAGTGGCTAACCCCACACAACTTTGAGAAACACAAAAAGAAAGGTCAGGTACGAATGACAACCGAAGATCAGATTTCAGAGGCAAAGATTGTAGCCCAACACACTGTAGCAACAATCGTGGCAGCGCACGAGGCAAATCCCAGGCTTGGCAGACTGGATCGAGAGGCCATGAGCAAGCTACTTGATCGAGAGTTCATGATTGCACTCGAAGTGATCAAGCACAGGGATTCGCAGAGTTCGGCATCCATGTCGCCAGCAGGTGTCTCATGGTGGCCAATCATCGCGGTGGCAGGTTCAATCATGATTCTGCTTTTCTTGGCGGCTATCAACTACCTGAGCCACTGATCAGAAGGCAGAGACAAGACTCACATAAGCTCACTTCAACACTTAAAGGTATTCATATGTAAAACAGGCACAAAAAACAGCGCAAGCTGAACACGAGCTGGGCTAGATGCTACCCAAATGTAATGTTTGGCGGGCTGATCTATTGCATGGCGCGTGTTTGTGAGGGCATAAATTTCAAAAGAATTTGTGCCCTCCTCTTTGTCTCGCCCCCCCCCACATCCCTTCGCTATTCATTTTATTTAACTTAGCTTTTGAAAAATAAAACTGATATATTCAATTTATGGCAACTTCACAAAGCACAATGGATTTTTTAACTGATCAGTTAGGAGGCCTTTCTGATATTCGATATAAAAAGATGTTTGGTGAGTACGCTTTGTACTATAATGGCAAAGTTGTGGCTTTAGTATGCGACGACCAGTTATTTATTAAACCCACAGATCAGGGACTTTTGTTCATTGCTCGGAGACTTTTTGGTGACGAATTAAAGTTTGAAAAATTAAGTGAGAGTAAGAAGGTAAAGGCGATTGAGGACGCTAGAACGCAGGTGGAAAACCCGCCGTATCCTGGTGGAAAAATGTGGTATTTGATTTCCGGGGATTTATGGGACGACCGCGAATGGATGTGTGGAATTGTGAAGCTGACGGCAAGCCTTGTCCCCTACCCTAAGCTGAAAAAGAAAAAACCGACAATTGCTCGTGTGTGAGCGGATTGTCGGTTCTGATTCGCCACAAATCCTCTCAACATCAGGAATTTGGAGGCTGAATGACCGCAAATGAAGAGCCGTCTGGATAAACCGTGTAAGTTAGAACATGAGTGAAGTTTCTGTAGACCCTCCACTTATCAAATCCCCAGCGAACTCCCCTGATGTTGTGCGGTGCTCTGAGAAGATAGAAGCCTGGCCAGTCATTACTAGGTGTGACGTTTGTGAAACCAAGGTCTTCGTAGGCCGAAAGGGAAATAACCTTCCCATTCGCATCTCTCATGGGAAGAATCCACTCTCCATGACCCATGTTACCCATCCTACCGTTAGTTCTTGGGTTCAGCTTCCTGCCGGGTTTACGCAACATTTTAACCTCTCGTGGGGTGCCAAGTTTTTTTGGAAATCGAACAAAAAAGGCTCGTTATCGAGCCTAAAAACTGCTCCGAAGGGCTTATGATAAAACTACAAACCCTTCGGGCTATTGAGAAAGGACTAACTAGGAGAAAACAACATACGGGTGCTGTCCATACGGACGCACGATACGAAGTTGCTCCTGCTTCCAATCATCGGTGACGACTTCATGGCCAGTTGCAGGTTCCCGAGCGACAGACCAACCCTCCGGCAATCCACAAGGGTACTCATCGCCGTTTGCCTGACCCAAAATGGAGATCTTCAGCCCTCGAAGTTGCTGGAGACTACATTTGCCATCCTGAAGCTTAGTCGGAATCTTCATGACGTAGACCCTCTTCCTTATAAGTGAAACGCAATCCAGTCAAACGGATTGCAGGCTAATATTTGGTACATCATGTTCTACCACAAATCCATCTTTAGTAAAAGCCCGTGTCTGCTAGGTTTTAGAGTCCCGGACTCTAAATTCCCCAACCATGCGGGTTTTTGTTACCCGTCCAGAAACCCTTTACATCCTGCATGCCCCGTTCTAGCATGAATACATGACAATTAAGCCACTTCAAGTTAAAGAGCTCCCGGAATCCCCTTCGTTAAAAAAATTAATAGGACCAAGTTTTATCATCCTTGGCCTTGGATTAGGCAGTGGTGAAATAGTTCTTTGGCCCTACCTCACATCAAAATACGGAATGGGAATTATTTGGGGTGCTTTAATAGGGCTAACTTTTCAATTCTTTATGAACATGGAAATTGAACGATACGCATTGGCACACGGCGAAAGCGTATTTGTTGGTCTTGCAAGAAAACTCAAGTGGCTACCCTTTTGGTTTGTGCTTTCTACCTTCATTCCATGGGCTTGGCCTGGAATTGTAGCTTCATCAGCACAGGTTTATGGACATGTTTTTGGAATTACACAAACAAAATATTTAGCAATAGGACTTTTGGTTGCAATGGGCTTAATACTTTCTTTAGGCCCAGTTTTATATAAAACGGTTGAAAATCTTCAAAAGCTTCTAATTACTGTTGGGGTTCCTTCAATATTCATTTTGAGCATAATTTTGGCAAATTCACAGGACTGGACTGCAGTTTCAAAGGGAGTTCTTGGTATGGGCGAAGGATATTTTCTTCTTCCCGCAGGAATTTCGATCACATCATTCCTTGCTGCATTAGCCTATGCAGGAGCAGGCGGAAATTTAAACCTTGCTCAATCCTTCTATATTAAAGAAAAGGGCTACGGAATGGGTAAATATGCAGGGCGAATAACAAGTGTGCTCACAGGAAAGCAGGAGGAAGTTTCTCTCTCTGGATCAACATTTGTTGTGAGTCAAGAAACCAGAAGCAGATTCATGACCTGGTGGAAAAATATAAACATAGAGCACTTTGTAATTTTCTGGTTAACAGGTTCTGTAACGATTGTGTTGCTTGGGCTTCTTTCGTACACAACAACGCATTCAATATCCACTACCCTTTCGGGACTTGATTTTGTATTCCTGGAAGCAGCAGAAATTGGAAAACGAATATTTCCTTTTGCAGGTACATTCTTTTTGCTTGTGGCAGGTTCTACACTGTTTGGAACTCAATTAACCGTGTTTGATGCTACAAGCCGAATATTGACTGAGAACGTGATTCTTTCCTCTTTTGGAAAGCTTACTGAAAAACACATATCAAAGATTTACTATATTGTACTTTGGCTCCAAATTGCAGCGGGGATTGGAATCTTTATGGCAGGGTTTACTCAGCCATTACAGCTATTAACAACAGCTGCGGTGTTAAATGCTTTTGCAATGTTTGTACACGTTGGACTTACTCTCTGGCTAAACATGACAAGTCTTGAAAAAGCTATTAGGCCATCTGTATTCAGAGTGGTATTCATGGGAATGGCGTTCTTGTTCTACGGAGGCTTTAGCATTTACACAATCTACACAAGCTGGATCCAACCTTTGTTTAAATAACCTGGACGGGTAACGAAAACCCGCATGGTTAGTGGATATTTATGCAGTTTCTGCATAAATGTGTCCATGTGATTTTCCTGCACCGTTACTGTGTTTTCGTTACCCGTCCACATAAACCTTACACCCTACAGGAATCATTACTTAAAGACTTCACGCCTAGCCACACCGAATACATAAGCACCACAACAGCTAACACAGACAGCTCCATGCCTTCAAACGGCAAGGCTACCAAAATGCTGCTACTCAAACCTATTGCAGACAGAGCAGGAACTCCACACGCTGCACAACCCCCAACTACTGCGCCAACAACAGACCCTCCAAACGTAAAAGTGGCATGCTTTCCCAGAGCAGACGCTTTTTCCACAAGCAACACTATATTTAAAGCCGTTAACACCCCAGTCACTACCAGAAGCGCAAAACTCACTGTCTCCATAGATCCACTCAAACCTCTAACAAGCCCAAAAACCAGATTTAATTTCTGCAAAAGAGTCTCTCTGCTACCTGCAAAAGAGTAATAAACAAGCGAAAAATTCCTCAAAACCGCGGATAAAAGCAGGAATCCTAAAAATACCAATAAAAAGATTGGAACTGCCCTTCTTTTATCCATAGAACAAAAAACCGCCTTAGCGGATTTTGCCTTGGAATAAGAATTATCAAAAAAGGAACTCATTTGAGGATTATACAAGAGTAGTTGATAATTCGATACCGATTAAGGAACCTAAAACCAAAAGTAAATTGTCTGGAATTACCTTGGGCGCCCTGGATATAAAAATAAGTCCAGTCCCGAGTGTAACGACTAGCTGAAGCCGTGATCCCCTATAAACTATTTTGGTTGTCCTCACTCTGTTCCACGGAACAAAAGTATCTGGATTCCCTAGGTTATAAGGTTGAGGAAATCATACAAGGCTTCCATGTCCGACTACCTCAGGACGTAACCTTACGGTCATAGATATATTATCAAAATCTAACTGAGAATTCAATGAGTTTTTTAACAAAATATAATAGTAAATTGTTACTTACTTTCTATGGAGTCTTTCTTAACAAAAAATATTGAAAAGGCTACCAAAAACCACCCACTCGCCTGCATCATGATAGGTAAAAGCTTACTAAATAACAGATCCCCTACGTTAAATTTTCTAGTTGCGGGGTCAACCAGTATAAGTTCCGTAACATTCTCTCTCACATGAGGAATTAAATGCTTTGTATATTCGAATTCAAAAGTAAGAATCAAAAAACCAAGAGTTAATAAAACATAAAATCTTGAAGGCTTTAAAATGCTTCTGATAAAGCACAAAACAGTAAAAATACCAAAATAAAAAAGCTCCCAATTATGCGAATAAAAACTGTAAAATGTATTGATCAGATTTATTAAAATTTGCATAACTACCGTGACTTTCTGCAACGAACCCTGCGAAGTGCTTATTGCCACCCCATATCAAAACAAAAGCTTCATTACAATGTTAACCGGCACCGAAACAAGCCTTTCGGACAATGTGCTTCCCCCTATCGGAACCAAAATTACAAAAATCAACATATACATTCCGTATTGAGCAAGCTCAGACCATTGAAGCGCCAAGTCCCTTGGCAAAAGCCCCCAAACAACTTTAAAACCATCCAATGGGTTTATTGGAATCAAGTTAAAAAACCCAAGCACAAGATTAATTCTTGCGGCTACAAAGAACAATGGAGCCACAATCCCCACAAGTGGACTTCCAAACCCTACTCTAAGCACAGCTTCGTGTAAAAAGGCAAAAAGTATTGCAAAAAGGAAGTTACTCACGGGACCTGCCAGAGCAGTCAAAGAAGTATAAAGCCTAGGATTGGCAAAGTAATTTGGGTTAAAGGGTACAGGTTTTGCCCACCCGAATCCAGTAAAAGCTAAAAGTGCTGATCCTATTGGATCAAGATGCGCCAAAGGATTTAAAGTTAGCCTGCCCATAGCTTTTGGTGTTGGATCTCCAAGCCTGTCAGCAATGAAAGCGTGAGCAAATTCGTGCACGGTGAGGCACAGAACTAAAAGCCCAAAAGTGATTAAAAACATGATTATTCCGGTAATCGGCCCATAAGACGAAAGGAATTCGAATATCATTGCATTAAATAATACCACACACCCGTTGCCTTTTCCCTTTCGTAACCAATGTTTTAGTGGACTGGTTTTTTAATTAGTGCTAGAATCTCAGGGTCACAATTACTTACAATTAAGCCTAAATCCAGTTAAGATATTGTAGGTTTGACTAAAGTTTATGATAGGATTTATTAAAGACTCGTATTACGAGCTTCTCAAGGTAAACTGGCCCACAAAAGACCAGACAGTTCGCTTGACGCGATATGTAATAGGTGTTAGTTTAGTCGTCGGCGTCTATGTAGCAATATTGGACGCTGTTTTTAATTTAGGGCTTAAAAACCTTATAATCAAATAATTATGGATGAGCAAAAAAAAGAGCCACAAGTAGAAGCACTTCAGGATAAGGGAGTTTTAATCATATCTGAGGTTGAAAACGAAAAAGCCAGATGGTATGTGGTTCATACATACTCAGGCCATGAAAACAAAGTTGCTATAGCATTAAAGCAAAGAGTTGAATCTTATGGTTACCAGGACAAAATTTTAAAGGTCCTAGTCCCCTCTCAAGAAAAAATTGTTATTTCAGAAGGTAAAAAAAGAAAAGTTGACGAGCGAATTTTCCCAGGCTACATTCTTGTAAACATGGAAATGGGAGATGATACATGGCATGTTGTCAGATCAACATCAGGAGTTACAGGATTTGTAGGAACTGGCGCAACACCAACAGCCCTTCCAGAAGCCGAGGTTAAATCCATCATGAAATTCATGAAGATGGAGGCTCCAAAGTTTGAAGCCAAATTCAAAGTTGGAGATTCAGTTAAGATTGTTGATGGACCATTTACAGACTTCCTTGGTAAAGTTGACGAGGTCAATGACGAACAAGGTAAAGTAAAGGTTCTCATCTCAGTCTTTGGAAGAGAAACCCCAATGGAGCTCGACTTTTTGCAGGTAATCCCACTTTAAGCCGGCTCAGGAAACGAGGTCATGCTTCTAGACCTCTCATCCAAACTCTTACAAAGAAAGGGTTCCAAGTATTGATTTTAGTGCCCGGGAGACTAAAACCCGCGCTACTAAAGGAAATTTTAAGTATATGGCAGCAAAGAAATTAAAAGCACTAGTTAAACTAAACATACAAGCAGGTAAGGCTACCCCAGCACCTCCAGTAGGACCAGCACTTGGTCAGCACGGAGTTCCTTTGATGGAATTCTGTAAGGAGTTCAACGCAAGGACCTCAAAGATGGGAGACGATATTGTTCCTATTATTATTTCGGTTTATGATGACAGATCTTTCACTTTCATCACCAAAACCCCACCTGCATCTTCCCTACTTGTTAAGGCAGCAGGTATTCCAAAAGGTTCAGGCAAACCAAATAAAGAAAAAGTAGGAGTAGTCACAAAAGCACAGGTTTCTGAGATTGCTGAGAGAAAAATGAAGGATTTAAATGCAAGGACCATTGAAGCTGCAATGAAAATAGTAGAAGGAACAGCAAGATCAATGGGAATTACTGTAAAGGAATAATATGGCAAAAGAAACAAAAAAAGCTAAAAAGGGCGATGAGCTAAAGTCAAAAAAACACCAAATTGCTTCCAAAGTTGTGGATGCAGAAAAGGTGTACACACTTGATGAAGCACTAGACCTTGTTAAAAAATCATCTTACACAAAGTTTGATGGTACTGTTGAGCTCCATATCAATCTTGATATAGACATCAAAAAGCCAGATCAAACTCTCAGAACCACAACTTCTCTTCCACACGGAACAGGTAAAACTCTTAAGGTTGCAGCCTTCTCCGCTGTTGAGGTAAAAGGCGCAGATCTTTCTTTAAACGAAGAAGGAATCGCCCAAATCGAACAGAACAAAATTAAGCCTGGAATCGACTTTGAGGCAGTTTGCGCTGACCCTTCGTTCATGCCAAAACTCACAAAGATTGCAAGAATTCTTGGTCCTAGAGGAATGATGCCAAATCCAAAGACAGGCACCGTTTCTACAGATCTTGTTAAAGTTGTAGCTGAGCTTAAAAAAGGCAAGGTTGAGCTTAGAAACGAAGCCAACGCACCTATCATCCACACAAAGATTGGAAAAGTAAGCTTTTCAAAGGAAGCTTTGGTTGAAAACTACAACGAAATCTTCAAGACTTTAAGAGCTAACAGGCCACAAAAAGCAGGAACAGGCTGGATCAAGTCAGCATTCATTGCTTCAACAATGGGCCCATCCATTCAGGTGGCTATTGAAGCCTAACCCCCGTTATTCTGCCCGGGAGACTAAAACCCGCATTGTTAAAGGAAAATCCCGAGGGTAAAACCTCGGGATTTTTGGTAGTTGTTTGTTCATACCTCTACCTTAACTGAAGCAAAGCTATGAACAGTGCGTTTTATTCTCCCGGGCAGTTTATTTGACAAAACCCCACCCCTCTAATACAATCGTGAAGTTCCTAAGATAGTAAGGTGTCAAAACATAAAGTTTTGAATTAAATAGTTTAAAGGATTGGCCTACTGAGGAAACAATAGCTTAAGACACTAGTCCACGATAAATCAAGGGCATGTGTAACGCGCAAAAACGGGTTCCTATTCGTTTTTCATATTCTCCCCTATTGTTATTCTCACAAAGCTTAAAAATAGATGCCAAACAAGAAAAATATCAAAGACGTATCAATGCTTAAAGAGAAAGTTGCAAAAGCAAAGTCTTTTTACTTTGTTGACTACAAAGGTCTTAAGTCAGTTGATGCTGATAACCTTAGAGCCAAACTTTCCGAAGAAGGCGCAGAAGTTGAAGTTGCCAAAAACACTTTAATGGAAGTAGCCATGAGAGAGCATGGAATTGACACTACAGTGGCCAAGGAAAATCTTAAAGGCTCAATGATGACCATCTTTGCATATAACGATGCAGTCTCCCCTCTTAAAAAGCTTTACGAGTTTGCAAAGACCGTAAACATCCCAACAATGAAGCTTGGATTTGTAGATGGAAGATTCTACTCCGCAACCGAAGTAGAAACGCTCAGCAAACTCCCATCAAGAAACGAGCTTATTGCAAGAGTTCTTGCAGGATTTAACACACCTATTTCAGGCTTTGTTAATGTCCTTTCTGGAACAAAGAAAAATCTAGTATATGCATTAAAGGCTGTTGCGGATAAGAAACAGGCTAACTAACGTTTGGCTGGGAACGGCCGAGCATAAGCTTGGTCTCATTCTTAATCGCAGTAGTAAATTTTAGAAGGAGGTGTCAAAAATGGCAGATTTATCAACAAACGCAACAAAAGTAATGGAGCTTGTAGAGGGCATGACAGTCCTTGAGCTTAACGACTTAGTAAAGGCTCTTGAAGAAAAGTTCGGAGTCTCAGCTTCAGCACCAGTAATGATGGCAGCTGCACCAGCAGCAGGACCAGCAGAACCAGTTGAAGAGAAAACACAGTTTGATGTGGTTCTTGAAAACGCAGGAGCAAACAAGATCAACGTAATTAAGGCTGTAAGAGAAATCAACCAGGCACTTGGACTTGTAGAAGCCAAGAACCTAGTAGAAGCAGCACCAAAGGCTGTTCTTGAAGGAGCAAAGAAAGAAGCAGCAGAGATTGCAAAGAAGAAGCTTGAGGAAGCAGGCGCAAAAGTCACCCTTAAGTAATTCTAATTTCTGTGGACGGGTAACAAAAACCCGCACTGTTAAAGCAAAGTTACGATCAAAGAAAAACCCCGTCGAAAGGCGGGGTTTTTGGTATTTGAATTCAGAGCAAGAATCTTATATACCTTAATAGTGAAGTTTTACAGTTTATTCCATGATGTTGAAGTGGATAATAGCAAGCTAATCCTTGAGAAGCATGGGGCAGATATTGGAAATCTAATGTTGCTGTTAAATTTATTTTTAGACAGAATTAATTTACTAAATGGGAAAATAAAAAGCGATGAATACCCATCCTCAACAATCCTAGACATCGCAATTCAAAATATACAACTTTGTGGCAACGCCATGATTTTATTCACTCAAGGATATCTTAGAACCACATACATTCTAAATCGAGTTATTGCCGAACAAACTATCCTATCAATGTTTTTTGATGAATTCCCTGATAAGGAGAGAGAATATGCAACTTTAAACTATAGAGATTTCTTTCGTGACCAGAAGATGGAGGAAATTGTTAAAAGAATTGATAAAGTAGGAGTCAAATATAAGAGGGGCGAAGGAAAACAATGGTATAAAAGTTTATTTGTGCCCCTCTATAAAGAGCATTCACGCTCAGTGCATTTAGATCTTGATTTTCTGTCTAATATTCAATGGGATGAAAATATGCAAATCTCCCGCATTACACCCATGTTCCCTAATGAAAAAGCAACACTGGCAACTATGCTTATACTATATCAGTTAACTCTAACTGCACTTAACGCATTTGAAACCCATTTCAACAAAGCCTTGCCAGAATTTACAGCTGAGCAGGAAGAAATTTTTCCTCGAGTTATAGAAATAGTAAATAAATTAAACCTCAAGCTGAAGTCTAGCTAACAATATTTTCCCTCAAAAGCTTAGCGGCATCTTCTGGTGAAGCTTTATCGTTCACCCAAATCCCCGCTCCAAGCTCCAGAGCTCCAAACACCTTCAAATGAGGCAAAAAGCCCACGTGCCAGTGGAAAGGATCGTACCTTTGCGTTCTTATCCAAAAGTTTCTATCTGGATAGTTAAAAGCCTTCCCATAAATCTGCAAAAGCTTCTTCAAAACCACCGCAAAGTCATTTATCTCAGGCTCATCAATCATTCCAAAGTTTGGCCTGTGCGTCTTTGGCGTGAGCCTTACCTCATACGGCCACCTTGAAGCTTTTGGCGTAATAGCAACAAAATGTGTGCTTTCAATAACTACCCTGCTCTTATTTGGATCGGTCTCAGCCACTGCATCCTTAATCTCATCGCACCAATAACATGTATTGTGCTCGTCATAATACCTTAAAGCTGATTCTTTCTCTTTTTGCGTAGTTCCAGGAAAACCTTTCAAAGCAACTATTTGCGAATGGGGATGGTCAAGCGAAGCCCCTGCTTTATGTCCTCTGTTGTTAAAAATGAAGACCTCTTTATCCTCATTTGTGTGAGCATGAAGCCTATTAAGGTACGCTCGAACAATTCTTGTAACCTGTTCGTTTGAAAGCTCATCTATATCTTTGTTCGAATCTGGGCTGTGGATCACAACCTCATGATCCCCTATTATAGGGTACTTGTTTGCAATCACCCTAACATTCCAGTCATCAGCATCCTGATAAAGTGCTGGAGGCGTTAAGTGTTCATTACCCTTTGCAAAGAAGTCAATCTTGGGTTTTGGTTGACTAGCCGATTGTGCACCATTTTGCGAATTTGCAGCACTCCCCTGATCTTGACCTGTAGCGTTATTACTATTGCTTGTTACCTTACTTGCGTCTTCTAATGAAATTTCTGAGACTTTCACACCATTTGGAACTGGAACAGTTGGCTGAGAAACAGTGTTTTGTGAATTATTTGAAGCGGGGGTTCCGTTTGTTCCCACCGCACCTGTCTGATCAGGTCTTTTTGACCTATCTGTAGATAAAATTGTTGGATCGCCTGTTAATGGATCAAAAATAAAAGAACCCATATTTACTTTGCTTTCTGCGCCTTTCTAAAATTTATCACTTTTTTATAAAGTTCCGAATAATCAAACGCGCTTGAGTCCCATGAAAAATCCTTAGCCATAGCTTTTTTTACCATTCCTTCATACTTTGCACTCCCCCAAAGCTTAACGGCCTTATCTATTGTTCTGAAAAGTGCATCTCCTTTGAACAAAGTAAACGAAAAACCATCTTTTCCATCCGCAACAGTATCCTTAAGCCCTCCAACCTTATGAACAATTGGCAGAGCACCATATCTCATTGCTATCATCTGAGCTAAACCGCATGGCTCCGTCCTAGATGGCATTAAGAAAAAGTCGGAAGCTGCGTAAATTTTTCTTGCTAAGCCCTCATTAAACCCAAGGTTTATTGATAACTTATCGTGATATTTTTGCATCGAAGCAAGTTTTTTAAAGTTTTCTTCGTAGGTCTTGTCCCCTTTTCCAAGAATGATAAGCTGAACATCCATCTCAAGAATTTTCCCAATAATATCTCCAAAGATATCAAGTCCTTTTTGATTTGGATCGAGTCTACTTATAAGTGAGATGACCGGGACGTTCTTATCAGCTAAAACAAGTTCTTTTTGAAGAGCTTTTTTAACTGCAAGCTTACCTTCTTTCCAGTTCTCAGCACCAAATCTCTGCACTAGGTTTACATCTGTTTTGGGGTTGAAGTATTCGTAATCAAGGCCGTTGATAATTCCAAAAAACCTACCCTGCCTTGATCTTAGTATGTCAGCCATAGGGCCACCAATATCATCAAAAAGAAGCTCCTTGGCATAAGTTGGAGATACTGTGCTAACGGCATCGCTTGACGCAATCCCTTCTAGCATAAAATTCACATGTTTATCTTCAAGATCCCACTGTAGAATTTGATGTTCTGGAACGGACAATCCCATTTCGTAAACAAGTTCCATATCCCACTGACCTTGATATGCAATATTGTGGATTGTGAAAAGCGTGGCCGGTCTATCCTCACCTATCTCCTCTTCCAAAAGATGCGTGACCATACCTGTGTGCCAGTCGTTACAATGCACAAGATCATATGTGTTAAATGAGGCTTTTATGAACTCAACCAAGGCTTTATTGAAGAAAGCAAAGCGTTCAACCTCATCTTGTAATGAAGTGAAAGCATCAGAGCCACCGTGAGCCATGTAATCATCGTTTTTTAAAAGAAAGACATCAACATTGCTACCGGGAAGTTTTGTTTTAAACACACCCACCTCATGAGTTTTATTTGCATAGCCCACCTGTATAGTCATTTGCTTAATAATTTTAAATTTGTGGAGATCTATGATCTGGTAAAAAGGAATAACAACATCAGCTTCAATGCCAAGCTTTTGAAGCGCTTTTGGAAGCGAACCTGCTACATCGCCAAGTCCACCTACTTTAACGATTGGGGCCACTTCTGAGGCAGCAAGCAAAATTTTCATCTGTATAAGTGTATCAGGATAGAGGGTATGTTGGAATAACGAATTTAAACTGATTCTTGAGTACAGGTAGTAAGGTAATAAAACTACTCATTTGTCTATTAATTTATGAGCCACCAGTTAATTGTGGTATCTGAAGATTGAGAGGCATCAATTAGCACTTCAAACTCGTTGTCTGACAGAATCTTGTATGCAACTGACAATGGCTTATCTTTTGAGGTTACAAACACGAGTGACTTTGATGTCAACTTATTGCTTGTAACTTTGACACTCTTGCTACCTGCTTTGATAACTGCACTACCAAGAGCTGCGTTTTGGTTTACATTATCGTCAGCTGAAACTTGTGAGACATTTAGCTTTTCTATAGAAAGGCTATTAATTACCCCTTCTTCAGCCTCAACCGAGTCAGCTACAAGCTTAACTGCAGTTATGGCCCCATCGTTTGAAATTACAACTTTTCCGTTGAAAATGTCCAAGTCTCCTGCAAGAACGTCTGACTGAAGCTTAAGAGTTCCGATTGACGATATTGATTGATCTGCATCACTTATTGTCAAAAGCCCTACAGTTAATTTACCGGCAACATTAAGATCCGAAAGGAACGACTGCCCTGCCACCCTCAAATCTCCAAGGACTCTTGCAAATTCGTTGACTTGAAGGCTCTTAACACTTGAGCTGGCTGAAAGCTCAGCTGACTCTGAAGATTCAGAAAGTTCAGAGCTTGATGTAGCTTCGAATGATTCGCCGGTAAGAATCTTAAGCGTAGCCTTAAGCGAATCAATTTGAGACTGAAGATCTGTTGCCTGATCTTTTGTGGCAAATTCGTCTGAAAGATTATCACCTTCTCTAACATCAGTCGAAAGGGCTTCTGCTGAATTTGAAGATTCAAGAGCAGAAAGCTGACTCTCAAGAGCCAAAATCCTACCTGAAAGCGAATCAATCTTTTCGTTTAATGAAGTTGCAACTCCAGAAATTATCGCCTGTGCTTCATCTTTTGAATTTGAAACTCCAAGGGTTCTGTCTATATCTGAAAGCTTAGCGTCAACTTCTGCTTTTGTATAAGCCTCAGATGTAAGTGATCCTCCATCTGTTAGCGTCATCATAGAGTCAGGAGATGCCCAGTTTGTTGAAACAACCATTAGCACTCTGTCTTTTGAATCGCCTGGGTTCCAGAATTCAATTGCTCTTCCAAGCATAATTCCTGATTTTGTTGCTTTTTTGGCCATTCCTACAGTTGTAGAAGATGTAAGATAATCGCCTGGCACAATTGGATCTGAATCTGGTGATATCTTAACGGGAACTCTTCCTGAAATTGCTACTTTTGCGGCTGAGTTGAATTTACCACCGCCAACTATGAGGGAAGAATCGGTTGAGATAACACCTAAGAGCTTTCTGTCACTCTCTATTGAAGAAAGCGTAATCTGACCGTTATCGTTAAGTGATACAACATCACCTGGTTTTGCTTCTGCATATGTTTCAATGTCTCTTTGGTACATCTCTGATATATCTGAGGTTGTCGTCATATCAATACCGCCAGCAAGACCATCTAAAACCGACGGCTGTGAATTAGCCTGTGTAAGCGAGCTGGGCTCAGGATCGTCCTGCCACGTCCTAACATAATCTATATCATTATTCTCAGAAGTGGTGTCCGAAGTCTCTGTCTTAAGCATAATATCCATGAGTGTTGTTGCACCGGGAATATTAGTTGTTTTTGAGACTGCTGTGCCGTCCACAGAACAAATTACTTGAGGTGTTGTACCATTCTGAAGCCAAACTCTGAGTCTCTGGAATGTTGTTGTTGAGATATCAACACCAGTGCTAGTCACTGATTCGGTTGTCCCATCAGATGTTATACACTGCCAGGTTGTATCGGCTGCTCTCTTTCCAATATAAGCATGAGCACCTGTAAGAGTGTCAGAACCTGAACCTGGAACAGCTGTTGAAAGTCCAAAGAAAGCTCTTTGTGAGCCATTTGTATCAGTTCCAAGCTTAACGCTTGTTTCAAATACTGGGTTATTTTGTCTTTGGTAAAAGCCGTTTGTTAATGTAGCCTGAGTTGAGGTATAGCAGGCACCTGGATTTGTGGTACCAGTTGTATGCCTGAGAACCCCATTAACTACGGCAGTTTGAAATGTGAAGTTACATGTGGCAGCTCCCGTGGCAGTGGGATTTTGCCAATTATTTGTATCTAACATCCTTCCCATGAAATCATCCTGAAAAGTATTCATACCCTGCATATTTATAAAACCTTTTACAAGCTCTAGGTTAAAGTAACCTGTACCTGCATTTCTGACATTTAGAGTTGTGTAGTTGTTTGTGTCTGTTGAAGCTCTGTTCCCTATAGCAATAGTGGCAGCGTTTGAAGTCGTGGAGTTAATAGTATCAAACATAGCTGAGTAATTTGTGTCTGCACCTGATTGGCCCGCAACATATAAACCATACTTTGTGGATGTTCCATTTGTTGAGGAAGTGCCATTGGCTACGTAAACTCCGTATGAATTCACAGTTCCAGATCCAGATCCTTGGGAAGCTGAAGCTGAAAAATACCCAGCGTATGCATTTGTGGTGGAAGTATTATACGAGTTTGAAGCAGATACACTGTAGTAACCCCCATACAAGGTCTTTGAACCTCCATCAACTAAACCAGAATTTGTCACAGTTGTATAATCACCATACATATTCAGGCCACTGATGGTTTGAGTGCTTGAAACAGTATTTCTCAAGCCACTTATTGTACTGCTGGATGAAGCGCTTTCATCAACGCTAGTAGATAAGTACATATTAGTAGAATAATTAGAAATAGATGGAAGAGCTGTCAAAAACGACTCTATAAGCCCTGTGTTTGCGGAGGCTGAATTAGAGTAACCGGTAGCTAAAATTGCAGACCCTGTAGTTGCAGATGATCCAATGTCGGCCCTGATGACATCTCCCGTAGTATTTGTTGAACCTATCGCCCAGATATAACTATCATCATCGCTATTTAATCTTATATCTCCGCTTCCATTTGGCGTAATTGCCAGATCTTCATTTGTACCTGTGGACAAATCAACAGTCATTCCTGAAAGCACTAAGCCTGTATCAGAATCTCCAGAAAGCACATGATTGCTTGAGGCAGACACATCTGAAAGCACCAAAATATCATTTCCATCTGTTGCAGCGTCATCTTCAAAGGTCCATGTTCCCCCATTCGCAATCTTAAAAACCGTTGTTGTATCAACTGAGTAAAGATTTGCGTCCCATCCAGATCCAAGAGTTACGCCGTACTCTGTGCCTGCTCCAGGAGTAATTGAGGAGACATTAAGACCGTTTAAAGTTCCCGCAGAAATACCGTAGGCTGAAACTCTAATACCATTGTTCACAAGTGTGCTGGCAGCACCGGATTGAATAGTGCTAGCTCTTAACGAACTAATTGTACATGCCCCTGAAGCACACCCTGTGATAGTTGGAGATGCTGCTTCAATAGATGATACGTCTTTAGTACCAGCACCTGATGTATTTATTGTAGGAGCAACATAAATACCTGATGTTGACGAGTTACCAGTAGTGTTGGTAGACGCATCTGTGAAAGCTAGATCCAAATATCTTGCTGACTCAGCAGCTGTATGCACATAACTTGCTGTAGAAAGAGTTAAAACGGGTTCTGTTGTTCTTGAAGTTGCAGAGGGGTATATTTCAAAATTCCCTGTTCCTGTGAGATCAGACACTATGCTTCCCGCGTTAAAAGTCCTAAGTGTCAAATCATTGCTCTCAAAAGATTCTCCTGCTTCAAGGTACAGAGGTGCATTGGACTTTATGTAAGAAGCTGTCTGGTTTGTAAACTGAAGATCATATGCTATAGACACGTCACCAGCCGCTGTAAACGAATGTGGAAGGGCAGATGTAATGCCGGTTTCAGAAACTGAGAAGAGTGATGTACCGTTGTCGGTCACATTAAAAAGGTTTCCTGATGTAGACCCATTCGAACCAATATTAATCCTGAACAGATCTCCTGTAGCTGTAGCTGAAGAGCCTGGTGACCAGTCAAAATACCCAAGCGATCCGCCTGTGGTTGCAGTTGTCAGTGCAGTAGACTGAGACATAACATTTAGGATTGTGCCTGTTGACAATGTGTTTGCAGAGCCTGTAGTCAGATCCATTAGCCTACCAGTTGTTAATGAGGAAGAATTAAAGTAGGCACCTGTTCCAGAGGTTAGTGAATTGTTTGAAAAGACCCAAGAAGAGGATGTGGTTCCAGTTGTTGCAACAGCAGATGTAAAAACTTGAGAACCTGTAGTTGTGGTTAAGTTAAGTGCCCCTACCCCATTCGGTTGAATTGTAAGCGCCTCGTCTGTATCAGCCGTGGTGATTGTTGCAGAGGAATCATTCAAGCCAAGTGTAAGATCTCCAGTAGAGAGTAATCCTGAATTAGAGTTATCTGTAAGGGTAAGAAGAGAATTTGTGTTATCTGAAATTGTTAGCGTTCCAGTGTCAGCAATAGAAATCGAAGGGGTTGTTGAGGTCAGGTCTATTTCGTTTCCAGTGCCAGAATTTGAAAGCCTTAGCGTATCGATATCTCCTGCGGCCTGCTGAGTTAAGCTCATCATAAAAGACGAATCCGTACCTGAAGAGGATGGATTTGTGAAGACTATAGAATCATCCGTACCTGAAAGCGTGACAGTAGCATCCGATCCATCTGCGTCGTTAGAGTAAGCTTGCTGGAAAGTAGTGGACGCCCCAGATACATCAGTCCAACCCGATGAAGTGTACATGTAAAGCCTATCGTCATCCGAGTCGTACGCAAGGTATCCTTCTCCAGTTGATGGGTTTGAAAAAGAGGCAGCTTGTGGAAGTCTTAATCCTTGAGAAGCTGTAGATCCATATGTTATTGAGCCAAGATCAATATATCCAGTGTTTGGTAACGAAAGGGTTGCCGCTGCTCCATTGTCTGCAATGGTTAGAAGGTTTTGTGTTCCATCATTAATTGCGAATGTCTCACCGCTTGCAATTCTCATAGTTGGTGTTGTGCCAGCAAAATACATTTCGTAATCCCAGTTGCTACCAATATACAATCCAGTACCCACTGCCTGAGGATCGGCTGTGATGCTATTTACATACATGCCGTAAACATTATTTCCAGTACCTGTGTGATCTCTCGCCGGAGGGTTAACATATATACCAGACTGGGAATCATTGCCGTCCATTGGAATATTAATTGAGTACTCTGGGCCATCTATAGTTAAAGTAGAAATGAACTGAGATCCAGAGAAATCTGACCCAGTTATGTAATTTCTGAATACGTGGCTAGTTGGCCCTTCGTAATAAAGATTGTCTGTTGCTGCTATAAGCTGAGAATACTTTGTTGAACCAGGATCAATCGATAGAGAACCATCAATACTAACATCACCACCAAGCGTTATTGTCCCATCCGTATTGTTATCAATTGTCTCTCCATTTTGAAGTCTAATATCAGTTGTTACTCCTGTAGAAGCAATGTTAAGTGCTGTTGTGATTGTCTGGGCTCCAGATCCAATTGTAATAGCATTTGTTAAAGCTCCTGCTGAGTTTGTAATATTAACTCCATTTGTTAGTGTACCTGCTCCTGATTGGTCAAGAAGGATACCATTGGTTTTTGTTCCTGATGTATGTGAAGAAGAAAGCTGAATGAGCTCTCCCGTACCTGCGTTTGAGATCTGAAGAGCATCTTGTGTTCCAGTGGCTAACTGATCAATGTTTAAAAGGTAGGCGGAGTCTGTTCCAGATGCTGCTGGGTTTCTAAAGATTAACGAATCATCTGCTGATGTTAAGGCTACTATTGTATCTGATCCAGCAGCATCATTTCCATACGCCTGCTGAAGAGTTGTTGAAGCTCCGTTTACTGAAACCCAGGAGGAACCATCATAAGCATAAAGAGCGTTATCATCTGCATCCCATGCAAGGTAACCTTCTCCTGAAGTTGGGTTAGTAAATGAGTTAGCTTGAGGAAGTCTAAATCCTTGATTTGCTGAGGAAGCGTGAGTTACAGCTCCAAGGTCTAAAAATCCTGTTACGCTACTTAAAGTCAAACTTGTGGAGGCTGTGATTGCGTCTGAAAAAATGAATCTTGGACTTGACCCAGCAGAGTCAAGAGTAAGAGACCCATCCGCATTTGCAGTAAATGTTGTAAGGTTAGCCCCGTCAATGCCATCGTCAATAATTAACGTATCTCCTGTTCTGAAATCATATCCATAGACACCAGCCCAAGCATCGGTAGGAGACCCTAAAGCGTAATAATTATTCCCATCAGGAACAATTGTACCTGCCATAGTAATACCATCGTTAAAAGCAAAACCAGCCCCTGACCCAGCAGCATCAAAAGTAACCGTTCCTGACCCAGCAGATCCTATTGTTAGATAATAAGTACTGTCATATGCAACTCTTAGCTGAGGGGACGTGGTGCTTCTAACCTCAAGCTTGTTTGCTGTACCACTTGAGCCCGTTCCGATACCTACATTCCCCACAAGGTATGAATTTGAAGTTGATGTTGAATAAAGTGCATACCTGCCGGTAGAACCCACATCAATGGAGGTGTCCATATAAAGGCCGTAGGATGTATTCACAGTCCCAGAATTTGACCAACCGTCCATCCTAACTCCATACACTGTTGGCATTGTTGTAGTGTTGGCAATTTGCGAAAGAATACCCGTAGCTGAAGTAGAAATTGATCCAGTACCATTAGCCGAAACTCTTCCTTGAACTCCAATTGCAGTACCAATTGAGCCTGATGAAGCCAAAAGACTTCCATAGACTCCAGTTGCTGTTGTGATAGATCCCGCACCTGAATTTGCAATACCAAAGTAACCTGATGTTGCTGAGCCTTTTGAGCCTGATGTTGCTGAGTTTGTTACAGTGGAGCTTACACCATACAGAAAGTTTGCTAGTGTTGTACTGTCTGTTACATTTGAATTAACCCCAACCACTGCATTCGCTTCAGTACTCGGAGAATTTGTTAAATCCACTCTAATTCCATCTCCATACCCTAGAGCAGTCGTAGTGTCTACTGTCCCTGAAA
Organism: uncultured Candidatus Saccharibacteria bacterium; assembly: GCA_964636285.1. Taxonomy (GTDB): domain Bacteria; phylum Patescibacteriota; class WWE3; order UBA101185; family 2-01-FULL-41-18; genus CAZWQF01. The sequence goes on from CAZWQF010000004.1 coordinate 84,753, forward strand.
TTAACAAGGCAGCGCCAGTATCGTTTATATCTGTTGTAAGTTCAACTAAACCATTTGTTACTCCTGAAGTCCCACCTGAGGGGCCGTTTAATGCCACAGCACTTCCAGAAGTTAAAGATGCAGCAGTAATTGTATGTGCATCAGTTGTTGTACCTGTATATGTCTGAGTGAATGCCCCAGCTCCTGATGTCATTGTGAAGTTTGCTCCTGCATCAAGTGTCACTGCGTTTAATGTTGAGGATGAATCCACATTTAAGGTTGAGGTTGTTGAGATTGCAGTTGTTAAGTTATCAATTCCTGTTTCACCTGTTAAGGTACCATTTGTTGTAACCGTAACAAAGTTTGAGTTTATAGGTGCATATGTGTTTGCCAATGTTGTTCCGTTTTGGGTAACTGTGTTTACATAAAGGTTATCCCATGGAGTTGAGGAAGAACCAAGGTCACTAACTCCTGTTGTTCCTACAGGAATTAGATCATTATCAGTTTGGATAAGTCCATTTACTGTTATTACATCAGCAGAGTCACTTCCTAAATTTACGTTCCCATTCGCAACAAAAGCTCCGTTTGCTGTTAACTGCCCTGTTGTGGTCAAAGTGCTGCTTGCTGTGACACCCTTCGCAAACTCAATTGAATTTGCCACTGCTGCGGTTGTATCAATGTAAAGCCTTCCAGTATTTGTTACATCAAAAATAGCGTATGCACCTGTACTATATGCAAGTCTAAATTGAGGCTCTGTTGTGGATAGAACTTCGAGCGGGTTATTAGGATCAGTTGTTCCAATACCAACATCTCCTGCCCCTTCGATTCTTATTCTCTCTTGGTTATTTGTACCAAGAACTAGTGGTTGCGAAGTAGATGTTCCAACACCCATTCCAAGGTTTGATGCTCCTCCTGCTACTACAAAGTATTTGTCTGCTCTATCAAGCCCAAAGTAGTCAAAGGATGTGTACCCGGTGCCTCCGTAGAATATACCTCCGTACGATGCCAGCGTGCCTCTGCTGTTTTCAAGGAAGAGTGCTGCCTGTTGAACATCTGAAGTGCCTGTGGTCTGAATCCTTGCCATGCTTGCGGCTGAGTTGACCACGTCAAGCTGATAGTCTGGGGCGGCTGTGCCAATTCCTATTCGATCACTGCTGGCGTCTACTGAAAAGGTACTTCCATCAAACGAAAGGCCATTTATCCCACCTGTAAGTGTAAAATCTGTATCGTTTGCTACAGTTACTGTAGCTGCATTAAGAGTTAGAGTGTCTCCTGACGCGTTGCCTATTGTTGTATTTCCGTTTGATGTAAGATCCCCTGCTAATGTTAATCCACCTGTTGAGGTAAAGTCAGTGCCTGAGTTTCCAATGTTAACTACTGTGTTTGCATTAAGATCAATACCATTGGTCATTGTTCCTGTGATGTTAAGTCCTGTGGTTACTGTACCTGCTGTTCTTGTTAAGTTAAGAAGATTTGTGATGGTACCAGCTCCTGTTTGTTCGATGAGAGCTCCGTTTGTTGTAGATCCTGCTACGTTTGCTAGAGATACTTGAAGAGCTTCTCCTGTACCAGCGTTTGAGATCTGAAGAGCGTCTACTGCTCCTGTTGCTAACTGATCAAGATTCATAAGGTATCCAGAGTCTGTACCAGATGCTGCTGGGTTTCTTAGGATAAGTGAATCATCTGCTGATGTTAAGGCAAGTATAGAGTTGGAACCATCCGCATCGTTATCATATGCATTTTGTAGTGTTGTAGATGCTCCAGAGACATTCTGCCATGAGGATCCATTGTATGCATAGAGAGCATTATCGTCTGCATCCCAAGCAAGGTAACCTTCTCCTGATGTTGGATTGGTAAATGAGTTTGCTTGAGGAAGTCTTAAACCTTGGTTTGCTGCGGATCCATGCGTGATTGCAGAGAGATCTATGAATCCTGTGTTTGGTAACGAAAGAGTTGCAGCTGTTCCATTGTCTGCAATGGTTAGAAGGTTTTGTGTTCCATCGTAAAGAGTAAGTGTGGAAGCATTAGCCAACTGAATTCTAGGCGTAGTGTCGCCAAACACCAAATCAGAATCCCAACTTGCACCTATATATACACCGTATTCATTAGCCTGAAGGTCATCTATAGGAAGAGCACCCAAATTAATCCCATATACATAGTTAGCGGATCCTGTATGGTTAACGTTTATTGGATCTATGTATAAATGATTAATTATGTTACTTCCAGATGCTGGGTTTATGCTTGATCCAGCCCCATCTACCATTAAAATAGATTGCTCTACTCCAGGGTTCATAACCTGTGATGAGGATCTAAATATAGACTCTAATGCGTTAGAAAGTATTAAATTTGACGAGGACGATGAGATATTGGGATAAGATGTGTCTGCACCAAAGTAAACTGACGCATCCTGCACACTCTCCCCAAATATAAATAGCTCATCATCAACTACTGCCTGATAAACACCATTTGTGTTCCTATCATCTTTAATTAACAAACTGCCCGTCTGTGTCTTAATAATAAAATCCCCGTCTGAAGCCTCTAGTGTTGTATGAGCTTCGCCAGCCACTCCAGTATTTGCCACCCTTACACTAAATGAGTCTGAATTAGCCGTAGTTAGATCTAGACCGTTTGAGGCAGTAACTCCAGTAATATCCAAATCCCCTCCTGTAACAACAGCGTCTCCTGTCAATGTTGTTGTACCTGTAGTAATGTTCAAAGTATTGTCACCAAAAGCAAATGTTGAATCTACTCCTGCAGAGGCATTAAATGTCCACGTTATTCCTGCTTCACTTCCAAACGTAGTAGTGCCTATCTCCGTAGTGTCAAGATTGATTGTTAATTGATCTGCAACTCCTGAAACATCAACATCAATGCCGTTGGTACCGCCATTAAATAAAACTGTGGCACCAGAAGCAATAAGCCTTGTCTCTGCATCGTCTGATGAGTCAACTGTCCATCCTGAGTATCCACCTCCACCTATCTGAATGAATGATGTTCCGTTGTATACATAAAGGGCATCTCCTGAGGTATCGTAAACAACATCTCCTTCAACTGTCCCTGTAACTCCTGCTGGAGCTCCTGCGTTTGTAGGGAGATTAAGGCCTACGTTGTTGTTGTGAGGAGCTGTTTCAATTCTTCCGTCTGTAGTAATAGAACCAATGTTTGTTAAATCTCCTGTGGCTGAGATATCCCAATCGGATGTATTAACTTCCATAGTGTCCCCACCATCTCCAAGGATTACGCTTCCTCCTGGAGTTAGAGTGAATGCTCCAGTTGTTGTAAAGGTTGTTGAAGCTCCATCAAATGCTATGTTTGTATCGGCTATGGAAAGATCGCCGTTGGAATCTAGAGTTCCGTTTGCGGTTAATGCTCCAGTGGTCACGAGGGTGCTTGACACAGTTACCCCATCTGAGAACGTAAAAGAGGCTCCTGCGCCTGCTGCATCAAAAGTTACCGCACCATTGCTTGCAACCCCTTCTGTAACATAGTTTGAGCTATCATAAGCTACTCTAAATTGAGGGGATGTAACGCTTCTTACTTCAAGTTGATTAGAAGGAGCATCTGCTCCCGCACCTATTCCCGTTTGACCCTCAAAAAAATGGTAACCACTACCATCCGAATATATATTGTATTTATCCGTAGTAGAAACACCTTGATCTTTAATCCTTAATCCATAATTATTCACAATTGTACCTGTAGAGTCAGGTGTCTCAATGACAACCCCGAAGGCATTTGTAATTGTAGCGTCAGAATTTGCAGACCAAATCTTTGTCATCAAACCTGTAGCGGTACCTAAGGTTGCAACAACAGCAGGGTCATAATAAATCCCTGCTTCCATGGACTGCATCTCAGCACCTGAAAGCCTATCTGCTGTTAAAGTTGTGTAAAGATTCGACTTGATGCCAATGTACTTCTCATTACTAATCCCACTAGGCCACACACTAGTGTCCACAAGCAAACTATTCTGCCAGTTAGTCGTATCTTCAAGGGAACCTGCCACGGTTACAACAGCAGCATTCGGTATGTTTTCAGCAACACCACCAAAATATGCATTTCCTGTAAATTCTGCCCAACCATCAACCTCAAGGTTTCCTTCAATGTAAGCATCCTCTCCATCCAGCGCATTATCTGGAGTACCGTTCCCTAATTTAATATTTCCTGTAAGAACATTAAAAATGTCTGCGGTAGCACCAAGTGTTAAATCTGTTGAGTTTGAATCAAAGCCCAAAGTTGTATCGGTTGCAGCGGAAGTACCAAATGTCCATACAAAATCCGATGTAGTTCCCCACGTAGTTGTCCCTATCTCAGTAGAATCAAAAGTGAGTGTCAATGTATCTGTTAAACTTGTAGCGGTATCAATACCAACCCCTCCTGTAAACTCAGCGGTGTCATTAGCTGATATTGTCTGATCGCTACCTGAATCACCGGAAAGAGCCCAGGCAGAGTATGCCCCTCCTGCAACAGGAGTGAAAGTAGCACCATTGTAAACATATAGAACTCCTCCTGATGTATCCCAAACAAGATCCCCTGCTGCAGAACCTGTAACACCTACTGGAGCTCCAGCATTTGTTGGGATATTCAAACCAACTCCATTGTTATGACCTGCTGTTTCAATTCTTCCGTCTGTAGTAATAGAACCAATGTTTGTTAAGTCACCAGTTGCTGAGATATCCCAATCGGATGTATCAATAGCACCTGTATCTCCCCCATCTCCAAGTGTGAACACCCCATTCGCATCCAAAGTGCCATTTGCAGTGAGTGTTCCGTTAGCTGTTGTTGTACCTGCAATGGTCAAACCACCAGATGAATCAAAATCAGTTCCCGCATTTCCAATATTTTCAATAGTGTTTGCGTTCAAATTAATTCCTATTGTTGATCCAGTGACAATATTAACTGCTGTTGAGAGTCCTCCCCCAATATTTATTCCGGTTGTTATCGCTCCAGCAGTCTCAGTGATATTAATAGCATTTGTTGTTGTTCCTGCACCAGTTTGATCAATTAAAATACCGTTTGTTCTTGTTCCAGAAGCGTTAGAGAGTGTAACCTGCACCCCTTCGCCTGTTCCTGCGTTCCCTACCTGAACTGTATCAACATTTCCGGTTGCAAGCTGGTCAAGATTTATCAGGTAGCCAGAGTCAGTGCCGGAAGCTGCTGGGTTTCTAAAGACAAGAGAATCATCATCTGACGAAAGAGTAATGACAGTTTCTGAACCGTCAGGATCATTTGAGTAACCTTGCTGTAATGTTGTTGAAGCGCCTGAAATGTTATTCCACGAACCGCTGTACCAAACTTTAACCTGGTTATCGTCAGTATCAAAAGCCAAAAAACCATCTCCACTTGAAGGCCCACTTGCCAAAGCAGCCTGCGGAAGCTTAAATCCAGAAATTGCATTAGTAGCGTGCGAAATAGCCGAAAGATCAAAAAATCCTGTTGAGCTTGTAAGGGATAAAACTGCTCCTGTTCCTGCAAGTGTTTGGTTGCCATCAAACCTAACCGAACCATCCACCTCTAATGTGCCTTCAATATAGCCATCCTCACCATCAAGTGAAACAGTTGGTGAGCCGTTACCAACTTTAAGATTTCCAGTCAGAACATTGAATAAATCAGTCGCAGCACCTGTTGTTAAATCAAGTGAGTTTGTATCAACCAAAAATGTTGCGTCAGTGCCTGCGCTTGAATCAAATGTCCAGGTAAAGTCGCTGTTAGCTCCAAACGTAGTTGTTCCAATCTCTGTAGTGTCAAGATTGATTGTAAGTGTGTCTGTGTTTGATGTAACCGTGTCTATCCCATTCGATCCACCCAAAATATTTGCCGAGTTACCGCTTGAAATTGTCTGGTTTGTTCCACCCGCGTCGCTTGCAAGAGTCCATGACTGGTAGTTATCAAATGTACTCGAAAGGGCTGTTGCGGCGTCAGTTGTAGTAATTCCTGTTAAATGACCGTATGTATCAAGAGTGATGTCCTGTATAAAACTTGTCCCCGAATTATCAACGCTTGTTTGTGCAGATGTGTCGTCGTGGTCAATTGTTAAAGTGTTTGTTAGTGCTGTATATGCTGATGTAAGGGCGTTTCCTCCTGAAATCACTAATGAATCGCCAGATGCAATTGATTCGGATACGGTTCCATCTGAAACTGTCCATCCTGAGTATCCACCTCCACCTATCTGAATGAATGATGTTCCGTTGTATACATAAAGGGCATCTCCTGAGGTATCGTAAACAACATCTCCTTCAACTGTCCCTGTAACTCCTGCTGGAGCTCCTGCGTTTGTAGGGAGATTAAGGCCTACGTTGTTGTTGTGAGGAGCTGTTTCAATTCTTCCGTCTGTAGTAATAGAACCAATGTTTGTTAAATCTCCTGTGGCTGAGATATCCCAATCGGATGTATTAACTTCCATAGTGTCCCCACCATCTCCAAGGATTACGCTTCCTCCTGGAGTTAGAGTGAATGCTCCAGTTGTTGTAAAGGTTGTTGAAGCTCCATCAAATGCTATGTTTGTATCGGCTATGGAGAGATCACCGTTGGAATCTAGAGTTCCGTTTGCGTTTAAAGTGCTAGTCACTGTTGCAGTACCGTCAAAATTTGCGGACACATTAATGTCTAAAACATCTGCATAAATATTATCCCAGGGCAAAGACGAACCTCCAAGATCATTTGTCCCTACAGTACCCACTGGGATAACATCAGAATCTTGGGCTACTCTGGCAGTTATTGTAACAATATCGCTAGTAGCGTTACCTAGTGTCGTATTACCGTTTGCTGTCAGATCAGCTGTTGCAGTGATATTAGAGGTAGCTGTGATTGAGCCAGCAGCCACAACATCCCCACTATTTGAAATTGTAAGAGAATCAGTCCCATCATACTGCTCAAACACTACAAGACCTGCTGTTTGCCCATTCACACCTTGGACTAAAAATTGAATTTGGTCAGCATCCCCATCAATTGAGAATTTTGATGACGAAAGTGGGGAGCTTCCACCAAGCACTAACTCATCTGTTGTGTCTGTTAAGTAAACAGTGCTTCCAGAATCTGTCCACTTTGAACCTCCTGCTCCGCCTGAACAGTTTCCAGAGCTTAAGCAAACGGTGCCTGTTTCGGCTGGCAGTGTAATAGTTGCATCTGCCAAAGCATCTTCTGAAGTTAATATAACTTCATAGTCATCTGCAGTCACACCCTCAAAATATAATGTATGTCCTTGAGTGCCATCAAAAGCTGCGCCGGAACCAATATTTCCAACCGCAGTAATATCTCCAACCCCTCCAATACCTGAAGGTGCTGTACATGTCCATGCTCCACCGCCTCCTGATACCCACATGAGTACTTCGGAGTCATTACATCCTCCAAGTAGTCTTAGTCCTGATGCATCTGTTTCCAAACCTGAGTTTGATGACGCATTGAGAGTTACTCCTGTTGTGGTCGTATCAAGATCAATTTGATCAGATCCTGCGGTAAGTCCATTGCCAACTCCAACGGCTAAGGTTGCTGCTCCCCCTTCGCTTGATACATCTCCCGTTAAACCATTTCCTGCCGTGATTGAAGCAACATAGTTACCTGTTGTATCTGTTCCAAGTGCTACTGCGTCTGCTGAGATAGTTAAGTTTCCATTCGTACTGTTGATAGTTGCATCCCCTCCTAATGTTCTAAAGATAGGAGCTGTGGAAGATACACCTACTAGAATCTGACCGTCTGTGCCGGCGGTTGTAGCACCAATTGCTGAAGCTCCATTTCCATAAAGTATTCCATTTGAGGTTAAGGTTGTTGCTCCTGTTCCACCATTCCCAACTCCAAGCGTTCCAGTAATGTCTGAGCTCGCAAGACCTACAGCACTTGCAGATAAAGTTCCAGAGTTGGATTTAACAACACCAGTTCCTAACCCGCTAACAACAAGGCTTCCAAAAGTTCCAGAACCTGTAACAGAAACATCCCCAGAAAAAGAAACGTCCCCTGTTGAATCTACTACTAAGTATCCTGTAGACCCTGCATTGTTCGTGACACTAAAAACATTGGCACCGCCTGAAGGAGCTTGAGCAACCGAAAGACCAGTTACGTTTCCTGCAGTAGGCGTGATTACTTGATTAGTTGCAGGATCCATTAGAACACATGTAGGGCAGCTTCCACTTCCGGCGCTATTCCATACTGGATTTCCTCCTGAAACGGTGAGAATCTGACCTGCAGTTCCTATTGGGAGTCTTGAAAGAGTGTTTGCAGAAGATGCATAAAGAATGTCCCCAGTTACATAAGAGGTTAGGCCTGTGCCTCCAACTGTTGTACCCACAACTCCGCTGTTCACTGCATTTCCAGAAACACTTGCGCTAGAAGATAGTGTGATCTCATCAGCAACATCAGCGTCTGTTATACAACTTGCGCAACCTCCATTGCTCCTAACGTCAGCAAGGTCAAGATTTTCAACGCTACTCAAATCAGCAGATATTGTTAACCCGTCTATTTGGATATTATCTCCAGCTTCTAGTTCAACATCGCCTTCCTCCCCCTGAAATGTTTTAACGCCCTCTGTTAAATCCCCTGAAAACGAAATTGTAGGCGTCTGACCGGCAGTGATTGCCACATTTGTCCCAGCTACTAAACCGTAGATAACATTAGCAGCCGTTATACGACCAGTGCCAAGATTTAAATTATACGAATCAGCATCTATATTTCCGTTAATCTCGACTTCGCCATCTAAAAGTGTTTTTCCTTTTACACTTAACCCCTGCTCAACACTAAGCCCAGCATTAAAATAAGCTGGTATCTGAAACGAAACTTTACCAAGTACTGCGTCCTCAGCAGTGCCTAGAATTGCATAATTGCCTTCAGTAAAGCCCTCAAGCTGAGCAGTCTCTTTACCAAGAAAAGCGTTTAGAAGCTGAAATGAACCAATGAACCCACTGATAAGTAGCACAAACATCCCAACGATATAAGCGTAAACAGCTCTTTTTGTAACACTTGTAAAGATTGATTTGGCGTTCCTGCCTGTTGAGATATAAGAGACTAGGTCTTCGTTTTTCTTTGGGTCATACTTGTCTAAGTACTCCTTGAACAAAGCGCTTTGCCCCGCTCTCTTTTTTGCTATATCAAATTTTCTCTCGACTGAATTTTGGGATAAATAAGATTTAAGTTTTTCTACCTCGGGTTTTTCGTAAAATCTATATCCAGACGCTCCATCCCTTTTAGACACAATTAAGCCCTCGGCTTCATACCTCCTAAGTGAGGATTTTGAAACTCCAAGAAACTCGGAGGCATCTTTAATTGATAACAGGTCTTGAGCAGGTACTTCGGGCATTATATTTTTGCGCCGTTGCGCTAAAATTTGGTGATACATTGAGTATAGAACCGCACCAAAAAATGTCAACAATTTAGTGTTATAGAATCAAGGTTTATAAATACTATGGGTACAAAATGAACTATGAAAAGTTAGGAATTTCTGAGAGGTAACTGAGATTTTTTTAAGGGTTTTTAATCTTGATGTGCGTACGGCTAGTCTCTAATTAAACATTAAACGTGGTGATTCAGGTGCTAGAGGCCAAAATTAGACTTCATCTTTGTTGAAATAAGCTCAACAAGCTCCGGTTCTCCTCTTACATATCTATCCGGAATACCAAAATCTACAATCTTTTTGTTCATGGGCTTAAGAAAAGGGAATTTTTGATGTAGCTTAAATGAATGCCTGTCGTGCATACCGTCCATTACAACAATAACATCCGCCCACTCTACCATCTCCTTTGTCACAATTTTCTCTGCGTCAGCATCAACTCCAGCTGATTTTACCTCTACATTGCCCCTACCTTTGTACATGTCTTCTGCTGTAGGGCTTCTATCTTTGTTTCTGGAGCAAATAAACAGTATTTTCACAATTTAAAATAGTACCAAATTGAACCTTAAAATAAAATAGCTAAAACCATGACAATCTTACGAACCCCTTTGTTCAGGCTGACCTCCCCGTATCTCTTTGTATTTTCCTTCGTAACTTTTAATTACTTCTTCCACTTTTTCGTTACCAAGCTCCACCCTAACCAAATCTATGGCATTTATTGCATCATAGACGTCAGACTTGTTCTCAAGTTTGTAGTAAGCGTCACGCCAGAGAATGGCTTTTTCATACTCCCCAACTTCAGCTGCTTTTTTCTCTAGTTGTCTTATCATGTCTATGAAAGCAAGGTACACATTTTCTTTACCAGAAGTCTCAAGGGTCCTTTCCTTAAAAGGTATCCTTAGCACCCCATTTTGCTGAGATGCCATATCTCTAATTTTTCCGCTTCTTTGCCAATCTAATGCTGTTGTAACAATCTTTTCGCAAAAATCTTGGCCTTTGTTTACCTCTTCTTGAGTTACATCAGGAATCCTTTTTAAAACCGAAAGAAGTTTGTAGGCCGCTTCGGTAATCATATCAAGTCCCCACCAAGGTTTGGCAGACGCCCACCAGTAGTGATCACTGGCAATACACTTGTCCATATCAGCTCTTATCTCAGAATATCCTGAAACAGATTCGTCTAATGCGTGTACTTTATTCAATACAAAATGTAGGAAGTCCCATTGCATGGTATGGATTTCGTTGGCTGGATCTGACCATGACAAAAACTGAATATTACTGTCAATATCTTGCTTACTGCTTGCCCAGTTAGATGCTACTGGGCTGATTTCCTCAACATTTGGATAAAGACCTATAAGCTCAGAGATCCCCACGAGCCTGTAAGCCTTTGAGGCAAGGATGTCCGACATAAGTTTTTCAAGGCCAGGCCTGTGGTGACCAAACGTCTCGCCATCCATAGCGGTAATAATGTAGTTTCCCGATCTAATTTCATGCTTCATCCCCTCAAACAGTGTGTCTCCTGATCTTGGGACCGCAGCCATGATTGTGTTACTGAGTCTCCTCTCCCTAAAGAATGCAAAGACATTAGAACCCTTTATCTTGTAGGTCTTTGAATAATCCACGGTACCAACATTCCCGTCTTTGGCAATCTCATCTATTAGTAACCACTTGTACCCAAGCTCCTCAATAATTTTCTCAAGCCCAGGTTTGTAACCCATCTCAGGAGGAAAAAAGCCGACCGGTTTATAACCTTCGCCAAGAAAATATCTATTAGTGTCATAGTTTATCTTAATCTGTCTATATATTTCTTTCTCTGGTGTTAGTGGCAAGAAAGCGTGGAACTTGGCTGACCCAGTAAATTCAATTTGCCCGTTCGCGCCAAGCTCTCTCATTAAATCCAAAATGTCATGAAAACCATATTTATCTAAAAGCTCTGTCAAAGATGCGTTTATATTCAAGTTAATTTTTGCATGAGGATTTGCCTTCAAACTTGTAAGCAGTGGTCTATAGCTCTGCTTTACTACAGCCTCAATAATGTCTTTGTATTGATCCGCGGGTTGATAAATATGTAAAAAATTTGCCCAAACCATAAAAATTAGCAGGATAAAAAATTATTAACTAATTGGAGGTCTTCAAAGCACCAAGAATGTTGTCCCTAAGGGTTTTAGCTTCCTTTATCACTCTTTCCTGATCTTTGGGAATTCTATCCACAACCTTCATCAAAATCTCCAAACTTCTTTTGATCATATTTAAATCATAATAAGGATTCTTGCAGGACCACCAGTACTTATCCGAATTTAAGGCTTTATCTAAAGAAACTCTGAGCTTTATCACATCTTTAACCTCATTGCTTAACTCCTGATTATTTGAAAGAAGGTTAAAATTCCAAACTGGTAGGTTATTTGCAGACTCTGGAAATGTAGCAACCGAAGGATTGGCAAAAGCCGACTTCTCAAGCACATCCTTACAGTAATCAAGTAGCAATTTTTCAAACTGCATAAACTGCTCATGTAAAAAGTTACCCGAAATATACCACCTAGGATATAAATTTCCCTGAGCAACATCCTCATCTGAAGCACCCCAGGAAGACTCTACAACTTTTGTTTCTTTCTTGGATCTAAATTCATCAACAACTTCTGAGTAAGTTGCAAATGTAGAACCTTGCATCAAGACTTCGTCTACCAAATTCTCCAAAAGCTCTATACCCTCTTTGTTATGGTGCCCAAAAGTTTCTCCGTCAAGTGCTATAAAAACAAATTTGTGACCACAGGACTTAATATAGTTAAATCCTTCCATAAAGTCAGAAGGGTCTGCATCCCTCTTAAATGCCAGTGAGAGGCTCAACGCTCTATTTCTAACAGCAAGGGCAACACTTGTTCCCTCGGCCTTGTGAATATGTGCTAGATCATAAGCAGTGCCCTTATCAACGGCTACTTCATCCACGGCAACCCATTCGTAAGCAAGCTCATTTAGCACATTTACAACCTTGGTGCTAACAGACATTTCGGGAGGAAAAAATCCTTTAATACCTTTAATCATCAATGAAGGCTCCCCTTCAAACCCAGATGTCTTCCCAAGATAATAAGCAAGACCTCCTTCGTTTAAAATGATCTGCCTTTCAATCTCAGGCTCTTCAAATTTTGTTAAGATTGGGTGAAAAGCTCCTGAGCCAACAATTTCTACCCTACCTGCAGCAACAAGACTTTTAATCTCAGGCATAAATGTCTCAATTTTTTCTTTTTCAAACCATTCAAGAAGGCTGAGTGGAACATTAAGTGTAAGTTTAAGATCTTTCTTTGCTCTTAGAAGCTTTAAAAGTGGCAAGTATGATGACTTAGCAATCTCGTGCACAACGTGCGCGTTCTGCTGAGGCGGTTGATAAAGGTGTAGGAGCAATGCAACTTTCATAACGGCTTTTTTGTATCTCAGATGTAACTAAAGACCTGATGTGTGATAAATTTCTGGCACTCTCTGCTTAAAATCTATCGATTTATTATATATCCTAACATAATCCTTTGCACTTCTAGACCACGAATAATCTTTTTGCATTGCGTTTACCTGAATCTGTCTCCAAACTTCCTTATGCCTGTAGGTCTCTACTGCTCGAACAAGCTGGCCATAAAAAGAAATTACGTTAAAGTCCTCGAATACAAAACCTGTTCCTGTTTTTGTCTCCGGGTCAAAGTCTTCAACCGTATCAGAAAGACCTCCAACTTTTCTTACAATTGGAATTGCACCGTACCTCATGGCTTCAAGCTGAACAATTCCGCAAGGCTCAAATCTTGAAGGGTACAAAATCATATCGCATCCCGAAAAAAGCATTCGTGGGAGAGTAAAGTTAGGCATTGTATGAACTCCTACGTTTTTTGGAAATGTTGCTTTGAGCTCTCGAGCCTTACCTGCAATACCTGTATCTCCTCCACCAACTAATACAAACTGAACTCCAAATTCTCTGATAAGGTAACCTACCCCTTCGAGAACTAAATCTATGCCCTTTTGGAAATCAAGCCTACCTACAAACCCAAGCATTGGAGTTGTCTCAGATACTTTCAGATCAAATTCTTTTTGAAGCGCAAGTTTGTTAGCAACTCTATTATCAAGAGTGCTAATGTCATAGTTCTTCTCTATCAGTGGGTCACTTGATGGATTAAAGACTTCATAGTCTATTCCGTTTAACACACCATAAAGCTTTCCCCTAACTTCGGTTAAAAGCTTATCAAGCCCTTCGCCATATTGAGGCGTTAAAACTTCTCTAGAATAGGTTGGCGAAACAGTGACAAGCAAATCCGAATAGATAATTCCCCTCTTCATGAAGTTCTGCTTTGCAAGAGTGTCGCTAAAAAATGGTGCAATTGGAGACTTTCCATCATCAAAATCAAGCTCGCTTATGTTTCTTGGATCAAACATACCTTGATAGCTTAAATTGTGAATTGCAAGAATTGTAGAAATCTTTGAAAGCACGGGGTCGTGTGTGTATTCGGTTTTCAAATAATTTGGGAGGACTGCTGTGTGCCAGTCATTCACATGAATAACCTGAGGAATAAAGGTCTTTGTATCAGAGTCTAAAGCCTCATCTATGTGCTTCAAGAACTCAAGGGCACCTCTAGATAAAAGAACCCATCTTGTAGGATCATCGCTGTATCCATATACATTAGCTCTTTTCTCATAGTATTCCATGTTTTCCAAAAAATAGTTTGTAACACCATTTTTTAGCTTGTGCATTTTTACATTACAGATAAGCTCTGGGGTTGAATGATCCCCTGTTGGAACTCTAAGCCCTTTAAGAACCATCTTTGTTTTAAATTTTTCCTCATCAAGAAATCCAAATTTTGGAGTAAAAACTCGCACGTCATGACCAAGACTGACAAGTTCGGCTGAAAGAGACTCTATTACTCTTGAGAAACCGCCAACGGCAGCAAAAGGTGCAACTTCAGCGGCCACTATCAATATTTTTAATGGGTTTGCTTCCTGATTTAATGGGGACTGTTTCAATACCACGTATAGATTGTAACTCAAAAACAAAAATATTGACAATAAAGTACTAAGTGCATTAGAGTAAACATAGTACGCTTTGAGAATCCGCTTTCATTAAGCGGTAAGGAGACAGCCATAGTACATGGAGTACTCATTAGAAGCTCTTAGGCAGATACTCTTAAGATAAGATTTTTTTCACTGCCCTAGCCTGAAAGCCTCGTGATGATTATCGGCCCGGACTGCACCACGGTTCCAATTTTGGTGTGCTCCACATCCATGAGCTCGTTGAAACTTGAATAGCCTAAATCTGCAAATACTCAGAGGAAAAGCACTGTCCGATTTTTTAGTCAGTGTCCCCTCGCCCCAAATCCACGTCGCGTACCTTATCCTTCAGGCATAACTGGTATGATGACAAGTTTGGTCAAAGTATAGTCAGGAGAGGAGAGCTCTTTTGTAGCTGGATAGCTACTTAAAGCCCCCTAGCGGCACAGGTATATATTCATTCCCTAGAAAATTCTTTCATTTGGCAGTCAAATGTTGTTACTGTTAATTTGGTTGGTTTATCTTTTCACATCAAGTAAAGCATTTGGATTCGGCCCTATTTGGTATCCCAAGGCACGGTTAATTGTAAAAGCATGTATGCATTTGGTTTGATTCGGTACATCCGGGTCCTAAGAGTCATGTTGAATCACAGTTTATGTAAGTTTCTACAACCAAAGTCAATTTTCCGTTTATGAGTGTGACCCCCGCGAGGGGGCTTTTTTCGTGCTTATTTTTGTATACATTTTGGAAAATTACTAGGTATGGAGCATTTAATGCGCAGATGAGGTACAGCAAAAACTAGCTTTGAACCATGTCAAGTTCGCCTGCCAACTCGTCCTCCCCACCATCAAGAAGATCTTTTCTAAGCCTCACAAGCGATACAACTTTAAGACCGTGCATTTCTTTTACAGTCTCAAAAATCACTTTATCGTCAGAGACAATAAGGCAAAGCTGAGCAGCATCTCTTTCACAAGGTTTAAGCTGAAGTGACTTTTCAAAAAATCCCCTGTGCTCGGGCTTTACATACGCATGAAGTATAGAGAAAGGTCGGATAGATTTATAAAGAGACATGCCAGCGTACATAGTGAAACAGTAAGGAATCATGGATGTGTTAGCAGACTTGTTAAGAGAGTGCGCAAGTTCTTTGAGACCTGACAAGCCACTTGTGTAGTAATTAAAAACACCATCACTTTTTTCAGGAGTTTTTATTTCCTGGGGCTTTTCAACTGGCTGAACTGGTTGTGCGGGTCTAATTTCAGAAACTCGTGCTGTTGCAGGCTGATACACCACTTCAGGTCTGGGCTCAGGTCTTACCTCCTGCTGAGGCGCTTGAGCTGGCTCTGGTCTTGGCTCAGGCTTATATTCAACCCTAGGCTCGGGCCTCTGAACTGGCGGAACCTGAGGTTGTTGAACCTGCTGGGATGACTGAACCTGAGGTTGCTGAACAAACTGCGGAATCTGATTTGCCGAAACAGGTTGAGGTACAGGCTGTGGTTGCGCCTGCTGTGCATACCTTTGAGCCAAAGCCTCCCTATCCTGTTTAACTTTCATTTCCCATGTCATTTGATTTGTCATTGCGGGTTCCGTGTTTTGTGGACCCACTGGAGCTGTTGCCTGAGCCTGCTGCTGGGGGGTCTGACCAACCTGTGAAGCCTGGACGGGCTGACCTTGTTGACCCATCTCTGCCTTTGACTTCTCAAGTTCTGCCTTTGCAGCCTTAAACCTTGCTAACCAATCTACGGCAACTGGTTTTTCCTCTACAGGAGGCTGGGGTACAAAAGCAGGTTGCGGCTGTTGAACCACCTGCGGTTGTGTCTGAGGTTGATAAGGCATTTGCTGTGCTTGAGGCATCTGTGGCATAGGCTGAACCGTAGCCTGATACTGCGGGACGCGCTGGTAACCCTGTTGATCGTATGGATAAGCTCCAGAATTTGGCATTTGAGCGAATGGGGTGGGCTGACCAAAGTTCTGCGCAGGATTATGCATAGGGTTCTGCATAGAATTTTGACCCTGATCGTGCTTCAAAAAGTCCATAGGTTCATCCATATCCTGACCTCCCGTAGTCTGCTGAGCAAAAGGCGGAACCTGATGCGTAGGATTCATTGTTGGAGGCACCGCTGGAAACACTGGCTGAGAAACTCCCTGCCTGCTAAGTCTTGCTTTTTGAGCCTCTCTAAATTTGGCTAACCAATCAATAGGCTCTTCTGGTTGAGCATTCGGTTGAGGTACTTGCTGGGAAATTGGCTGGGAGCCTACTTGTGAGTAAGGACGTGCAACTGGCGAAGCAAAACCTTGATTCGTCTGACCAATAGGATTCAAGGGCTCTAGGTAATCCGATTCTTTGTAACTTGCGGCTTTACTTGCAATGTCACTTACTTTTGCTCCTGTCTGAGGTCTTACAAAATCTTCTTTTACCAATTCATGATCTGTCCTGCTGTCTACCTCAACTCTTAAATCTGTCTCAAAAGGCTTACTTCTATCTTGGGAATCCGGATATAAAAATTCTAAAATGTTATTTTTTGAAAATCTGTGCCTTCCAGTTGCTGTTTTAATATCTGCTTTAAGGCTACCCTCTTCAAGGTATCTATAAACAGATCTTAGGCTTACCCCAAGTATATCGGCAACTTCAGTGCTTGAATAAAGTCTATCTTCAAGATTCATAGTTCCCAATGTGACATAAGTTGAAAATGATGTCAATGCTATACAAGCAAAATGCTGCCACAGAGCCTTAATTAGACCTAAGCTGAAAGCTGTTCTTGTTCTTTATGCTGTCAAAATACACTAATATAGGAAAATAAGGGAAAGCTTTGAGAATTCGCTTAAATCTAGCCATACTAGGCTCCTGAAGAAGCCTAAAAATCCATTCAAGCCCAAGCTTCTGCACAAACACAGGGGCTCTTTTTTTTGAGCCTCGAATGAAGTCAAAAGTACCCCCAACACCCGCAATTACCTTAAAGGGCAAATCATTTTTGTGCTTTTGAATCCAAAACTCCTGCCTTTTGTGCCCTGTCCCTACAAACACAAAGTCTACAGTATTAAGCTGGTATTTAGCTAAATCAGAAAGGATTTTACTCTTAACAAGCTCAAAATCTACATCCTTCATTCGACCAAAGTTCTCAGAAACTGCCGTATCTTTTGAGCCTGAACTAGCCTGAAATGAGTCCAAACCCACTTCTTGCCTACAACTGACACTACCAACTAGCTTTGCATTAGGAAATTCCTTTTGTAGAGCCTTAAAAGCCTCGTTCGCACTCTCAATACCCGACTGATACCTTGTACCTATAAAATAGAAGGTTTTATCAGGGTAAGAAGAGATGAGGTCTTTAACCAGATTAGACCCTTGGTACCTTTCAAACTCGTAGTTTCTACCCTCCAAACTCAGTAAAGAAACTTCAGAGTGAAAACTATGACAAACAACATTTAGAGCCTCAAATAAGCCTAGAATCGGCTTTAGCAACTCTACTTTGCAAGAGCTTATTTTTGACAAGTAAATGAGGGCAAGTTCTAGACCTTTTCCGTCAACCAAGGACAAATCCGCCTGATTTAGGGCCTCACAAAACAGTGGGTCAGACTGAGCATCCACAACAATTTCAGGATTAGGCGTAAAAACGGTATAACCACGAACGCTATCTCCAAGCTGACCAAGCATATCAAGAACTAATTTCTTTGTTAAAAGATCAACAGGAACTTTTAAGATTTTTACCCTATTTTCATGTAACTTCATACTATTTGTCATATATTTACATGTTATTGCTACTTCTTGGTGAGGCTTTTGTTGTACAGCTCAAGGTTATCAAGAGCTATTGCAATACCTTTTACAACACACAAAAGTGGGCTATCAGCAACGTGCGCTGGTACAGATGTGGCCTGAGAAATAAAGGAGTCCAGATTCCTGAGCTGGCTAGTTCCCCCGCTAAGTACAAAACCCTTATCCAAAATATCAGACGACAACTCAGGGGGTGTCTGTTCCAAAACCGACCTAATTGCAGACACTATCTGAGACAAGGGGCTCTGAATTGCTTGGCTGATTTCAGTGGATGTAACAGTAATAGTTTTGGGTAAACCGGAGATAAAATCCCGCCCCCTAACCTCTAGTGTCTCTTCTTTAGCCAAAGGATAGGCACTTCCTATCGTTTTTTTCACGTCCTCAGCGGTCTTATCGCCTACCAGCAGTCCGTGCTTTCGCCTGATATGTTGGCTTATAGCCTCATCTATCTTGTTTCCAGCCACCCTAATACTTCCGTAAGCCACCAAACCATATAGCGAGATAACGGCTATTTCGCTTGTCCCACCTCCAATATTTACAATCATATTGCCCGAAGGCTCTGAAATAGGAAGCCCCGTCCCAATCGCTGCAGCAAGAGGCTCAGGAATCAAATAGGCACTTTTTGCTCCAGCAGAATAAGCCGCATCAAGCACAGCCCTAGCCTCAACTGAGGTAACCCCAGCAGGCACGGAAACCATCACATCAGGCCTAAAGAGCCTAGATCCCCCTATCGATTTGTTAATGAAATACCTAAGCATTGCCTCAGTTACGGCATAATCTGCAATAACACCATCCCTTAAAGGTCTACAGGCCGTAATGCCCTCAGGGGTTTTTCCAAGCATATCCCTAGCATCGTTACCCACGGCCACAACTCTCCCGTCGTCATCTGAAACAGCCACAACTGTAGGCTCATTCAGAACGATGCCCCTTCCAAGAACATACACCAAAGAGTTTGCGGTGCCTAAATCTATTGCAATTCGTTTTCCAAACATTCGATACCTATTATAAATGGAATATTGAAAATTTACATGGTAGTATATATCCAGACCTCAGTAATTTTTATATAAAAGGAACAAGGAAAGTTTCAAAAACAACCTAATTAAAATATATGAGCAAAACATCCATTATTACTGCTGTTTCAGCCCTTGTGCTTGTGGGAGCAACTGTTGGAGTGTACATGTACACATCCGGCCTAAGAATAGACAAAAAAGGTGAGCTAAAATCCACAGGTATGGTTGCTGTAAAGTCAGTACCGAACGGAGCAAATGTTTATCTTAACGACGAACTTACCACAGCCACAGACGGTAGCGTTCAGGGTCTAAATCCCGGAAAATACAACCTTAAAGTGGTAAAAAACGGATTCACCACATGGGAAAAAGAAATCGAAGTTTTTGAACAACTTGTTACCGACATCACCGCAGTTCTAGTTTCTAAAACACCAAGGCTTGAACCTCTTACAAATACAGGAGCAAGAAATCCCGTAATCTCCCCTTCGTTAACCAAAATCGCCTATTTTACAAAAGATGGAGAAAATCCAGGAGTCTGGGTTTATCCACTTGGAGGCAATCTTCAGGTCAACCTTTTCAAAAACTCACCCGGAGTAGTTCTTGAAGACACAGCAAAAGCAATTTACTCAAACGGCGAGGCAATTGAATGGAGCCCAGATGAAAGAGAGATCCTTGTTACACTTAGTGATTCAAAATCAATGGGACTTTTTAGCAGGACAGCACTACCGGTTGCTAAAGAAGCTGGAGCAACTGCAACACCAACCCCTACCCCAACAATAAACCCATTAAAACCAGCTGTTCCTGATGTCAAAAAGTTCTTTATTGTGAAGCTTGATAAACAAGTTGCAGAGTCTACATCAAGCGCAGAGCTCACAAGAGCTGGCTGGAAAAATGATGTTGCCCAAAAAAGAGAGCTCTTCCTCTCAAAACTTCAGCTAGAGGACCAAGTAACCAAACTTGCAAACGATCCCGGCTCAGTTTGGTCACCAGATGAAAAGAAATTCCTTTATAAAGAAGAATTTGGAGACGAGGTTGTATATAAAGTTTATAACCTTGAAAAACCACTTCCAGTAGGCGAAAAGACAAACTACACCGTATTCTCAGTCAAAAAGACGGAGATGCAACCAAAAATATACTGGTATTCAGATAGCTTTCACTTGATTTTGGTATCAGGAGATGTTGAGAAGGAGAAAAAAGGAACCATATACCTTGTCAGAATCGACGGAACAAACAAAGTTGAGCTATACAATAACACTTTGTACTCGGATATTGCCTACTCTACGCCAAGCGGAGACAAGATTGTAATCCTAGCTGGATTCAAGTCTGATGGTCAGCCAGACCTATACGCAATTGGAATCAGGTAAGCAAAAATACAATTCTAAATCAAAATTAAATTGTTAGCGTAATAGCAGCCGTACTTTGTTGATTATTGTACTTTTATAAGTCTTGAGGTAACTACAAGCCTGTTAAATGTAGTTCCCGGAGGGTCACATGTCTGCAATGTTAATGTTGGCTCAAGAACGGTTCTAGTTAACGAATAAGTATTCCACCCACTTACAACTTCTTTACCAAGAACTTCGTAAATATAATCCTTGTTCTGATAAAAAAGGTGGACTTGATCGCCTTTATCAAGCTTCCTTAATAAATTAAAAACAGCCGCGTATTTTGAGAACCTAAAAAACCCAAGTGACGAATGGGCAAAGATGTACACGTTTCCCTTTTCGCCTGGCAAAGCAGTTCCTACTGCGTGCGCAACACCGTTATCAAGTGACTTCATGTACTCATTTTCATCTGTCACAGAAACATTTTTAACAACTGGTGCGCTAACTCCAATCTTTTCAATCGCAATTGAAAAATCTGAATTAACAGGCTGAAGTGGCAAAGGACCGCTCTTTAAATACTGAGAAAACACACTTACATTGTCAGGTTTTTGAACGGTTTTTGCGGTGAGAGTGTAGGTCATTTTCCTAAGCTTCATGATCTGGTACCACACTTCCCCGCCAATGATTGGTAGGTAGGTATAACCCAAAATCACAAACCCTCCAAGAATGAGGGCATTTGCAACGAGCCTAGCAACAAAGAGTTTTATTTTTCCCATAAAGTTTGGTCGGAGTGTCCGGACTTGAACCGGAAACCTCTGCTTCCCGAAAGCAGCGCGCTACCAATTGCGCTACACCCCGAAATTACTTGCGGAATCTTCTTTCAAGTAGCTTAAATATTATCACTAGTGCTACTACAAGTGCCACTATACTTATTAAAAGCTGTAACGGCGTAGAACTTCCAAAGGTAAAAAAGCTTGCCTTTGTCTCCAAAAACTTGTCTCCAGCCTCCCCATACCTCAAAACAATTTTGGCATTATACATGCCAGGACTGACAAATGCCCTTAAAACAGTGAGCTTAATATCAAAAGCCCTGATTGTCTCTGGCAAAACAAGAAGTGACCCTTCGTTTAAAATGCCTTTTGCAACCAGCTCTCCAAACACGTCTCTAACTTCAACACTTCCATGAGGGGTAAGTTGAACATTCCCTGTATTCTTAAATCTCAAACTATAAGATTCTGGAAAAAGATAATCCCCCATTCGTTTAGGTGTAAAACTTGAGACCTCCCCTTGCTCCATTGCAGACTCAGTACCTCCACTCACAAATACAAGCGTTGCAAGAATGCTCTTAACTGACACCGACCCACTTTTTTCACTCTCAAGCGGTATGATTTGCCCCAAGATGCTTGCGTAGTGACCACCCTGACTCAGTCTATCCTTTTCAAAAAAAACTTTAACCTTGGCCGTCTCAAGAGGTCCAAGTGTGACCGATTCTCTATCAAACTTAATCCAAGACGCTAGAGAATACTTGTAGTTCTGAGAATCTTTTTTGTCCAAAAATTTAACCTTCCACCCGTCCTCCATTTCGGTAAAGTCAGATGCGGAAAATCTTATCTCAATATTTGAGTTTGTGTTGTTCTCATAAAGAATTTCTGTGCTTGTTGATTTTGAAAGATCTAGTTTAATAATCGAAGGGGTAACGCTCACGCCTTTTTCTGCTATGGCTGGAGCCGACTTGGCGGACTTTGTAGACTCATCATCACTTAACTTTGTTTGAAGCAAAACTGGAACTTCATCCTCAGCATGCGCAGTAGGGAGCAACCCCAGAAGCAGAGATCCTGGAAGCGAAGCCCCCAGAAGTACCAAGCCAAGTGCAAGGGCAGCAAAATATGTAAGGGCAAGCGCATTTAGCTTCTTCACAAGTATCCTAAGCTATATTTAAGCTTCACTATTGAACTTTTGAGTTGTTGATTTGTTTTTTGATGTAAGCTCCAAGAACAAACTTAAAGAGTACAAAACCAATTATCAAAACTCCTAATATGATGGCGATCAATGTGTAAGGAATTACCCAGAATGTGGTTACTCCTTCTATCAGGACATCTTTATTACCGCCGTCAAATACAAGCTTCATTTCTGCGCTGTATTTTCCAAATCTGAACGAGGTCAGCTTGTTTAGGTTAAAAGTAAGCTTTGTAACTGGATTTCCATTTTTATCAAGCCTTACTTCCCCGTTCTCTGTTACAGGCTCTCTGACAAAGAACCCATCTTTCCAACCTGTTTCAAAGCTTCTCTGTGAGTCAGGAAGAATTCTTCCATTCTCAGAATTTACTTCAATAATTCCAATGTCTTTTCCACCTGATTCTTTTTTGATGAATATATTTCCTCTTGGTCTGATATGTACATTTCCAGTATTTCTTAGGGTAGCAACAAACTCTACAGGAAGATACTCATTAATATTGTTTTTTGGTTTAAAATCTAAAAGCTGAGCAGAGGAAACTGCCCCGTCCTTCACTACTGCAACAAGAAGCGGAACGCCCACTTCACCTGAAAGTGCTGTCTGACCATCCTGAACATCTGGAGACTGAGTCTTTTTAAAAGTAACCATGTAGTAATAACCAAACGCAGCGTCAGAAGGGACATCAAGCGTAAAATTAATATTTCCCCACTCCCCAGGCTTAATGACAATCTCCGGATTTTCAAACTTCACCCAACTAATGTATTCATCCAGAGCAGAGGGCTCTAAGACATCAATTTTCTCATCTTTTGAAACAAGCTTTTTTACTGTTGCAGTAAGGGAAAGATCTCCTCTTGTGTTATTTCTAATTTTTATTTTATCCGAAATAGATACACCAGGTTCAACCCTTAGATCCAAGAATACTGGCGAAATTGTAACATCAACACCCTGCTGAGCTTCCTGAGCTTGTGTGAAACTTAAGAATCCAAGAAAGAAAACTGTTGAAAGGAGTGCCCCGGTTAATACTTTTTTGACGTTCGCGTTCTTAGTTGTAAGATGCATCATAAATCATAATTGCGGGGCAGAGCGCTTTAAACCTAATCTAATAATTAAAACCTACCCGCTGCTACTACAGTGAGTACGTCTGTGTAATCTGTGGCTGCTGCTGTAACGGCTGAGATTGTGGCTCTTGCAGTAAGCGTGAGCACATCACCATCAGTGGTTCCATTTGACCTTGCAATTGGCTGAAAGTTTGTTGAAAGTGTACCACCACCTGATGCAGTTCCTACATACTCTGCACCATAACCTGCTGGCTGTGATACAGTACCGTCTCCTGTAGCACTGTCTGTTGTTATATCAACATCAAGGACGTAGCCATTAGTGCCTGTAGACAAAACTGAAGGTGTGTCATCAACTGAGCCTGTTGTTCCAATTGTTTCACCTGTAATGGTGGAGGAAAGACCAACGTTTGCACTTCTAACCCAAGCTATCCAACCATTTTGAGCATTTGTTGCCATTGTTGCTGTTCTGCCGTTTGTAGAGACCACGGCGGATGATGAGAGGTTGGATGTGAACGTATCGGTACTATTACTCAATGAGAAAGAGAACGTAGATGGTACTGTAGCTGTTATAGTAATCTGATCACTTGACACCGTGGCTGTTGCCCAAGTTGACTGATCAATTGTTGCCGCTGCACCTGTCCTTGTAGTAATGGTGCCTGTTCTATCTGAACCTGTTGTCCCTGGGTTTGTAAGTGTAGAAGTTCCAGTAAAATTAAAACAATAGGTTGTACCTACGGAAAGTTCACCACTTGGGAAGGTAACTACATTTCCTGTAACATCTGTAGCAGTTCCAATACCTACCCAGGCAGAAGTACCTGAAGGTAAGTCTGTAGTAGTAACTGTCCAGTTAGTATCAGTAGGGTTGACTGTAAAAGACGCCGGAAACTCAACTTGAACATCGGCTTCAGTATTTGCTGTATTAGGCCTTGCACAAACTGTCCCACCTGTGGCCTGTGAGGTATTCATCCTGTCTAGTCTTACATATGCTTCTTGAAAGATTGCGTGTGAATCATTTGAAAGCCATCCAAAATAATATGATGTAGAAAGCATTAAACCGGCAATAATTGGGGCGACCTTTAGGGAATTTTTTAAAATTTGTTTTTTGGTGCAGGTATTTCTCATAGTTAAGAACTATCGTAAGCAGTTACAAACTTGTTGTCAACAACTTTGTAATAAATTTTGGAACATAGACAAATATCTATACTCAAAAACCTTTAAACACCGCTGTAAAAGCAAATACTAAAAAGCTGACGATGCAACCACCGTGATAACATCTGAATAGTCTGTAGATGCCGGAGTAACAGCTGTGACTTTTGCTTTTAGCTCAAAACTTGCTCTTCCTGATGTTACAGGCTGGGCGTTTGAGTCAAACATCAATCTTTTTTCCGTGTCTATTGGACCCACAATATCCCCTCCCCCGTTGTAGGGTGCCGCTATCTGCATAGGACCTCCAGAGGCTTCATCTACAGAAACGCCTTTTGCACCATAACCTTCAGACAGACTTGTGAGATTTCCTGTAACAGTTCCAATCGTGTGAGTTGTTGCTTCACTTAATAGTCCAGTGTTTGTTCCATAAACGTACACAGCCCCTCCAGCCATTCCGTTAGTTGATACATCAACCCAAACCTTATCTGGAGATGTAACAACTGAATCCGCTGTAAGATTTCCTATGTTTAGCTCAAAAGGAGGTTCGTTATCTGTATCCGTGGGCGCTACATCTATATCAAAGGTAAGCTTTGTAATTGAAGTAACGGCAGAAGCAGTGGGTCCAAATCCCGATTCGGTATCGGCGCCTCTTTTTGCAGCAACTTTAACTGAATAAGTTGTGCCAGGAAGAAGGTCTATTATGTAAAAACCAGACGCGCCTCCCCAAGTGGTGTAATCCTGCCAATCTTCGACTCCCAATGTTGTGTTAACAGTGTTATCACTCTGCACATATCTTGTATCCGAAACAAAGTTATCAGCGGATATTGCTATGGCATATAAAGCATCTGATGGGTTTGCACCAGTATTTATAATCAACTGAAGCCTGTTGTAGTTATCATCGGTATTTGTAAGCGAAGGGGCTGGCGGGACATTTGCCATCATTGTGTATAAAAGACCTCCTCCAATCTTGTAAGCTCCTGATGCGGACTGGCCTGCTTGAAGTTCGCCTGTGACGCCAAGAATTGAGTAGTTTGATGAAGAAACCGAATCCCCTCCCCCACCAAAGCTGTAATCTTTTAATTCATATGTTGAACTTGAAGGCCCTGCAAATACTGTGTGCAAAAAGCTAGATACGGGCATTCCTGAAAAATAAAATAAAGTGGAGGTCAGTAAATAAAAAACAACAACCTTTTTTGCCTTTCTTTTAATGGAAGTTTTGGATTTAATAACAGGATTTTTGACTTTAGAGTCAAGTTTGCTACTTCTGACTTGGTGATTGAGCAGGAACATAAGCCTATATTCTACTACATCTGTAAAGTAGAATTTTTACTACCAATACATAATAGCACATTGAGTTTTTTAACTCAGAACCCATAAAGATTAAAAGATTTATTGAGTACATTTAACTTATCAAAATTAAAGAAAGTGCGGGCTTTGCCCGCACTTCTTGGTTAACTCTTTAATAATCTTCATTATTTAATCACGATATTTTGATCAATGCAACTTAGTTGCACAGATTTATTATTTATGTTATCTTAGCAACACCGGAGACCCAACGAAAGGAGAAAAACCATGACGCGCATCAATGTGTCGCAGTGCAAGAACTGCGGCGACTCCAGCTGCTCGGGCTGCGGTGGCGGCGATAACTAAGCCCCACAAGCGCTGAGCACTGCCTCACCCAACGCTATCTAAAGGATCACGGGATCAACAGGAATAGCATTGGGTGGGGCAAACTTTTTAAAACTAAAATAACTAGTATGACTTCAAGCACGTTAAATCAAAAAAATATGATTCAGGAGTATGCAAACTATGTAGGTGCTGATGACCTATCGCCAAAAACAGTACAAAAAGGTGTGAAGATATATAACAAACTTTTAAAAGATCAAAGTCTAGTCAATGCTGGGATAAGCCTAAAAGCAGACTCCAAAATGCAGAACGCAATTCTATCAATTCTTACTGGAATGTCTGCTGAAACAGGAGCGAACAACGGATCATTTAATAACCTGACTCTTGAGCAAGTAAAACTTTTAAGCCGAGTAATTGAAAAGGAAACTGGGGGAAATTGTTACATCAACAGAGCTCAAGAAAAACCATACCTGGTCACTTATGCTATTAACACTGCAAGGTTTATAAAAACAATTAAAAGGTATCCAAACTATTTTAAATTCTTAAACCAGTTTGCAGATAAGAAGCGGTACAGCCTAAGTCAATTCAGGACCTTTATTGATAGTTCGTCCTCAAAATGGTACGTGCATTTCAGAGAAAGAAACCAAAATAAGGAATCCTTAATTAGGTATGGCCTTCTGAGCGGCTACCCCCTCCAAGCTACAATTAGCTTTTTTGACATGGAATCCCTGCCTCACCACGTAGTTCAACTACCATTTGGGGGCTACATTGGATTTAATAAAGAAATTGACAATATTTTTGCAGAGAAGAGGTTTATCATGGTCAAGGATGCTTACAATTCATTTAGTGACACTTGGAACAAAGACCAAAAAACTCAATTGCATGATCTTCAGCCTCAAAACCGGAATTTACTTTAAACCCCTCTTCAAGGCCTTTGATACATTTTTCTAACTCCTCAGAATGAAAATCTAAAACACATCCGCAGCTTTTACACACCAAATGATGGTGATGCTCAAGAGAGGCAAGTTCGTACATCTTTTTTTCGCCTGATAAAACCACCTCTTTTAGCACCCCTCTGGTCAAAAGCTTATCAATCTCTCTATAAACACTAGTCTTATTAATCTTTTTCCCGCTTTTGCTTAGTGCTTGCAGAATCTCAGAAGCCGAAACTGGTTTTCCTGAGGCTACAAATTTATATAGCACGTAACACCTTAATGATGAGTGATTTAGACTACTTTCATTTAAGATACGCTGGATCTTTTTTTCAATTTGAGCTTTACTCGATTTTTGACTGACTTCATTTTTCATAGCAGCTCAGACTAAAACACAAAAGAGTACGAACAACTACAACTTAATGTAGTACACTGACCGCCCTTTCCCATGAGGGGCAATAAGGCCCATATCTGCAAGTCTGGCAAGGTCTCTTGATGCAGTTATCTGTGAAACATTAAATTTTGACTGAACCATTCTATTTGTAACCGAAAGCCCAGGATCCTCAAAAAGCTTAAGAACTTTCTTTTGCCTCTCGTTTAAATCCCAAAACTCACCACCAGCACTTGAAATAGTCTCATCTTTGGCAATGTTTCTTAATGCCTTCTCTAGGCTCAAAGTCATGGAGTGTATAAAAAATTCAAGCCATTCGTTTAAGTTTCCACTTTTGAGCGCACTTTGTATCCCACCGGGCAAAATTGACGGGTTTGAAAGGAATTCTTCAATAACAAGAAGTCTTCTGACATCGTAACCCTCTTTGTACAAGAAAATGTACGTTAGCAATAGGTTTATTCTGTTGCTAAGTTGACCGAATGGAGCCATGTTACCAAGGTAAATGTAAGATACAGCAGATTTAACAACTGGATGGTCGTTGCCTGATTGAAGATACTTCAAAAGCCTCTCCAAGGACTTCTCAAAAATATCGTATTTAACAAAATCTTTCTTCTGATCTTTTGGAAGTAAGCTATTAAGCCTCTCAAACATCTGAAGGACGGTGGCTACAGTTACCTCGTTTTTGGATGCTTTCCAATCTAAAAAGATGTCAAAAAGCTCATCTTTGTAGGATTGAAGCAGGAAGACCTGAAGATTTAGTGCCTGATTTGAGCCGTTTTTTGAGTCCGCGCTCATCAAAATCTTTGCCAGCTTCTCTTTTGACTGGATGACCTGGTTCCCAGCTAAAACAGTGTCCATAGAAAAATACATCCTATCAAGCATAGCCTCCCAAGCTAATGAAGCTTCCACTCTTGGGTTGATGTTTTTAGTCAAAATCTGGTTTTTTAGGCTGTCCAGCTCCTTAAGCTGTTCTTTAATCGAAGAATTGATGTTATAGGATAACGTTAACACCTCTTAATCTTATCCTAATCATGTCAAAGTGTCAAATAATTTGTTTTCTTGTATTTTAGGCTTAAAAATAACACTTATATAAGATTAAGATAAGATAATGTTCAAGCCACTTAACCCTTGACAAGCTAAAGATAAGAATATTTAATAATAAGTAAGGTTGTAGATGAGCCGAACTAAGCCTATTTATAGGCTACCACTGCCCAGTTTAATTACGAACACTCGTGCCCTTGCAGAAAAACACATAAAAGGGTTGGGGTCTTTTTATACAATTTTAGCCTCTGTAAGTTTATTTTTCCTTATAGCTACAACCTTTATAGCTTTTAACACCTCCTTACTCCGTAGTGCTAACGCTGCTACTGGTATAAATAGGCAAATTTCCTTTCAAGGTAAGGTTGTAAACATTAACGGCACAAATGTAACTAACGGAAACTATAATTTTGTCTTCCGAATATACACTGTAGATACTGGAGGGTCCCCAATCTGGACAGAAACCAGAACAGGAGGAAATCAGCTAACAGTGACTGATGGTATTTTTAGAGCTAGCCTTGGCTCAGTAACATCTCTCCCAGGCTCAATAGACTTTAACACCGACAATATTTACCTAAGCGTTGAGTTCAACACAACCGATGGCACAAACGAAATGAGTCCTAGAATTCGTTTTTCTGCTGTCCCGTACGCTATCAACGCTGAAAAAGTCTCAGGACTGACCGTAACAAACACAACAGGTACTTTAACGATTCCAAACTCAAAGACCCTTTCGATTGCAGACGATTTTTCAACGTCTGGTGCATTTGGACTAACTTTAACCACCACTGCATCTACCAATGTAACCCTACCCACTACAGGGACGCTTTCAACGCTTGCAGGCACTGAGATTCTTACAAATAAATCCATAGGGTCAACAGGACTAGTATTCTCTGGAGCTACTACGGATATAACTACAGCAACTGATGAGGACTTCACTGTGACCGTCAACGGAACTGGAGATTACATAATAAACACGGATGCAGACACCCAGTTTAGACTTGCTGGGCTTGCTAACTGCGACAGCATTGACACTGACGCAAGTGGAAATCTTGCTTGCGGAACTGATGCAGGAGCCTCATCTTCCCCATTTAATACTGCAGTCGGCGTTATTGATAAGGCAACACTTGGAGATAGATTAAGGCTTAGATACGGAGATGTGGCGGACACACAGCTTGAGATCGAAAACACATTCCTTGGGTCTGCTCCAACAGCAGATGCAATGGTGATTGACCTTACAGGAGGCGCATCGGGTATTGTAACAAACGGGGTTGATGCTCTTTCTATTTCAGCCGAATTTGGAAACGGAACTTCAAGCACAAATTCAGGTTTAAATATAATAATCACGCCTGTTGGATCCCCAACCGGCGACGAAACATTTTACGGATTGAACATTGCAACTTTAACCGGTACAAGCGCAACAGAAACAGCGGTAAACATTGGTGCGGGCTGGGACACTGGAATTAATTTAAACGCTAATACACTTGTAAATATTGGTGATTCAGGTACAGACTTTACCCCAACTGGCGGGCTAACACTGGCCGGAGCTCTTCAGATTAACAACACCATAAATGCAACCGGAACCGCAACATTTGACGGGACTTTAGACGCCAACGGAATTTTTACTTTAGGCGATGGGGCCGAAATCGGCACAATTGACACTTCCGACTGGGATATATCACTTACAGGAGACTTAACAGGTATCAGCTTTGACGCTAACGGAACAGGAAACTCAATCACAAACATTGAGTCAGCGGACATTCTTGATGGTACTATTGCTCCTACAGACCTTAATCTAACAACTTCCGACTCCCCTAACGATGAGGACTGTCTAACTTTTGAAAATTCGACTACAGACTTTGAATGGCAAACATGCCAGGTTTCCTGGAATAATTTAACAGCCCCTTCCGACAATCTTTCATTATCAATGGCTTCAAATACAACAACTTTTACATGGGGTAATGCAACAGGAGCCAGCGATATGTTCACTCTAACAGACACTACAAATAATACCGGAACTGGAGCAGTATTTAGTGTTAGCACTGCATCAGGCTCAACTGCTACACCTTTTGAGGTTTCAGCTCAAGGAAACCCTGCAATAACCGTGAGCAGTAGAGCAAATGTGGGAATTAAAAACATAAATCCACAAGAAGCTCTTGAGGTTGGAAATGACACAACTAGAGCTAATATGAAAATATATGGGGACATACTTAAAGATGGATATATTGATTCTACAGGTTTAGCAAATGTTACTGATGTTTTTATTTACGACACAACAAGAGACAGCGATGGAGGAGCATGGACTAATGGAACAATAGCTCAAGGACTTTCCTGGTATACCGAGACAAAAGATAATACAAGTACAGCATGCAGTATCACAACTGATGATAGATGCGGTAGAAGCGAATTCCCAAAAAAAGCCTTAATTATTTCAACACCAAGCGCCGCATACATCTTTGATGCAAGAGATAATACAATGTGGATGAAATTCAACCAGAATTCTGCTGGCTACGCTATTGGGGTGGATACAAACAACAACCCGACCGGAGTATTTGCGCTAAATGGGACCGTTTACATTGGAATGAATGGTAGCGCTGCTAGCGGTCTGTACGCTATTAATTTTACAAATGACACTCTACTTAATTACGACTCAGTTGATAGAACCCAGGGAGATAAAAACATTGCAAACAGGAATTCTGCAGTGAGCTACGCCACTAATGCTAATACAGCTTTTTCAATCACAGACAACATTGTAAATGATGTACATGGTGCGGTAATTTTTGGATCCACCACTGCGGGTAGCCCTCTGAATGGAGGTACCTTTATTGCGGCCGCAACAGACTCGGGCACCGCTGTAATAAACTTAACTGCTGGAAGAGTAATACGGTATGCAGGTACAACAATCACAAATGATATAAATCAGGTTTGGTTAACACGAAGAGGAAGGCTTTACCAGACAAATGAAGCGTTGTTACAGGTTGAAAGATTTAATGATATAGAAGCTGATACAGCAAACCAAACTTCAGCAGACGATATTTATGACGAACAGTCAGCAAATGTACCTCACTTGGCAAAAACAGCTCCAACTATTTCCACATCTCCGGGCGCACTCTTTGTTCTTGAGAGAGCGTCAGTAGTAGATGATCAAGGAGATGTTCTGTACGTTGGACATTCGTTGGGATTGTCCGAACTACACCTTGGAAATACAGTATCCGCAACTGCAGTAGGATGGGCAAAATACTACACAATAGACGGTTCTTATCAGTACCTATCCGGAAACATAAGGGGAGCTTTTGCTATGAATGGGGCTTCAGGAGATATTACGGATCTTTCAATGAGAAATAATGTTCTGGATGTTAAAAACTCCCCTACTTATGGTGTTGCAGGAGTACGCGGAAAAGCTATGTCATTTAATGGGACCAACCAGTATGCGTGTTCGGACACCAATAACGACGGCACTTGCGATCTGGATGCAGATTTCAGCCCTGCGGCTGTTTCATTTCATATTGAAGCCTGGTTCAAACACTCAACGGCTATATCAGGGACTGACGTTCTCATTGACCACACCTATACCACAGCGCCAGCATACGCTGGAGGCTATAGAATTTTCATGAATGCATCAGGACAGATGGTATTTGGAATAGACGATGATGCTACTGCGTGGGGAGATGATGATGTTGTGACATCTACCCAAACATATAACGATAATCAGTGGCACCACCTTGTTGCTGTAAACACAGACACTGGAATTTGTTTGTACATAGATGGCAAGCTGGCCGTAGCTTGTGACACCTCTTTACTTGCTACTGCCACACTTACAATTGCAAATGTGGTGCTTGGAGTTGGTGCTGATTGTTCTGTAGGGGCAAACTGCTCCACAGGCGCAAACTTTTGGACTGGGGAAATTGATGATGTAAACATATCTATGGGCGGATCCACAACATCGGATTCACTAACACAAGCACAAGTCAGGAAAAAATATCTTGAGGGCAGAGCAGCGCTATCTAGACCCCTGGTACAGGTTACGGATGCAACAACGGCTTCTTCTACAACTATTGGAGATTCAGCAGAAACCTGGATTCCAAATCAGCTCTCAGGTTCTGTAGTTGAGATCACTCAAGGCACGGGAGTTGGTCAAACAAGGAGAGTTGTCTCAAATACGGCTACTACACTTACAGTCACACCTGCATTTACAACCACACCAGATACCACCTCTGATTTTGAAATCGTACCCGAACAGCTCTACGGAGCAACAAACACAGTTACTTCGATTGCAGTTCAGGATACTGACGTGCTTGGGTACGGAAAGACACTAATGGTTGGAACAAATAATGGTTCAGACGGTGGAGGTGTGACGATATTTGGTGGACAAGGCCATGCATATATCACGGATGTTTACCACGCAGATGCAGGAAAAACCGATGATAATGCCGCAACATATTCCGGAACAGACTACGACGATATAACTGCTGTAGCTGCTAAGTCAGGGGTAAGGGTTGTAGGTAATCTGGCTGGGTTCTGGACAGAAACAGATAACAAAGAATACGAAGCAAACATAGACAGAATTATGAATGAGATTACAAACATGAAGCAGGAACTTCTGGTTGATGGTATTACGGGTACATCAACAGAGACCGGACTTATGGGAGGAGCGGATCTTGCTGAGTACTACTACTCCACCGAGCTACTTGAGGCAGGAGAAGTTGTGGCAATAGATAAAACTTTGAATGCAGGAGTTAAAAGATCCAGCACAGCCTACCAAACTGATGTAATAGGCATTGTTGCTACGTACCCAGGAATTATTCTTGGCACTAAAACTGATAATTCATTTCCTATCGCTTTATCTGGAAGAGTGCCAGTAAAAGTGAGTATTGAGAACGGTATAATTTTGGCAGGAGATAGATTAACAGCGTCAAGTGTACCAGGGCATGCTATGAGAACAGATACTGCAGGTAGAGTTATAGGGGTTGCAATTGAAGACATGAGCCTTGATTCTCTTAGTGCCTGCGTGGATAACAACGGCCAGCCAATTACAAACTCGCAAGGTGAGGTCAAAAAGTGCGGAACAATAACAGCTTTTGTAAACCTTTCGGATTACAATAAAAATTCAGACGACACATTACTTAGTAGCTGGTACCAACAGCAAGCTGCAACTGAGCTCTACACAAAACTTTACGAATCAGAGAGCGCAAATCAGGAGAGTACAGAATCAGCAACAATTCAAAGCTGTATTGACAACAACTGCACAGATAACGCGCTAGCAAGGCAAAGAACAAAAGTTAAAGAGATACTTTCTATACTCAAAAATGCCAGTGAGGCCGGTGAGAAAGAAGGAACCATGTCTGCTCTCACAAAGCTACCTGAACTGCTAGCCAAAAAAATAACTGCAAGTCAAGAAATTATCACTCCTCTACTCTCTTCGCTTGTTGTGAACTCTGAAGAAGTAAACTCGGTAAAAATTAAGTCTGACTACTTGGAGGCTGGTTCACTTAAAACAGATTCGATTCAAGCAAATAATAAGGACATTAAGATCAACGTAGCCGAGGATGGAAAGGTGATTCTTTTTGGCACTGATTCAAATGGCAAACCAAAAGACATTATCACTTTTGATCAATATGGAAACGCAAGTTTTAACGGCGACATAACCGCTGGAACAATCACCGCCGACAAAATCAAAGCAAATCAGATAGAAGGCATGGAGATTGTTACGGACAAGCTATCTTCGATCTCCAAAGAGCTCTCAGTGCTCTCAAAACAGTCCTCAGAGAGCGCTTTTATTAATCCTGAAGATCCTGAGGGAACTCTAATAAAAGGCATCAAGATAGGCGCCCTAGAGGCTCAGACGGCCAAGGTTATAGACATCACTGCTCTTGGAAAGATGTTCGTTAAAAAATCTTTGACTGTGGATGGACCTGCAACGTTTAAGGCAAATACTTTCTTTGAAAAACTTGCCGTCTTTATTAACAAAGTAATCTTTAAAAACGAAGTAATTTTTGAACAAGTTCCTACTTTCAACAGCGATACAGCAGGCTTTGCAATTATTAAGGAAGGTGACGATAGAGTAAGAATCAAGTTTGAGAAGGAATATAAAGATTTGCCGGTTGTTAACGCCTCTATTGCTTTATATAAGGACGACGATGGCAAAGAGAAAGACCAGGAATTTAAAGATAGACAGGATAGGGTTTTGGATCACGAATACCCATACATTGTGAGCGAACTTTCAACTGAAGGATTCACAATTATCTTGGGCAAAGAGGCAAAGGAATCAATCAACTTTAGCTGGGTGGCATTTGCGGTTAAAGACGCAGTAACAGCAGGCGAAGAAAAAAAGGTCAAAGATCAGGTTGAGAGGCTCTTAAATCCAGACTTTGTGAAGAAGGCACAGGAGAATGAAGACAAAGAGAATAAAGATGAAAATAAAAACGAAGTAAAAGAAGAAAAGAAAGAGGAGCCTGTAAAAGATGAGCTCAAAAATGAGAATTCAGATTCTGGTTCTTCAAGCTCTGTGTTAGGAGCAAGCACAAACTCAAATTTTGTGGAGACTTTGTTTAACACCGGATTATCCGGCGGGAAAGAAAGCTCAAGTTCGGCAAGGTAAAACTTAATATGCCCTGAAAAGGGCTCCAAAATTTAATCTAAGCGGCGGGTTCATCTACAACCTAACCCCGCCGCTTAAAAAATGTACAGACTTGGGAGTTTTGAAGTGTAAGGTTAAAAATTAAATTTGATATAAGTAAATTCCGCGGGTGCAAGTCAAAGTGTTTTAAACGCAAAACAGCCCGGCCTCCACACTCATCATTCGTAACTTTCGTCACAAAATCAAAGTTTTGGATTCCGGGCTGTCACTAGCACCTAGGCTAGATTTTTGTCATTTTTACTCAGTCACTTGGGCGGAAGTGTGAGCTCGGATGACTTCCGATTTAGAGCAAGAGATCAGGCGCGGGCGGATGTACGCATGGTACGATTCCGCTTGTTGACCGACTTCTTGCTTTTGCCGCCGCCCATCTGTGGACCACCCTGACCCCCGGTGCCCTTGGCTTTCTGGCACGCGGCGGCGCGGTTCTGCTGGCGGGCCTTGCGAGCGGCCTCTTTCTGGTTCCGAACACGATTCGCCTCGGCTTTATCCTGTTGCGAAGCGCCCTGCGTAGCGTATTGGACAAACGCCTTGGTGGCAAGTTCAACAGCGGTCTTGCGGTTGACGGCGGCGTTGCGATAGCCGATCCACTCTTCATTGGCAGCCTCTCGCGCCGCGTGGTAGCTAGCACAGGACTTGTCGCAGAAGCGGTGAACCACCTCATGAGAACCCTCTTGGACGGGGGGGAAAGACCACCCAGACAAGGAGGTACGCATGAGCACCGCAGGCGCAGCGCCCGATCGGCTCGGGCTCCAGTTCCTTGATCGTAACCTTGCTCAAGCTCGACAAAGAAACTTCCGATGCAAAGTAGTGGGACATGACTGCCTCCTTGCCTTTTTAGGGCATGAAAAAAGAACGAAAATTGAGCCACTTCTAACAACTTCTTTGTTATAACAAAGCCGTCAAAAGCGGCCCAACTTCTCTTTTTGGGAGGACTGCCCTCCCCCATTCGGTTAATAGTATTGTTGAGATTTGAAAAGCGAATAGATACAAAAAAGGGGCGTCTGCCAGCGAATGCTACGGCATCTTTATTAGAAAATTAAAACTAAATTGAAAACGCCTCCGAGTTGGGATGATACCAAGTTCGGAGGCGCCTATGAATGCAGTCCCTGATTTTATACCGGTTCGGGCTTGCTTGCCTTTCTCGCTAATACATAAAGGCAAACGAATTATTCCGGCAACCACGCCCGCGTTGTGCGAAGGTGGCTAATGAAGGGAAGGCAGTCTATTTTTGCACAACCCTTTTAACATGCATCAAATTTCTAATGTTGACCCGCTTACTGCGATAATCTGCAGAAAGCCCCGTTGTAGTTAGGTCTCATCTACGCCTGATGCAGGCGAGGCAGCTAGCAAGTTCCTAAGAACCTGTTTTGCCGGAGTACTCGACACCAGTTGACGATCAAACTGTCAACTAGTCGTTGTTCCACCCACTCATCCCCTTAACCGCGCCCTTTTCTCTGCGGGATAAATCATTACGGGGATTGCGGAAGCTCTCTGGACCCTTTCCATCTAGGAACCCAGTGCAGAAAGTGAGCTTCATTCATTAAGCCCAGAACGTACCTGGACAGGATTTACTGATCGATGGGTTGATCAGCTGCACATCCTTTTTTCCAAGGCTATTTCGGAGTCGACGGCAACGGCAGGTAAAGCAGAAGGTATCCGCTAACCATACCAAAGTCGTACGTCAGAACCGAAAAGCGAGTGACCACCTCAGTTGCAGCCATGACCATGTCAGCTTGCAGAATCTGCATGCGCATGGGAACTTCAAGCTGCTTCTTGGTGGGCTTAATCGCAAGGACGTAAACATCCTTACTCGCTTTGCACCAAGCAAAGCGACCACCAAGCCTCTCACGCAGCACCCTGGCATCCTCAAACTGCTTTCCAGGCTTTTTGTGCGTGAACTCGAGCTTGCCGATCTTGAAATCCTTGGGAGGCATGTTAATACCCCCTTCTGGATAAGAGCGAGCTCAAGAACAGGAGCCCCGCCCAAAACAACGCCACGGTGATACAAGCAAGAGGTACCGCTACCTCAAAGCTCATACCGTGACGGCTTGACGACAACATGGAGGCTGAAAAGACAACCACATTCACCGCCAAGACCAACATCGACGCCTTGACACGATCTTTCCAACTGTTTTTTCCCATGGTAGGGAAACCTTCCTTTCGGAATACTCATAAACGCTGTTGGAAAGCGTTTCTGAGAGGTTTATCGGATTGAAGTACTTTGATAAACCCAAATAGAACAACTCGATTCTATTTGTTATCCTATTTTGATTTACCAAGTAGCTCTCAACTTTAGCCTGCTTTCGTCTTGCCTTTCGGAAGACTCATCAGTACCTCTTTGAGGTAAAGCAGGACAAGACACGCGTTCGATTTAAGATTTTAGAACATAGTGTACTAAAATCCCCTGCTTGGAGGTTTTGGCTATATCTCATGAACCAGCTTGCTTCCGCATCGGGTTTCTCTCCTCTGCAACAGGCTGCACGCTTCCTTCTCTAATTGCTTAGAGCTAGTACGCTATGACCTGCGCTTCAACGGGCGAGTGTCCCTACGGAGTTTTTAACTTAGGGCTAGCCATGAGATGCGATTTTAGGCGATTCGAGTTACAACTTTGGCCTTGAGCTGACTCACGTCAGAGACCGCGGTGTGTACTGTCCATCCATTCTCACGCTTGTTCTGCGCAAGAGGAACGGCCAGGTAACTTTCGCCAATCTGCAGACCACCAAAAAGCTTGGAAGTCGCAGGCACTGCACCTAAAGCCTCAACGAGGCTCTTGGTATCCGGGTGTCCCACGTAATGCGGGGTGCCGGACAAGTCTTGCGGAAAGGCTACTTCTTTACATTCAAAAGTGCCTCCCGTAAGAACAGTGCTGGATAGAATCGCAACATACTTAGCCATTTTTCACCTCCGTGTGGGCTGGCTAGCCCATGAAAATCCCCTACCCGCTGGCTTTCGTTTTGGGTTACGCCTCTTTAATTACTTGAGGGAAAAACCTGCTAAAAATTCTATTACAGACTTTTCCCCCAAGTAATTATTGAGAATATATCGAACTGCGTATCTTGCCACATAGGTTAATCTTTATTAATTTGTTGAAGATAACCTACAGAGAGAGTTGCTAAATTAGCTTCTTCCCTCGTTTAGCTAAAGAAACACCTACCAAGCCTTCTTTAGCTAAATGAAGAAAGAGTTTGTTTAAGCGCCCCTCAGGTTATACCACTATTGGGGCGCTTAAGGATGAACTCGTTCTATACCCTAGTTTTACACCGGTTCGGGTCATCTATGCCAGCAAATGATGATCGAACAATAAATTCCGGCAACCACGTTCGCCTAAGCGAAGATGGGTTAGTGATGCGCTAGGCAGGAATCAAATCCCCCCAACTCCAGCTAGAAAAGTCGGGACCATACTCCCACACCACATTCTCAAGCTGGAATTCCCACTCTCCTTGGAGCCGCCAAGCATGGATGTGCTCACATAGAATGTCGGCGGGCTCATCGTCCTCGTGCACCTCGCTCGGAAGGTGGGCAGTGCATGGCCATTTGGACGTCCCAGGATCCACAGGCTCAATCATGAACCAGTTGGCCTCTCCAAACACTGCTCTAAAAGACCTGCGCTCCAGCGTCCCCTCACAGTACACGCCTCGCGATATTTGGGTATCGTAAGGTTCCCACATTGAGATATAAACCTGAAGCATTTAGCACTACTCCTTTCTTGGAGTTACAACCGTTATCCCGTGCTTGGATAATGGAGGTTAGTTAGAGAAAAGAACTCTGGAAACTTCTTCCCTCGTTCAGTTAAAGAAACACCTACCAAGCTTTCTTTAGCTAAATGAAGAAAGAGTGTGCACGCCCGGCCTGACTTATATCCAATTCACGAAATTTTATTTACTAGAGTAAAACCAAAAAAGCCGAGGCTTTTGAGAAACCACTTTCTCCAAAATCTCGGCCTTTCCAAACTTAGAATATCACCTAGGTAATAGTTTGAGAGGTAGGTTTTGGTAGGTTTCACCTATAATCTCTTACATGACAATTATATCCTATAGTATATAATAGGTCAACAGTGACCGCTTTGAACAAGTAGTCTTACATTCAATTTTTAAAACTTGTAGTATTAGGACATGTCTAAGTACTCACCTACTCAGGACGACTTGGAATCCGATCAGAGTATAAAAATTGAAGAACAAAGAGCTACAATCGAATCTGTAGAAAAAATCCTAGTATTACTTGAAAATTTTGAGTTTGAGGAAGCCATGTATCTCAAGGAGGAAATCCTTCAAACTCCAAGTGATGACATCACAGAGATCCTTAGATCAGATGAGGAGCTTAGGCAGCGTGTGCTTGACACCATAAATCTCTACGCAACTAAATATTCAGCTAAAAAGTATTTACTAAACGAGGAACATTTGGAAACCTACGTGAAAACCAGGAATTTGATAAAGATTTTTGGAGTTGCACCAGATATGTATCCTGAAAGTATTGAGAATGCGATGGTGAGAACAATAAAAGCACTCTCGGTACATGATGGCTTTGCAACAACATTAGGAAGGTGTGAGGAACTCCATCTAGAAAGGGCACCGCATGTTTATGACACAGTCAGAAAAACACTTTATGAGTGCGCAGTGGAACAACCAATAATCTATGGCTCGTCTGATGAAGCTTTCATGTATACAAGATGTATTGAAATAATGGCCAATTTATATGAATACAAGGATGAAGAGATATCAAACCTACTTACAGAAGCGTTTATACATCCACTAGATGACTATGCAAACTGGTCTCGTGAAACTCGTATTGTAATGAGCGCAGTAGAGTACTTTGGCGTAGCTGATCCCGTTTATTCAAATCCAGAGGTAATAAGCCACGTTAGAGATAAATTCGTATACTTTATAGAAAGTGACACAACAGGAATTCCAGAATACATAGCTGAAAAGTGCGCGGTACAGCTGGATGTTCAAGCTCCAGAATACCCACATGGCATGACGTATGCAGACTTAATTAAAGTAAGAGGCTCCGATGAGGCGGCAGGTAAATGGAACCTTAAAAGGATGCGTGGGTTAACCTATCTTGTGAAATCAGATGCGCTGCAAATTATTGCAGCACAAGGAGACGGGGCTTCTCATTACTTCCATGAGATTTCAAAAGGTATCCCCTCTTCTAATCAAGTAGAGCGAGAAGAAATAGAATTTTATGTTTATATTGCTAAAAAGTATGGGGTGCAGGCTAGATCGGTATTGGTAAATCTTGTAAACCGAAAAGGTACTGACATAGCAGATCAAAAAGCTGATATAGACATTTATATGGCATCTGTCGGAGTACCAGATCAAAAGCTTCTCGATGAATTCAAACATACGGAACAAGACCCAATAGCGCGAGAGGCGTTAGTAAGTAGGGTTAATACAATGAAAAAAGGGGCAATTGATGCAGATTCAGATTCGCTATGGCAACCGGGTGGAGTAGCAGTTTTATATAGTGTTTTTCCTCCAACCTCTTCGGTAACATCTGCAGAATATCAAAGAATGTTATCTAACAGATGTGACTACAGTTTAGATGCAAATTTATCAAACATAAATAATAGGAGAGTAAGAGTACCTACGGGTAGATTAATGTTTGAATCCGGGGCAGAACTTGACAGAGACCTCTGGGACTTGATTAACAACGCGATTGAAAATGCTAATACAAACCCGGCAGGATCGATAGATTCAAATGCAATTGCATTAAAACTTATTAAATCTGCCGTTTCTGGACAGGAAGCCGATCAAGACTTGATAGAGCTTTTATACAGATTTCATTTACAAAGCGGTGGCGCTAAAGTGGAGCCAGCTGAAGACTCCTCTTATCAATCATTAGCAAGGCTCTCTGAGTTTGTGAGAACAGAGATTGCTGGAAAATATATCCCGCAGGTACTCCAAACTTATTCACAAGAACATGCCGAGGAGTGGGCACAGATAGAATCAGAGCTATTTAACAGAGTTAAAAAAACTAGGGAAAAGGATTTTGCTAGAGTTAAGAGTCTAATGCTAGGGTTAAAAAAATCAAAAAACCCTAGCGATGCTGAAAGATCTACTCAGATGCTACAGGAGACCCTGGAAAAATACGCATTATCTATTGCTGAGGCACAGATAATGGATGAAGATAGATTAAAATCAATGATTGAAGCAGTCCCAGTGACTGAAGATGAAGATATACAGAGATCCGAGGACTACTACAACTCCCCTGAATTTCACAGGGCTTTAGATAAATTTGAAGAAAAGTACGATAGAAATAAGCTGGCTATAGGTAAGATCAGAGATCAGGCGATGAACCCTTTAATTAGATCCATGAACACAGAACTTGGAAAATTTACTACCGAAGGTGATATAGAGGAGGAATCCAGAGAATTAGAATTAATTATAACCAAAAAACATGCTCACTCTATTGCAGGTTTCAATATGGGCGTGTGCACCGTGATTGATGAAGACCTGTGGGACAACCCAAACTTTATGAATTGCATCCTAGTAGATAGGGACAGAAACCTTGGGTTAGGTGGCATGCACTTGTTTGTCGCTGGTGGATACCTCACACTTCCAGGAATAAATCCATCAAATGAAGCGTTATCCAACGTAGAGTTAGGCAACCTAACGGATCAGATGCTTGAGTACTCTAAAGAAGTTGCTCGAGCCCTAAATTTAAGGGGAGTGCTTATACCCACCGACAAGTATATCGCTTCGAACAGGTCTAGGGTTTACTCATATCTGGAGGATCAAAAGTGGCCAAAGCTGAGATTACCAGCCCCAGTACACTTTGCAACAGTTGGTAACACATCTTACGAAATTAGAGACTGCTGGGTAGTTAAATAAAAAAATAACTGCAGTCTCTTGAACTTTACCCACCCAAACCCTATCATTAAGTAGTCTATGCAAAACTCAATGAACCCCAAACTTAAAAGGGTTCTGACGTCTCTTGGCGTTGTCCTCTTAATAGCGCTTGCCGCGGCCCCTGCTTACTACTTTTACCAAAAGTACCAAAGGGCTCAGTCACTTGTTCGAGATCCTGAAATGGCTTTAAGAGAAGAAAAAGCCGACCTTTTAAAAACTGTTTCAAAGCTAATCCAACTACCAGCATCAGAAGAACCTACTATTGCAACCGTATCCGATGTTGAAAAAATTAAGGATCAGCCCTTTTTTGCAAAGTCTCAGAACGGCGACAAAGTAATAATTTATGCTCAAGATAAAAAGGCGTACCTCTATAGACCTTCGGAAAAAAGACTTGTTGATGTGGCTCCAATAAATTTAGGAACACAGGAGGTTGCAGGTGCAAACACAACGCAGGAGAACATAACTTTAAGATTAGCTTTGTTTAATGGCACTCAGATTAACGGCCTGACAAAACAAGTAGACATAAAACTTTTAAAGAATGTATCCTTAAGTTACGAAGTAGTGACGCGAAAAAACGCAGTTAAGACCAACTACGCAAAGACCCTTGTGATAGATCTTAGTACTGATGAAAGTGGAAAAGGTAAGTTTGCAGATCAAGCAAAAGAAATTGCAAATGCACTTGGAGGAGAGGTACTAGCACTCCCACAAGAAGAAGCAAAACCAGAAGGAGCCGATATTTTAATTATTGCAGGCCCTAACCTTCAAGACTAATCTGCCCGGGAGACTAAAACCCGCATTCCATAAGCATTTGTAGTGTTAAGCTTTTAAAACACAGTGAAAATCATGCGCTAACGCCAAACCAACCTTACTAACTTTAAGCCCAATTCATTAAAGCTAAATCAAAGTAAAAACCTGGTACTAGAAAAGTCACCCAAAACTATCCCATAGAACAAATTTTTAGCAATAAATAAACTACCCTATATTATTTTCACTATCAATTTATCCAATGATAATGCGGGTTTTAGTCTCCCGGACTGAAAATTGAACACACTATACCCTGCAAAAATACTCATTGTAGGAATATTTAATACTACAAAATAAACTATTGCATAATTCAATCCCATAATGCTAATATCTAGAAATTGAATCCACATCATTTCGCCCCACAACGGGAAATGACACAGATTTATGACAACTGCCCAAAATGTACTCAAATCCAATGATGCTGCAAAGAAGCTTGGAATTTCCAAGTCTACATTGCTTCGTTACCAAAAAGAGGGCCTTGTCACTGCAACAAAAAACCCCAAAACGGGCTATCAATATTTTAACCTTGAAGACATTAATGCGCTTAAAAAAACACTCTCAGAAACCGAATCGGATAGAAGAGCGGAGATTGCCAGAAAAAGAGCTGGAAGAAGCGCTATATATCAGCAAAGCCACCCATCAATTAAGGTAGAAGATACCGCAGTTGACCCAAAAATAAACAAGGTTGAGACCCAAATAAAACCACTAAACAGTAAAAAAACTAAGTCAGGAGAACAACAGACTGCAAAATCAAGACTTAGGGAAAGCTCTGAAGCAGATGGCTTGTTAAACAATCCCCTCTCATCAATACCCTCCTCTACTCCATCTGAAATTGAAAAGCTTGAGGAGCTCAACCTTAAGACCGCAAGAATGGTCTCAACCATTAGAAATCTTCTTGTTATTGTTGCAATAGTCATAATGCTAGGCATTCCAGCAATTCTTTATTTTTCCACAGGTACAAACATGATCTTCTTCACCCAGCAGGGAGAT
This sequence comes from uncultured Candidatus Saccharibacteria bacterium, assembly GCA_964636285.1. Lineage (GTDB taxonomy): Bacteria > Patescibacteriota > WWE3 > UBA101185 > 2-01-FULL-41-18 > CAZWQF01. The sequence goes on from CAZWQF010000004.1 coordinate 128,571, forward strand.
TCTAGTAAACAGATGGGAGTTAAGGAAAACGCACAAGCCCAAAACAGCGGAAAAAACGGAGGAGCCGGAAATGTATACCCAAGCGCTGGAGAAGGAAACGGAAATACAAACGACAAAGGCCTTACCATCCCAACTGAAAATTCAGGAGGCGGCCCTGTTTCTGCTTTTTTTAACTTTTTTGGCGGTTCAGGCCCAACAAACAATTCGGATATTAATGAGATCAATATTTCAGACAACCCGCATTTCAATTCGGTTACAACAAATTCCCTTAACGCTTCAAACATAGACACTGACAGCCTAGATACACAAAGCATTAAAGCCTCAGGGACATCATATTTTGCCGGAGCAGAATTTTCTGGACAAGTTAGCTTAAACGGAGGCGCTACTTTTGGAGGCGATATAAATGCACAAGGAAAAACGCTCAATCTTGGCGACGGAAAACTCACAGCATCAAATGTTTTATACGGAATAAAGGCTGGAGACGGCGTCACCATAACAGGAGAGGCGCAGAACCCAACAATTAGTGTGGATTTGGCAGGTCTTAATTCGCAACTCAAAGAAGAGGTTGTAACAACATTTCAAGGCCTAACCGGAGCTGTAACACTTAAAGCTGGAAACGGTGTAAAAATCTCTGGCACAGAAATAACAGTTGATGCAACCATGACAGAGATTCTAGAAAATGGTGACTGCAGTGGCTGTATTTATAACGAAAACATCAGCGACGCTCTCACTATCTCCGATGCAGGAAGTGTTTCCACACTCGCACTTGTAGGTGCTGTGGGAACCGCAAAAGGAGGCACAGGAATTACCGATTACGCACCAGGTGACATTTTATATGCTTCTGGAGCAGACATTCTCTCAAAGCTTCCTGTGGGCTCTACAAACCAAGTGCTTGCAATCATTGGTGGGATGCCAACATGGACAACGCTAGCTGGAGGTGGAAGTTGTCCTGAATGTTTGATCAACAATCCGGTGTCAACTCAAACTATCTTGGCAAGTGCTACTAGTGCGATTGGGCTTTCTATTGAGCAACCGTCTGGAGGAACTGCGGATGTGTTCCGTGTCACAAATTCCGGAGGCGGAACAAGCTACATGCGAATAAATTCCTCAGGAAATGTTTTGCTTTCAGGAAGTTTAAATGCGAATGGGGTTGTGACCTCTTCCCTTTCGGCAACATCTAGTACCGTGACAACTGAAAATGTCACGAATTTAACGGTTTCATCAGGCGTTACTTTCTCTGGAATCTCAACTGGCGTTTTGAAGTCATCTTCAGGAACAATTTCATCTGGAAGTGTTAATTTGGCTTCAGAAGTAACTGGAACGCTTGGTGTTAACAGAGGCGGTACTGGGACTGCTACTTTCACCTCAAATGGACTTTTATTCGGTAATGGCACGTCAGCAATTGGGGCAACTACAGCAGGAACAGATGGTCAACTTTTGGTTGGAGTGACGGGCTCTGCTCCAGTATTTAGAAGCCTTTCAGGTGATGCAACCATCAATAGCACAACAGGTGTACTCAGTATTTCATCAGATTCGGTTACATTGGGTACAGATACAACAGGTAACTATGTGTCCGGTATCACAGCAGGAAATGGACTTATCGGCACTGTAGCTAGTGAAGGTGCTAATGCTACTCTTAATATAGGAGCAGGAAATGGAATCACAGTTAATGCAGACGATATTACAATTGATGCTACAACAACAGGTACAACTGCAACTGCATCTTCCAACTCTGGTATTGAAGTTACCTCCGAAGGTATAAGACTTCTTGGGGGATGTACAAATAACTATGTTTTGGCATGGGTTTCAGGTGGGGGCGGAGCGTGGACATGCACAGACCCTAACACATTATTTTCAGGCGGGTATGCCAGCTGGACTGTATCTGACGGATCAGCAAGCGAAGCCGTTGCATCAGGCAATACAGTCACATTTAGCGGAGGCAACGCACTAACTGCTACTTACAACACAGGCACAAACACCCTAACAATTGATCACGACGACACTTCTTCACAGGCTAGTGTGGACAACTCCGGCGCAAACTTTATACAAGACATACTACTTGATGCAAATGGCCATTTAACAGGGATCGTAACGGCAGATGCGGCGGTAGCACTTTCGGGCTCCTTTGATAATTATCAATCCTGGTCACTTGTAAGTGATGCCGGAGGAATAAATCAAACAATTTCCAGTGGAAACTCAGCAAATATTCTTGGTGGAACAAACGGTATAGATACAGTAACCAGCAACACAGACACGCTTACAATTAACCTAGACACCACAGAGATTGGAACAACAACATTTGGATCTGGAAGTGACTTCGCATGGACATTTGGGTCAAGCGCTGTGACCGACCCTACCCTAGCCTTTACCTCAGGCGCTGTCAGTTTGGATTCGAATGGAGCAGTTAATGTTACAACAGGCTCTGCTTCAGATTCGTTTAATGTGTTGTCTGGAAATATAAAAGTTGGAAACGGAACACCTAATACAACACTTAATGGCGAAGATCTTTATGTTGAGGGCACGCTGGAAGCTGATGGAAGCGTAAGATTTGACGGAGCTATACAGACAGCGCTTTCATCCGGAGTCCTCTACTCTAATTCTGGAACTGTAACAAGTGAAGCTCAGCTTGATGTAACAAGAGGAGGTACAGGCGCCTCCACTTTGACAGCGAACAGCCTATTATTAGGAAACGGAACATCTGCTATTGGTGTGGTTAGCGCAGGATTAGATGGGCAACTTTTAGTTGGAGTGACGGGATCTGCTCCAGTTTTTAGAAGCCTCTCAGGAGACGCAACTATCAACAGCGGAACTGGAGCGCTAACAATTTCTACGAACGCAGTAACTCTAAGTACTGATACAGCAGGAAACTATATTGCAAACATTACAGGTAGTTCGCAGATAACTGTTAACGGTACAGGATCAGAAAACGCCACGGCATCACTTAGCATCACAGGGAACTCGGTAGACTTTACGCAACTTGCCAATTCGCTTTCACTTGATGCTTCTACTGATATAGCTGTTACCGGTTCAAATGTTTTGTCTGTCACAAATTCAGGAAGCGCAAACTCCTTTGTAGTTAATGACCAAGCCTCCGACACAACTCCTTTTGTTATTGATACAAACGGAAATGTTGGAATCGGAGTTTCAAGCCTAAGCAATGCTTTGGAGGTCAGGTCAACAAGCACTCCACAGGTTAGGATTGCTTATGATGGCACAAATTACTCAACTTTTGCAACTGCATCAAATGGCGCAGTTACAATAGATTCTAATGGCGCAGGAGCAGCATTTACTTTTTCAGATGGGGTCATTTTGTCCTCTACTTTAGAGGTTACAGGAGGCTCCACATTTAATGGGGCATCCACATTTTCGGCACAATCAATTTACAGTGGAGTTGCTACAGATATAACCACAGCAACTGATGAGGCGCTTACACTTACGGCAAACGGAATTGGGGACATTATTGTTTCAACTGATGCCGACACCACTTTTGCAATATCAAGTTTGGTAAATTGCGATTCTGTTGATACTGATTCAAACGGAGTTCTGGTTTGCGGAAGCGACGCTACCGGAGGCGGCGGTGGATCCTCTACCCTACAGGACGCTTACGACTTTGACGGAGATGGAAGTAATTCGGTTATTGCATTAACTAGTGCCGATGATGCTGTTGTTATAAGAAATCCTGCTAGCGGTGGCAGCGACTCTGGATACGCTCTTGGGGTTGAACAGTTAGCAAGTGGTGCTGTAGATGGTTTGAGAATTGCTAATAGCGGAAGTGGTTCGGCTATTAATGTTGTGGCCGGCGCTACTGTTGGAATCAATTTGAATGCAAATACTATTGAGAACATTGGAAATGCGGGAACCGATTTTGATTCGAATGGAGGCCTTGTCATCTCTAATACTGGAAGTTTGACTGTTGCAAGTTTAACCGCAGACAGGTTTGTGAGAACTGGAGTTGGTGGAATCATGACTACTTCGCAATATGTGGATTTGGGCACACAGGTAAGCGGAAATTTGAATTTGGGAAGTAATGTGACAGGAACGCTTGGGGTAGCGAATGGAGGAACGGGAGCTGCAACACTTACCGCAAATGGAGTACTCCTTGGTAATGGAA
>CAZWQF010000005.1:0-97652 GCA_964636285.1 uncultured Candidatus Saccharibacteria bacterium
CGATCGGATAATCTTGAATAATTATGAAATTGTCGTTTTTAATTTTGGACTTTTCGGCATAATCATCAGCCTGGCACTTTAGCCGGGTTTATTCATTTTTTATCCTAAAATATATAAATAGTTAGTTAATTTGGAGGCGAATATGTCAGCACTAGAACTTATACTTTTACTCACAACATTAGGGGGAGTTGGTGGAATGTTTTTAATGAAAAAGAAGGATGGGGACTCAAAGCCCGAACAGACTTCTTTTGGACCTCAAACACCACAAAATCAACCACAGCAAACTGGGCAGACTCAAGTACAGCCACAAAGACCGGTACAAGTGCAATCTCAGCAGTCACCGGCCCAAAATCACCAGTTTAACAATCAAACTCCAAGGCCAGCAGAAAATTTTAGGGGTCAAGAAACTCAAAGGCCTCAGTTTTCAAATGTAAATAATTCTCAGCAAGTGCTTGACGCTCAAACTAGAGCCAAGGAGCTTTTGCTTGAAGCAAAAGATCAAGCTCTTAAAGTTAAGACTCAGGCAGAGGAAGAATCTAGAAAAATAAGGCATGAAAGCCTAGAACTTGAAAAAAGACTTGAATCAAGGCAGGAGATGCTTGATAGAAAGATAACTGACCTTGAAAAGAAGGAGATGTCCCTTTCGGAAAAAGAATCAAAAGCAACCGCAAAACTTGCTGAGATTGAGGATACTTTTAAGCAGCAAACAGAAAAGCTTGAAAAGATCTCAAGTATGACAAAGGAAGAAGCCAAAAAGTTCCTTTTATCTAATGTAGAGAGGGATCTTGCAGGTGAGGTTGCAAAAAGAATCAGAGAATCAGAAGAAAAGATTAAATCTAACGTTGATCAGAAAGCAAAGGAAATCATGGTTGACTCAATGCTTCATGCATCAACAGATTACGTTGTTGAGTACACTGTTTCAAAAGTTAAGCTCCCAGATGAAGATATGAAAGGAAGAATCATTGGGAAAGAAGGAAGAAACATCAAAGTGTTTGAAGAACTTACAGGGGTTAACCTTGATATGGATGAAGGCACTGAGGTTAGGATTTCATCCTTTGATCCAGTCAGAAGAGAAATTGCAAAGATTTCTTTAGAAAAGCTTCTTGCTGACGGTAGAATTCAGCCGGCAAAGATAGAAGAAGTAATTGAGAGAACAAAAAAAGAAATTGACCACATCATGTTTAAGGAGGGCGAAGAGCTTTGCCATAAAGTAGGAGCTTTCAATATTCATAAAGACCTCATTTACATGCTTGGTAAGTTTAAATACAGGTTTTCATACGGTCAGAACATGATTCAGCACACTCTTGAAGAGACAAAGCTTGGAATGAAGCTTGCAAGCGAAATTGGCCTAGATATCAATGTTGTAAGGCTGGGATGTCTTTTCCATGACATTGGAAAGATTGTAACTGACGAAGAAGGTTCGCATGTTCAGCTTGGAGTAGATCTTCTTAAAAAATACAGAATTGCTGAGCCTGTTGTGAACTGCGTTGCGGAGCACCATGAGGACAAACCATTTTCGTCACTTGAATCTGTAGTAGTCCATATTGCAGACTCTATAAGCGGAGCAAGACCAGGTGCAAGAAGCGAAGACTACGAAGCCTACGTTAAGAGAATGAGAGATCTTGAAGCTGCAGCAACATCATTTACAGGTGTTGATAAGGCTTACGCAATTTCAGCAGGTAGAGAAGTAAGAGTATTTGTAAGACCCGAAAGAGTAGACGACACAAGCTGTACTCTTCTTGCTAGAGAGATTGCAAAAAAGATTGAACTTGAGCAGACTTATCCTGGAACTGTAAAAGTTGCAGTGATAAGAGAAACAAGAGCTTACGAAACTGCCAAGTAAGCAAGTCTTAACCTAGAAAGTGTAAACGATGGAAATAATTTTATTTATATTTGCACTACTTGTTGTTTTTTGGATTGTAAAATCAATAGTTCAGTCTGTTGTAAAAGGTATATTCTTCAGCATTGTTTTTATTGCTGTGGCAGCATTTATTCTATTAGTTTATATGTTTGGGGTAGAAGGGGCGATTTCAGCCGTGAGATCGTTTGTTAACCTATGAGAATTTTATTCATTGGGGACATTGTGGCTCAACCAGGCCGAAAAGTGGTTGAAAAAATATTGCCAACCCTAAGAACTAGTGATAATATCGGCCTTGTGATCGCTAACTGTGAGAATTTGGCTCACGGACGCGGAATAAACGAGCCTGCCATTAAAGAAATGCAAATGGCTGGTATAGATTACTTCACAAGCGGTGACCATGTATTTTGGCAAAAAGGTACAGAAGATGTTATTGAGAAATATCCAATTATTAGGCCTTCAAATTACCCAAAAGGAACAATCGGAAAAGGTAGTGCTGTTATTGATTTAGGTCATAACGGTCAAGTTCTTTTGGTTAATTTAATGGGTAGAACCTTTTTGAACGAAAGACTTAACGATCCCTTCAGAGAAGCTGATGAGGTCCTAAGTTCTTATAAGGATCAAAACTTTGAAGCTATTCTTGTGGATTTTCATGCTGAAGCCACAAGCGAAAAAATGGCCATGGGTTTTTATCTTGATGGAAGGGTGACAGCAGTGGTAGGAACACATACACACGTTCCAACCTGTGACTGTTTTGCAATGCCAAAAGGAACTCTATTTGTTTCTGACATAGGTATGTCGGGAATTATAGATTCGGTTTTGGGCGTTAAAAAAGACATCATTCTAAGGCAGTATTTGTCTGGAATGAATCAAAAGTTTGAGTGGGAAGAAGAGGGAAGGTGCGTTTTCAGAAGCGTGCTCATTGATACAGAAGCAAAAACCATAGAGCGAAGAGACTTTTTTGACAAGTAAATTTTGAAGAATAAGTTTGACCAACTTGAAAGGGGGTGAATGTAGATGACAAAGCAAGATTTAATTAACGCAGTAGCAGATAAAACAAGTCTTACAAAGGCAGACACAGCAAGAGCACTTGATGCACTCGTAGGTGTCGTCTCAAAGAGCCTCTCCAAGGGAGAAAAAGTTACCTGGACAGGTTTTGGAACATTCGAAGTAAGACATAGAGCTGCAAGAATGGGAAGAAATCCACAGTCTGGAGCTCCTCTTCATATTGCTGCTACAAAGACCCCAGCTTTCAAAGCAGGAAAAGGTCTTAAAGACGCCGTAAAGTAATTTTAATTTCCTAAGGCGTACTTGCAAAACCCCGCTTATAAAGGCGGGGTTTTGTTTTAGAAATGCAAAACGGGCACCCCAACAATCTTTCGATCAATTGAAGTGCCCGTTAAGGCTTTCCAGCTTATAACTGTAAAGGTAGCCTTACACCTTGTTGCTATCTACCTAAGACCACGTGGATTCCTCAAAGGCTCGAGCTCGCGTGGTTTTCCGCATTTGGGGCAGTTGACCTCATCTGCCTTGAAGGGCCGACCACAACCTTGGCAAATGCGGTAATCCTTTTCTTCCGGCGATTCCGCTGTAAGCACAACAGGTTGTGGTTTAGGCGGACTTCTGTAGTGCCGAGGCCGGTAGATAAGGTCTCGGATCGCGATGATGGTGGCTACGCTAAGTAACACAATCACGCTAAAGAACCAGAAGTGGGGTACCACAGCTGATCCAATGATCAAGATGAGCGCCAAGACGACCAGGAAGATCGCCAACATAGCCTGTCCACAAGACTTCCCGCTACAGCTTGGCGTCGAGTAGCTCCCTCCGCCACTGTTTGAAGACGAGTAAACGTAGCTGTAATAGAAAGGCTGGTAGTGGGACTCGTATGTCGCCACAGGCCTGTTCGAAAACAGCTGTTCCTTGTCCTCTGTGAACATCACGCCGAGAATGATGCAGAGGACCACGGCGACCGACGGAATAGCGTACACTTTCCAGTCGGTGTAGTAATACCGTTCCTTGAACCATTCGGTGTTCACCAGGATTCCTGCCACAAGGACAGCCCCGAGTGTGCCCCACCCCCAGACTGGAAAATCCATCCACGTTGTTTCCATCTTGTTGAATTTGTAGATGAAAAACAGCGCGAACAGGCCCAGCACGACCGTGAGGAGAAACTTGGTAACTCCTGGGGTCAGGTTGCCTTTCTTGAGTTCTTCCGCATCATCTTCCAGATTGTGTGAAAGTGATGAGAGGTTGAGGCCCTCTCCCATGAGGATCGCAAGGCTGAGAGTTCCAGCGATTCCAATTGCGATAGCCCAGACCCAGTACCAGCCTGGGATGTCCCCATGGCTGTTCCAGAACATAAACGCGAGGATCGTTCCAGCAATAAACGAGCCTAATAGGCCCATTAGCCCAAACGCCATTTTCCTTGTCATGGATACATCTCCCTATGAATTGGTTGGATATGAGGATTTTACCAAATTTTACTTAATAATTCAACCTATAGTATAGATATTGAGTACATAGTGTAGACATCTATTGAACAGCTTTACAATTAAACTCATCAACCGTTATGAACACAGGTTGCGGATGGTTAACATAGTTTGTATTTGGCACTACTTTCATTTTACCTTCTTGAAAAGTCAAATAGTAGGCAAGTCCTTTAAGTCTTTGGATTTCTTCATAGTCCGAATTCTGATGCCCTGACCTCCAGTCATCAAAAGAGATAAGTGGTTCATCGCCAATATTGCTCCATGAGTGTCCATATTCGGGAGTAATTATTACTGAATCTCCGGGATTTGCAGTAACAAAAAATACTTCGTCAACAATTTCCGGTGTCCAAACTCCAGACTCTTTATCAAAATGTTTTTTTTGTAAAACTAAAATCCCCTTACCGCTTACAAGGTGGTATGTTTCGTTTACAAAAGAGCTGTGATAGTGCCCAAAAGTTTTTGGATATTCATTGCCAATAAGGCCAGACGCAATTATTGTGATGTTTTCCCATTTGCCTTTTGAAGCCTCTTTAAATACCCAGTAGACAGGGTCAACGCCTTCTGCATATGAATCAGCAAGTACAGGTGACAGTCCTTTTAAGTCTCTAATTGAGTTTAATTTCATGTATTTATTATACCTAAATGGGTTACAATTAAAAAGATGCTGTTTTTACTGCCTATACTCTTATTTTTGTTTGCTGAAAATATTTTGCAGTATTCATTTCCAATTATTACAGAAAGAGTGGTAGCAAATAATACTCAAGTAGGTCTGATTCTTGGACTTTCTTCAGTTATTGGAATTGCGTGTGATTTTTTATTTTCAAAGTTTCTTAAGAGAAAAAGCTGGAAATTTCATGCTTACTCTGCTGCCACTTTGGCCCTTTTTATTCCTACATTTCTCATAATGGGAAACAACTTAAAGTCAGTTTTACTTCTGTTGGTAGTTACGTCTGTGTGGGGAGTTTATTATGAACTCTACAGCTTTTTTGTTCAAAGTTATATTACAACTGAAGAAAAGAAAAATATGTTCTCAAGAGATTGGGGGCTTGTATTTTTAGTGTTCGGGTTTATGAGCATACTAGCCCCAGTTGTTGCTTCGGTTCTGGTAGATTTGTCTGTGTTTGGGTTATGCACCCTCATGTTTGTTGCTTATGTGTTGGCCTACTTAACCTCTTTGATACTTTCTGTGTCACTAGAATCAAAGCATAAGAAAAAAGAAAATATTAATACTCTGGTTGATGAGATGGAGGTATTATCTTTATCAAAAGAGCTAAAAGTTTGGGAGGTACTTGGGATTAAACTTTCACCAATTGTCATTATGACAACAGTTGTTCAGTTTGTTGTTGCGGCTTTTTGGACATATGGAGGCCTTTTTGGAGAGTCTCTCTTTACGGGAAAATACCTGGATTTTATCCCTTTGGTTTTATTTAATATCCCATTTTTAATAGGCTCCGTTGCCGTATCAAAATTAAATATTCAAAAAGGTAAGAAGCACATTTCACTTGTGTGCATGTTTATGGGCGGTGCATTTTTAGTCCCACTTCTATTTGTGACAAATATATTTGTGACTGGAGCTATTTTATTTCTTTGCGGGTTGTTTTTGTCAATTTCATCAGCTCTTAATGAGGCAGTTTACAGTGATCTCATAAGCAGAGCAGGAAAGTACGGTTCAGATATTTTGGGTCTTGATAAATCAAATAATTCACTAGCATTTGTTTTGGCACCTTTCATTTGTGGGTACATGTCAGATATCATGAGCTTTTCAAAAATGTTTGGTGTTGTAGGTATAGCAACCGCTATCTTTGCCACCATACTTTTAATATTCATTCCCTCAAAACTTAAAATTCCTAAGTCACAGCTTGGGAGGCTTTCGTAGATAGCTTTATCCTCTGTTATAATTGCAACCTAATGGAGAAAATGAGCTCACCTAAAAAATATTTTATTACTACATTTGGATGCCAATCTAATGTACATGACAGTGAAGCTATAGCAGGTATTCTGGAGTCAATGGATTTTTTTGAAACTAAAAGTGAATACGATGCAGACCTTTGGATAGTAAACACCTGTTCCGTTAGGCAAAAATCTGAAGACAAAGTATATGGGATTGGGAAAAAGATTAGGGAAATAAGATCAAAAAATCATAAGTTGAAAATAATTCTTGCAGGATGTATGGTGGGGTCAGTGACAGGCGAAAGGCAAAGATACGATTTTGAAGAACTCAAAAAAAGAACTCCTTGGGCCAATTACTATATGAATCCTTCTCAAATAAGAGAGCTTCCACAAATACTTCACAGTTTAGGAATTGCAGGAAAATGGGCTTCAAAAGCTTTAGATTTGTTTCCCGTTACGGAAAAAAGATTTTCAACATTCGCACCAGGAGAAGATGCGCTTCCAAATAAAAAACATGCCTTTGTAAATATTTCTCTTGGTTGCGACAACTTTTGTACATTTTGCGTTGTTCCTTACGCAAGAGGAAAAGAGATTTCAAGAGATAAACCTAAGATCTTAAACGAAGTTAAACTTCTAGCACAAATGGGATACACGGAAATCACACTCTGTGGTCAAAATGTAAATTCGTGGGGACTTGATACTTCTGTGAAATTTCAGATTAGAACAGGTTCAGATGATAAACTTCCTTTTGCTAATTTATTAAGGGAGGTTCATGAAGTTGAAGGTATAGATAAAATTTCTTTTATCTCTTCCAATCCTTTTGATTTTACAAATGATTTGGTTGAGGTTTTAAAACTACCAAAAATCTCAAGATATTTACATATAGCGGTTCAATCAGGTAACAACGAAGTGCTCAAAAAAATGAATAGGAGGCATACTGTTGAAGATTTCACAGACCTGATTGCCAATGTGAGGGAGGCAGTTCCAGAAATTGAGCTTGGAACAGATATTATTGTGGGTTTCCCCTCTGAAACTGAAAGTCAATTTGAAGATACTATTAAGCTTTGTGAAAAGATAGGGTTTAGTGTTGCATATATTTCAATTTATTCTCCTAGAAAAGGAACCCCAGCTGAGAAATTCTTCAAAGATGATGTTTCCCTTAATGAGAAAAAGAGAAGACACGCAGTTTTGACACAAGTCATTGAAAAATCCAAGAATAAAAAATAAGATGGTGGTATGGGAATCAAGTCTGCCCACCGAGCTCTCAAAAGAATGCATAAAAAGGTAAACACTGACGCTACAAACGAAGTGCATAAGATAATAAGGTTCAGAAGAAAAATTGTAGTGTCTCTGTTAGGAACTGTTGGTGTTGTTCTTTTGTGGAGGGGCTTATGGTTAGTATTTGACCTTACCCCGTTAGTAAGTCATCCATTTGCTTCAATAATTCTTGGGTTATTTGTCCTTGTGTTATCTGGTTTTCTATACAAATTAAAGTGATGTAAACTCATCTTGTGTCACAGTTAAATCCAGGCTTAAAAGATAAAAAAGTTTTTGGAATTCTTGGACCCACATCTTCAGGGAAAACTACTTTAGCATTAAAGATTGCTAAAGAAATGGATGCAGAGATTGTTTCTGTAGATTCAAGACAGCTAATTAAACGAATGGATGTTGGCACTGGCAAAGTGCCTGTGAGTGGTGGTTTCAAAGCCATTCGGTCAGATGGAGTATGGGAAATTAATGGTGTAAAAGTTTGGGGTTACGATGTTTTTAATCCTGATCAATTCTTCACCGTTCAGGACTACCTTGATTTTATTGGGCAAATTAAATTCACAAAAAAGAATGTGCTTTTTGTTGGAGGAACAGGTTTTTATTTTGATGTAATTCTTGGAAATGTTAAATTATCCGGCGTTGAACCCAACAAAAGCTTAAGAGACTCCCTTCAAAACAAAACTTCCAATGAACTATTTGAGACTCTAGAAGGGCTGGATGCTAGAAAGGCGTCTTCCATCGATCGACATAATAAAGTAAGGCTTATTCGAGCTATTGAGATAGCAAAGACCGGAGACATAGGTATTGAGCCTAGGACTGTAACTATGGCAAAGCTTATTGGGTTAATGCCAGATAGAAGCTTACTTTATGGGCGATCGGATTTATGGGTAGACTCAGTTTTTGAACTTAGGTTAATTGATGAGGTTCAGAAATTGGTAACGCTTGGTTTTCGGTATACACCTCCAATGAAAGGTTTAATCTATAAAACTGCACTTAGGCTCATTGATAAAGAAATCTCAGAAGAAGAGTGTGTTCAAAGATCTAAATTTGATATTCACGCGTACATTAGGCGCCAGATCTCCTATTTTAATAGAATTGAAAATGTAGAGTGGTTTGACCCGTCCAAAAAAGAGTCTGTTGATGATATACTAAATTTACTAAAGTTATGAATAAGAATTTAACCATATCAACAAAAACTATATTGATCACCTTAGGCGTTATTGGAATCGCTATTGCCCTGTATCAGGTTTTGGACATTATTACACAATTGGTTATAGCGTTAATTTTTGCATTATCTATTGAGCCTGCAGTTTCATACATGAGTAAAAGAATTCCTAGGGCACTAGCTGTTGGACTTGTTTACTCACTTTGCGTATTACTTGTAGTGGTATTCTTCACATTTGCTTTACCTCTGTTAGTGGATCAGCTTAAAAAATTAGTCATGACATTGCCAACTTTGATTAATTCATTAGGCTTTATGCCTGATGTTAAAACACTCATTACAAGCTCACTTTCTCAGATTACTACAGCGTCTGGAAGCGTGTTTTCTGTAACATACAGCTTATTTTCAAATGCTCTTAACGTTCTTGCTGTATTCATTTTTTCGCTTTATTTATCTTTTGACTTTCCAAAGGTAAAAGCAAAGTTTTTTGCTCTGTTTTCCCAGGAACTAGTACCTGTGGTGAAGCAGAGTGTTGTGGAGACGGAACAGAGTCTTAGTAGATGGATTTTAGGCCAACTCTTTTTGATGCTGGTTATTGGGTTGATGAGTTATATAGGGCTTGCGGCATTCGGAGTTCCTTATGCACTTCCATTAGCTATTATCTCAGGGTTTCTTGAGGTGGTTCCAGTACTCGGGCCAATTATTGCTACAGTAGTTGCAAGTGTTGTTGGATTTGCCATTAGTCCAAATATGGGAATTCTAGTAGTAGCCTTATTCTTTGGAATTCAGCAACTTGAGAATAACTTGCTCGTGCCTAAAGTAATGCAGAGTGTTGCCGGTTTCAATCCTTTAATTACAATGGTTGCTCTTCTTGTAGGGGCCAAGCTGATGGGCGTAGTAGGTGCGTTAGTTGCAATTCCAATAGCACTGGTTTGCGTAATTATTTTTAAAAATTTAGTTGCTGTAGACTTAGAAGGTTAGCTCTTCTTTTCTCTTTAAATTGGATGCTCGTAAGCCAGATTCTGTTTCTAAGGTGAAATCTATCTTTGCTCCATCTTTGCACCTTGCCAAGCTAGCTCAAACGGTGCGTTCGTGGATTGCTGCGGGTGGGATTTTCTCGTTTCATACTTATCTCATGCTCTTACAAGTTTAGAGAAAGCTCGTCTCTGTGAATCTCAGATAGCGTTAATTCGTTATCTGTTCTTTTATCTTTTCAAATAAAAGACACCAGCTGTTACCAGTCAGAGCTTACGCCCCAATCCCTTGCTTTATGCAGTCTGGACTTTCCTCCCTTGCGGGTATCACCTCGGCATCCATTCGTATTATATTAAATATTCAAACATATTGCAATATCTATTGTAATATTGTATAACTCTAATATAGATTAGAGTATGAATTATACAAAACTTTTTTCTGCGGCAACAATAGGCATAGAGGCAAGAATTGTTGAGGTTGAGGTTGCAATAGACAACATGGGATTTCCTTCGTTTAACCTTGTTGGGCTTGGTGATAAGGGTGTAGAAGAATCAAAGGAAAGAGTAAGAAACGCAATTAAAAGCTCGGGATTCAAGTATCCAGATAAAAGAATTGCAGTGAATCTAGCCCCTGCAGAAATTAGAAAAAGAGGAACTGTTTTTGATCTGACAATTGCCCTTGGTGTTATTTTGAGTTCAGGACAGGCAAAGCCTAGAAGAGATTTTTCAAAAGCATTACTTCTAGGAGAACTTGCTTTGGATGGAAAGGTTAGGTCGGTAAGCGGTATTCTTCCGGCTACAATAGAAGCTAAAAAGCAGGGGTTTGATTATATTTTTGTACCTAAACAGCAAGTTTTAGAAGCGTTGGTCATAAAAGGACTAAAGGTTTTTGGTGTTGAGTCTCTTGGTGAGCTTGTGAGTTTTGTTGAAGGAAAGGTTGATATAGCCGCGCAGAAGGAGCACCCTTTTGAACCTTCTAGCTTGGAAGTTTCTGAGTTTGATTTTGCTTTTATTATAGGTCAAGAAAAAGCCAAAAGAGCTTTAGAGATTACTGCGGCAGGAGGGCACAATATTGCACTTTCAGGTCCTCCAGGTAGTGGTAAAACCATGCTTTCAAAAGCACTTCCAACTATTTTACCTGAGTTATCTTATGAAGAAAGCGTTGAGATTACTAGAATCTACTCTGTTGCGGGATTGCTAAAAGACTCCCAGGATTTTCTTATCACAAAAAGGCCCTTTAGGTCTCCACACCATACAATTACTTTACCGGCACTAATTGGCGGCGGGTCCATTCCTGCTCCAGGAGAGATTTCACTTGCTCACCGAGGGGTATTGTTTATTGATGAATTTATTGAGATGTCTAGGTTAAGCATTGAGGTACTAAGGCAGCCACTTGAAGACGGTCATGTGATTATTGCACGGCAATCACAAAAAGTTGATTTTCCTTCCAAGTTTACTTTGGTTGCTGCTTTCAATCCTTGCCCATGCGGGTTTTATGGCTCTGTTTCAAAAAAGTGTACCTGTTCTCAGTATCAAATTTTAAATTATCAAAAAAGACTTAGTGGTCCAATTCTTGATCGAATAGATTTGTTTGTAGATGTAGAGCAAGTTGATATCCAGAAAATAAATGATGGCGGTAAAAGTGAACCATCAAAAGAGTTAAAAGCTAGGGTTACTAGTGCAAGGAAAATTCAATCATTAAGATATAAGGATTTTGGATTATTAACTAATTCAGAATTATCTCCACAAGGATCAAGAAAGTTTTGTATGCTTAAAGCTGAGGATGAAAGTTTTTTGAAAAATGCTTCGGTTAAGCTGGGCTTGTCCCTTCGTGGGTATAACCGAGTCTTAAAAATTTCAAGAACAATAGCGGATCTTGAAGGGTCTGAGGTCATAAAAAGAGAGCATATTGCAGAGGCGCTTCAATACAGGTCTCTTCACCTGTGATATGTTGCATTACCTGAGTGCTCGCCTCATAATAAATTTGTATGTATTTTATTGGTGTCGATGGAGGAGGAACAAAAACTCAAACTATAATTTCTGACCAAAACGGTAATGTTTTAGGCATAAGCAAAGTTGGTGCTACATATCTTCACAGTATTGATGAGGACACACTTTATAAAACTTTGGAAGATGGGATTTTAAGAGCACTTGCAGACTCAGGTTTAAAAAGCATAGAGGTTTCAAAGTCCTGCTTTGGTATTGCAGGTTTGGATAGTCCTCATGATGGGGCATTGCTTCAGAGAGCAGTTAAAAGAATAAACAGCGTAAAGCTGGATAACAACCCACTTTGTGTAAATGATGTTGCCACAGCGTTACGAAGAGGTACAGATCAGGATCACGGTCTTGTAGTAATTGCTGGAACTGGGTCAAACTGTTATGGAAAAAATAAAAGAGGGGATGAGGCTTTTGCTGGAGGGCTTGGACATGTCCTGAGTGACGAAGGTGGCAGTTATTATATTGGACAGAGAGTTCTCCACGCAGCCTCAAAAAGTTATGACGGAAGAGCGGATAAAACTCTACTTGAGGAGCTCATGTATGAAAACTATGGAGTTGTAGATATGCGAGAGATGATTATTAAAGTGCACCAGCCTGGATTTGGAAAGACTCAGATTGCATCCCTTGCCTTTATTTGTGAAAAAGCGGCAGCAAATGGTGATAAAACGGCTCTTCAAATATTACTTGATGGGGCAAAGGAACTTATTTGCATGGTAGCCACTGTGAACAGAAAAATAAATATAAATTCAGAGCCTTTTAATTTGGTTTGTGTGGGTGGGGCGTTTAATAAAACCAATGGTCCGGGAAGATTATATTTTGAAGAACACTGTAAAAAAGAATTTAGTAATGCAACT
Source organism: uncultured Candidatus Saccharibacteria bacterium (assembly GCA_964636285.1). GTDB lineage: Bacteria > Patescibacteriota > WWE3 > UBA101185 > 2-01-FULL-41-18 > CAZWQF01. The sequence continues at coordinate 12,495 of CAZWQF010000005.1, forward strand.
TTGGTATTTCCTCAAAACGAACCTGCACTAGGAGCAGCTCTGCTTGCTATCGACAAGTATAAAGCCACTTCAAAATAATCAGATAAATTTGATTAGATCAATCCAAGATGCTTCGGTTTTAAAAAGAGCAATAATTATGGCCAGTGTAATAATTGAAAATACACCGGTTTTGATCAGGTCTTTTTTTATTTCAGCATAATCAAGAGTAGCAGCCGATGTAACTTTAGGTTTTGCCTGTGAGACCTTGGTGTCAGCAGATAACTCAGTAGGTTTGGTCTGCTTTTGTGACGATACAGGTGCCGAGGGAGCTTGTGCTTTTAAAACTTCAAGTTGTCTTCTTAGTTTTTGTTCATTAGATTTTTTCATAGGCCTAGATTACCACAAATGCTATAATCGGCTCAATGCAGCTAAGCTTAATTTTTATTTGCGTTCTGGTAATTTGGAACCTTGTTCTTACTTACCTTTACTTTTCTTCTAGCACTTTTTATTCAAAGTTAAAGAAAGATTCTGGAACAGATTTGAAAGAGATACTATCCTCCTTGCTTGAAAGAGGGCGTTTATCCGATTCGCGAATGAAGGTATTGGAACAAGAAGCGCTTGGAATAAAGAGAGCCTCCTCAAAAAATATAGCTGGATTTGGGCTTATTCGGTTTAATCCATTTGCAGACTCAGGAAGTAACCAGTCATTTTCTTTGGCACTCCTTGATAACGAATTAAATGGTGTGGTGATAACAAGTTTGCATGGTAGGAATGGGACAAGAGTCTATTCAAAGCCCGTAAAGCTAGGTGATAAGGACCAGTTTGAGCTTTCTGAAGAAGAAAAGCAGGCAATAGATATAGCCAAAAAACGCCTAGTTTAGTATATTTATAATATGGGTAAAAAAGTTGTCTTAATTCTGGTTATTCTTGTTGTTATAGGCTTATTAGGCTTTGGAATTTTTAAGTTTGTTACGTCGCCGGATTTTAAATCTCCACTTGGAAGTGAAAAAATTACGCAGGATAGCGGAAGTAAAGAGCAGGAAAAAGTTGAAAATCCACTTAACGGCGTCATAGTCCCAGATTCTGAAAAGGCCAAGGTGCTTGAGAGACGGCCTCTTGTAGTGATGGTTGGGAACAATTCGGATGCAAGGCCTCAATGGAATGTCTCAAAAGCTGATCTGGTTTATGAGGTAGTTGCCGAGGGAGGAATTACTAGATTTATGTCTGTGTTTCTTCAAAACGATCCTGAAAAGATTGGTCCTGTTAGAAGTATCAGGGCATACTTTTTAAACTGGATAGTTGAGCTTGGAGATGCAATGGTTTTTCACGATGGTTGGTCTAAGTCAGTAAATATAGATGCAAGTGCTGTTGATCTTATTGATATGATTCCGGTTAGAAGCTTATTTAGAGGAGGGCTCTATGGGGAAAGGGACTCTTCAAGATTTGCCCCTAACAATGAATATATTTCGAGTGCAGTTGCTAGAAGCAAAGGAGAGGAACTTGGCTGGCAAGGAGTTAGAGAGTATCAAAAATGGAAATTTAAGGAAAAAGATAATCAGAAATATAGCTCAAGTCCTGATGCAAAAACTTTAGATATTGTCTTTTGGTCTCCAGGAGAATATGACAGTAGTTTTATGTACGATCCTCAGACAAACCTATATATGAAATCAACAGGTGGCGAAAAGCATATTGATGCTATTTCAGGCGTGCAATTGTCAGCCACAAATGTTATAGTGCAATTTGCAAAAGAGACCGAAGTTGGTGATGAAAAAGGTCACTTACTTTATAACAATATAGGCACAGGCAAAGCCCTAGTTTTTATTGATGGTAAAGTAATAGATTCTGTTTGGTCAAAAAAAGATCGCGCCTCAAGAACAATGTTCTATGATACCAACGGTCAAGAAATTGAGTATAACAGAGGGGTTATTTGGGTAGCAGTAGTTCCTGATAGAAATGTTGATCAGGTTACTTATAAATAAGATATGTTAAAAGATATTTTAATTTCTGAAGTCAGGGTAAAAATGCTTTCACTTTTACTGGTGGAGTCTCATGGTGAGTCCCTCCATGTAAGAGATATCGTTAGAAAAGTGGGCACTGAAATTAATGCTGTTAGAAGAGAACTCCAAAGAATGACAAGAATCGGTCTTTTAAAAAGAAGGCCAAGAGGAAATAAAGTTTATTACGATGTTAATACTCAATTCGTTTATTACCCAGAATTAATTTCATTAGTAGCAAAAGAAGCAGGCCTTGGTGGAGAACTTATTAAAAAGTCAAAGGACCTTGGAAAAATAACTTATGCAGTTATGTCAAAAGCTTTTGTTAGAGGCAGAGTTGCAACACCGATGGATGTGGATTTAATTGTTGTAGGTTCAGTGAATGCAGATTTGTTAAAAGAGATTATTCTTAGAGCAGAAGCAGATCATAAGCATGAGATAAATTACACTGTAATGGGCGAAGAAGAATTTATTTTTAGAAAAAGAAGAAAAGAAAATTTTATTATTCAGCTTTTATCCCAAAGTAGAATTGTTTTGTTAGGAGACGAAGAAGAATTCTGTTCCCTTGTATGAAAAACATAAGAGTCCAGCTAGGAATTGTAATAGGAATTGCTATTGTCACAATCTTGCTTAATTTACCACGAATTCCCGTTAAGGTAACTGACAGAAATTTTAAGTTTCTAAATATTGATACGTATATTGGAGGTTACAAACTAGCCTTTATGAACAACAAGATTGTTCTTGATTTCACTCAGCTAAAAAAAGGATTGGATATTCAGGGTGGAGTTCGAGTAGTGCTAAGAGCCGATATGTCTAAGATTCAAGAGTCTGAAAAAGATCAGGCACTAGAATCTGCAAAGCAAGTTATTACAAGAAGAATAGATTTACTAGGAGTTTCAGAACCTCTAGTTCAGACCTCAAAAGTTGGAGGGGATTACAGGATTGTGGTGGAGCTCCCAGGAGTTAGTGACGTAACAACTGCACTTAATATAATAGGAAAGACTGCTCAGTTAAACTTCAAACAACTTAAACAAGATGTTCCATACGACGCAACAAAGTTTCAGGAATATTACACAAGTTCTGAAGTATGGGAGCAAACTGGCGTTAGTGGCGCTGATTTAAAAGGAGCAAATGTAATTTTTGGTGGTGCTAACGGAGGGGTAGCAAGACAAGGGCCTGAGATTCAATTAAAGTTTTCCGACGAGGGTAGAAAGAAATTCTCTGATGTTGCAAAAGCAAATATAAGTAAGCCTATCGCAATTTTCCTTGACGAGGGTTCCCTTCCTTTGTCTATGCCTGTTGTAAATCCGGATTTGGCGCAAGGTCTTAACAGTGACCCTGTAATAACAGGGACTTTCTCTCCAGAAGAGGCTAGTAACCTTAGCATTTCATTAAGAGCTGGTGCACTTCCAGTACCCGTTGAAATTATTGAGCAGAAGACTATTGGTGCAACGCTTGGTCAGGAATCTGTACGAAGAAGCCTGATTGCAGGAATGGTAGGCATTGTAATTGTTGGATTTTTTATGGTGTTCAGCTATGGTTACCTTGGGTTACTTGCTTCTCTTGCATTAATTATTTACGGGCTTCTTTCAATAACTGTGTTTAAGGCAATTCCGATTACCATGACTCTTCCTGGAATTGCAGGTTTCATTCTTTCAATTGGTATGGCCGTTGACGCAAATATTTTAACCTTTGAAAGAATTAAGGAAGAGATGGCATGGGGAAAGCCTTTTAACGCTGCAGTAAAATTTGGTTTTGAAAGGGCATGGCCCTCAATCAGAGATTCTAATATTGCTTCGTTAATTACTTGTGGGATACTTTTTTATTTGGGTACAGGTTTGGTAAGAGGTTTTGCTTTAACACTTGCACTTGGGGTTCTTGTTTCAATGTTCACTGCACTTTTTGTAACGCATACATTAGTTTTAGCTCTATACAGGAAGAAAGATTAATATGGATTTAATTTCTAAGAAAAAACTTTATTTTGCAATATCTCTTATTGTACTTATTCCAGGACTCATTTCTTTGGTGCTTTTTGGATTAAGACTTTCAATTGATTTTTCAGGTGGATCAGTTTCCGAATATAGATTTAAAGTTTCAGCTAATAAAGAAGATGTGATTCAGGTAGTTAAAGATTCAGACGCAGGATTTGAAAGTATTCAAAGCTCCGGAAATAACAGTTACATCATTAAAACAAAACCAATCACAAATACAAAAAATGATGAGATCAAAAAGAAAATGCAAGAAAAATTTGAAGGTTCTGTTCAGGAGTCTTTTGAAACAGTAGGACCTTCCGTAGGAAAAGAAACAACAGTAAATGCAATAAGCTCTGTTGCAATAGCATCCCTGGCAATACTTTTATATATTGCGTACTCATTTAGATCAATTCCAAAACCGTATTCAAGTTTTAGATTTGGGGCGTCAGCAATTGTTGCACTTTTGCATGATGCTTTTGTAGTACTAGGAGTCTTTTCCATTCTTGGAAAAACACACGGCGTTGAAATTAACTCTCTATTTATTACTGCTCTCTTAACAGTAATTGGATTTTCTGTTCATGACACAATTGTAGTTTTTGATAGAATCAGAGAAAACTTATCAAAGTTACGAGGTCAAACATTTGAGCAAATTGTGAATTTCTCATTAGTAGAGACCTTAAGCAGGTCTCTTAAGACTTCATTAACTGTAGTCTTCACTCTTTTTGCAATGCTAGTGTTAGGTGGGGAATCCATTAGATGGTTTGTTTTTGCATTATTAATTGGAATTGTATCTGGTACTTTTTCGTCCATTTTTAACGCAGCTCCAATTCTGGTTGTTTGGGAAAACTACGAACAATCAAAAAAGAAAAAGTAGCCTTTACCATTTTATTACTGCTATACTTTGCCAGTGAAAAAAAATTGGAAGATTCATTCCAAACTTTCAGGAAATTTTATTCAGGAATTTTACAGAGTTAGAGGAATTCAGAATGAAGATCTTGATCAGTTTATCTCACCAATTCACCCAAAAGAAATTTCATTAAAAATAGAATGGAAAATAGAAGAAGCTAAGAAGCTAATCCTTGATTCGATTCAAAATGAGCACTCCATAGTAATTCACGGAGATTATGATGTTGACGGTGTTACTGCAACAGCAATTTTGTACAAAACAATTTTTAATTGGCTTGGATACAAAAATTGCCACTATTTTATACCAGACAGGTTTGAAGATGGTTATGGCTTGTCAAATGAATCAGTAGATAAAATTGATCAGCTTGTAAATTTTTCTGAGAAGAAACTTTTGATTACTGTAGACTGTGGCATTACTGCAGTCTCTTCATGTGAGTACGCAAAATCAAAAGGTTTCAAAGTACTAATTTCGGATCACCACCAGAAACCTGAAGTGCTACCAAACCCTGATGTTATCTTATGGTCAGATAAACTGACTGGGGCGGGAATCTCATTTGCTTTAAGTGCACTATTAGTAGGTGCAAAAAGAGATGCTCTGGTACTTGCACTCCTCGGTACTATTGCTGATTTACAACCCTTACTTGGATTAAATAGAAGCATAGTTAAGTACGGTCTAAAAGTTTTTCCTGAAAGCACTGTGCTTGGGCTTAACAAGTTACTCGAGGTTTCTGGGCTTTCTTCAAAATCTCTATCTACCTATGATGTAGGGTGGGTAGTTGCGCCAAGACTAAATGCCTCGGGAAGGCTTGAGTCTGCAATAAGCTCCCTAAAGCTATTGACCCTGGAGGATGAGAAAGAGGTTTCAGATCTAGCAATTTACTTGAACCAAGTAAATGCTGAAAGGCAGAAAAAAACTTTGGAAGCCTTTGTGAAGGCAAAGTCTGTTGTTAATTCGAGTCAGAATATTTTATTGGTGCAGGATACCTCATTTCATGAAGGCGTAATCGGACTTGTTGCAGGTAGGCTTGCGCAAGAGTATTACAGACCGTCGATTGTTCTTAGTATAGGTGAGTCCACAAGTAAAGGTTCATGTAGGTCTATTGAGGGCGTTAACATAATAGAGATCTTGAGGACAAAATCGGAGCTTTTTGAGAATGTTGGAGGTCATCCAATGGCTGCAGGTTTTACAATTTTGAACTCCAGAATACCAGAGCTTGCAAAGCTTCTTGAAGAAGAGGGGGATAAGATTCCAAAAGCCTCTTTGGTCCCTACGTTAAAAGTGGACTTTGAGGTTGATCCTGGCTTTATAACTTTGGATACAGTAAAAATAATCAAAGATTTGGAACCATTTGGTGTGGGAAACCAGGAGCCTATATTTGCACTAATGGGGGCAAGGATTTTTGACGCAAAAAGGGTTGGTGCTGAGGGTAAACACATCAAATTCAAAGTCCAAAGAGTTGCATCTATGGGCTCAGTCGACGCCATTTTCTTCAATGGTGGCGCTGTTTTTGAATCGCTAGACTCAGGTAAAGCAGTAGACCTAGCTTTTAATATAAAAGAAAACTCATTTAACGGAAACACCTCAGTAAATATACATATCAAAGACATAAGGCAGTAACTTTCATTTTTTTAAAAGCAGGGTAAAATAATTAATATGGAAAATATGAAACGAACTCTGGCAAAAGAAACTGTAAACATGGTGGACAAGGAAGTTCTTGTAAAAGGATGGGTTCACGTTAGAAGAGATCACGGAAAAATTTTATTTATCGATCTTAGAGACAGATCGGGCCTTCTTCAAGTAGTGTTTCCCTTAAAGGAAATGTCAGAAAAAGACTCTGAGATTGCAAAATCCTTGAGAAGTGAAGATGTTATCTATGTCCATGGTATCGTTCAGAAAAGAAGTGAGAGGTCTATCAACCCAAATCTAGAATCAGGATCAGTTGAGGTATTCGCAAAATCCTTAGAACTTATTGAAAAAGCCGAAACACTTCCATTTGATATGTCCGCCCAAGAACTTAATGTGGAACTTCCAACACTCTTAGACTACAGAGGTTTAACTTTAAGACACGCAAAAGTAAAGTCCATTTTTAGAATTCAGGAAGTTGTAATTGATGCCTTTAGAAGATTCATGCAATCAAACGAATTCATGGAATTTCAAGCCCCTACTATGATACCAACCGTACCTGAAGGTGGTGCGGAGGTTTTTGAGGTTAAATATTTTGATCATAAAGTTTATCTTGCGCAAAGCCCTCAATTATATAAGCAAATACTTACTGGAGCATTTGAGAGGGTCTTTTCGGTTAATAAAATTTGCAGGGCTGAACCTTCTGTTACTACAAGGCACCTTACTGAAGCTATTAGTCTTGATGCCGAAATGGGCTTTATAGACTCTTGGGTAGATGTAAGATTGATGGCTGATGCTACAATTAAATTTATTATAAAAGAGGTTGGAGAAAAGTGCTCAAAAGAACTTTTGCTACACCAAGAAGAGCTTCCAAAATTCATTGATAACACTCCTTGTGTGACATTAAGAGAAGCACAGGAACTTATTTTCAAACGAACAGGAAGAGACATCAGAAAAGAAAAAGATCTTGATCCAGAAGGCGAAAGAGAAATGTGTAGGTGGGCTCTTGAAGAGCATGGTTCAGACCTTGTGTTTGTTTCACATTTTCCAACAAAGATGAGGCCTTTTTATACATACCCAGACGATGAAAACCCTGAATTTAACCAGGGATTTGATTTGCTTGGAAAGGGCGTTGAATGGCTGACAGGTGGTAGAAGAATAAGTAACTATGAAACACTAATGAAGAATGCAAAGACTTGGGGCGTAAATGCTGAAAAGCTAGGTTTATACTTACAATCATTTGCGTATGGAATGCCCCCAGAGGGTGGTTTTGCGTTTGGTGCTGAAAGGATAACTCAGAATATCCTAGGGCTTAAAAATATCAGAGAAGCCAGCTTATTCCCTAGGGATATGGAAAGAGTAGACTTTAGGTTGTCAACTCTTGAGGATTAGCACCCTTCTACTGTGCCATTGGACATAACTGGTAATTTGAAATAATCTTTACCTACTATGGTAAAAAAGGCTAAGAAGTTTCATAAGGGGGCTAGTAGGCAAAGAGATGAATCTAAATGGGACTCTAAATCTGGTGTAGAGACAGCTCCAGAGCTTAAAATAGAGCCCGTAAATTCTGATGCTACTAGTAAGACTAAGGTTGCTAGTAAGCCTTTTTCACTACATTTAAGATCAATAATTACTCAGAAAGTAGTTAAATCCTCTGTAAGAGTAGCCCTAGGTGCTTTTTCGCTTGCACTTGTGGTCTTAATTGTTAATGCACTCTCAGTTAAGCCTGGAAATACAGTTTTGGGTAGTAGCTCAAAGGCACTCAATACAAAAGCAGTCAAGGAATCAACCTTATCTGCAGTCCCGTTACCTAATATCAGTGCTGTATCCGCAATTTCTGTCAGTACCAAGCAAAACAAAATTCTTTTTGCAAAGAATCCAGATTTAAAGCTGCCTCCAGCTTCAACAACCAAAATATTAACGGCATTAGTCTCTATTAAAGACTTTAACTTAGATGAAGTTATTAGTGTTCCTGAAGAATGTACAAAAGTTGAGAGCTCTAAAATGGGATTATTTGCAGGCGAAAAAATGAACGTTGAAACACTTCTATATGGCCTATTAGTACCTTCAGCTGGAGATGCAGCATGTACACTTGCAAGTAATCACTTTTCTTCTGGAGCCTTTTTGGTGAAGATGAATGAGCTAGCAAAGAAGATTGGCCTTGCAGAAACAAATTTTACAAATGTTGTAGGGCTTGATAGTGATGATGGAACACATGTATCCAGTGCAAGAGATCTGTATTTAATGAGCAAAGAAGCTATGAAAAATGGAACCTTCAGAAAGATTGTTGGTACAAAAGAAACAACATTATATTCAGTTGATGGGAAGTATTCGCATCACATTGTCAGTACCAACAAGCTCTTGTTTGAGCTCCCTGGAACACTTGGAATAAAGACAGGAACTACGCCTATGGCAAAGGAAGTTTTGGTGTATTCTTATCAGCATAAAGATGATGAAATACTTATAGTTGTTATGGGAAGTTCAGACAGGTTCGGGGACACAAAAGCTATTCTTAATTACTCAATTCTAACTTACTAGCAATAATAAGTGTCATAAACTATTGGAAGTGCTTTGGATGCACTGCAGGGTAATAAATTGCAATATCTCCTCTTTGGTTTTCAGGTGTCAAGAATGTCCCTTTGAAAATGTAGATTGGTTGTAAGTACTTTTGTGGTTCAAGGGAATCATAATAAGCAAAGGTGACCTCATCAATAAATATCTCTGAGATTGCTACTGGTTGGTATTCCTCAAATGCACTTGCAGTTTTTAGTTTAGCCTTTGTGATAAACCCTTCGTGAGCTGAAATTTTCTTCCATGCTTCAGAAAGGGGCAAAGGAGTGTATTTACCAAATGTTTTGGACTCAAGTTCCCAAACGTGCGCTGTGATTTTTAAGTACTTGAGCTTTGAATCCGAAGAGTTTGCAACCGTAACTGAAAGCGGGCTATCGTCATACCTGCTCCCAACAAGTGGTATCTTGTAAAGTGTTCTTGTGAAATCGACTTTTGCTACTGTGTAGTCTAAAGGTGTTGTAGTTTCAATTAGCCTACCATTTTGGAATTTCCCCATTACAATAGAGGGTTGGTTTGAATTTCTGTTGTAGAAAGAGTCGTTAAGATACCCTAGTGACGTTAAAATTTCTTTGGCATCCTCTGTTGCTAGGGTGTTGTAGGACGAATTGGTTGTGAAGGAGCTTTTCTCGATATTAGGTATATTCACTTTGTAGTCTAGAGTATTAGCGGAGATGTTTATTTGAAGTTCTCTGGATAGATTTTTGTCTAGCCATGTATAGGTACTTGTTCCAAAACCGCTTGTATTGTCCTCTCCAAAAAATTTGAGTATTGCGGCCTTATTTTGGGCTGCTTGCCCAGTACCAAATGTAGGTCTTTGGGGGGTAAACTCAAAAATATTTGCAAGATCTGGCGTAATTCCGCTGGGCAAGGCACCGTTTTTTGTGTTAAGGACATACTTAGGTTTGGATTGAGATGCAAGGTTCAGGCCTGTTATTTTGGGCGCTGGAATCTTTCCATACAACAGTACAGGCTTCTCTTTTGACGGCAGAATATTGTTCGCTATTTGAGATAAAAGAGGATAAGAAAAGTATATTGCAAAGTAGATAGCAAGAAATACAGCGAATAAAGCTATGCCTGCTCTTGCAACTTTTGACATCTGAGTTAAGTTCATTCTAAGCTTATACTATCACCATTTTTTGATGCCTGTCCATGCTACAATATGATTATGAATGTGCGAACAAGGATGGCCCCAAGTCCGACAGGTGAATACCATATTGGTCACATCAGAACTGTACTTTTTAACTGCGCCCTAGCAAAGGCAAATAAAGGGAAGTTTATTATTCGAATAGAAGATACGGATAGAGAGAGGTTTGTAGAAGGGGCAGTAGATAGAATACTGGACGTTATTAAAGATTATGGTTTGGCATGGGATGAAGGTCCTAGGGTAGGTGGTGATTTTGCCCCGTATGTTCAATCTGAAAGGTTAGATTTATATAAGGAGTACGCAAAAAAACTTGTTGAAGCAGGGCACGCTTACTACTGCTTTTGTACGCCTGACAGGCTTGATGAAGTTAGAAAACTTCAGCAGGAACAAAAGCTTCCGGTCACAAAATATGATAGGCACTGCATCTCGCTTACTTCAGAAGAGATCTCTAAAAACCTTGATAAGAAAATGCCATATGTAATTAGGCTCAAGGTTCCACAAAATCAGACTATTGATTTTACAGATGAGGTGCTAGGCGCAATGTCCATTAATTCTAATGATATTGACGACTCTGTGCTTTTAAAATCCGATGGTTACCCTACCTATCACTTAGCCGTTGTTATTGATGATCATCTAATGAAGGTGTCTCATGTTATGCGAGGTATAGATTGGCTCCCCTCAACGCCAAAACACGTACTTCTTTATAGGGCATTTGGCTGGGAAATCCCAAAGCTTGTTCACTTACCAAATCTCAAAGAAAAAGGTGAGAACAAAAAACTCTCAAAAAGGTTTGGTTCCGTCTATGCTATCAGCTTCTTGGAAGAGGGCTATCTCCCTGAGGCGCTAGTCAACTTTTGTATGCTACTTGGATGGAATCCTGGAACAGAGCAAGAAATTATCTCGCTGGATGAATTTATAAAAATGTTTTCAATTGAGAAGCTACATAAAAGTGATTTGGTAGCTTTTGATAGAGATAAACTTCTATGGATGAATGGACATTACATAAGGAGCCTTTCGCAAAAAGAACTTCTCTTAAAGCTTAGGAGTTGGGCAGATAAGTTTGGGCAAGATCTTGGGACAACCGGTTTTGAGGATGACTATATCCAGAAAGCATTACTTTTGGTGCAGGATAGGATTAAGAGGCTCTCTGAGTTCAAAGAATACTCTGAATTCTTTTTTAAAGAGCCAAAAGTAGATCTGGACCTGGTCAAAAAGTTTGCAGGTGACAATCTGAAAAGTGTTGTTATGGCGTTTTATTCGTTATATGAATCCATAAAACCTGAAGATTGGAATTCCTCTAACCTTGACATGCTTTCCCATGAAGAGCTTACAAAACATGGCTTTAAAACAAAAGAAGCTTTCATGACACTTAGGGTTTTACTTTCAGGAAAAGAGGCAACGCCTCCGCTTTTTGACATCATGGAACTTCTTGGAAAGAAAGTTGTCCTTGAAAGACTAGGGCACTTTACTTCATAATAGGTACATCTATGAACCTGCCCTTTTTCAAAGACAAAGATGATAAAGCAGTAAAAACATCTGGATCTAAAGAGTCTATACCTGCACTTATCAATCTTGTTTTAACCGACTTTATTGCTACGAATGGCTTAAAGCTGGGCAAATCTTCCTTAAATTCTGTGCTTACAAGATATAATACAGAAGATTTCACCTCTCTAAACGACTCACAAAAACAAGAATTTCTTGGATTGTTATACGAAAAATACAAAGATCTGTTTGGTTTTGACACTGCGTCCCAAGATCTTGAAAAAAGTGTGAAGAGCGTTGTGTCCAGGTTTGGGGTATCAAAAGGTTATCTTGAGCTTCTTGAAATTTTACCGTCTGGTGTTTTGGAATCCGAAAAAGTATCTACTCTTGGGAGAGACGAGCTTGAAAACGTAGTAAGAGATAAAACAAAACTTTTAGAGCAAACAAGGTCCGAGCTTGAAAAAAGAATCAATGAAAGAACTTCAGAGCTTGACGCTGAGAGAAACAGGTTTAGGATGGTCCTTTATAACGTTGTAGATGGCGTATTTGCTTTGGATAAACAAAAGAGAGTAATTGCCTTCAACAAGTCTATTGAGGACATGACTGGCTTTCTAGAGGCTCAGGTGCTAGGAAACAGTGTTGATGACTTTGTAAAATTTTTTGATAGAGAAGGGTCACAACTAACATCAGATATCTATTCACCTACAATTAAACTCATTGAAGACAAAAGTGTTTATAAGGCCGAAAATGTAATTTTAAAAGGCAGAAACAATAAAGAGTTCCACGTAAATCTTGTCAGTAGTGTTATAAACGAAGGTTCTGGAACAAACGTTGGTTGCATTGTTACAGTTCACGATATTACTTCGCAAAGAGAGCTTGAAACAATGAAGCTTGATTTTGTCTCCATTGCTGCACACGAGCTAAGAACTCCTTTGACCGCAATTAGAGGCTACCTCTCTTTGTTAATTTCAGAGAATGAGGCAGCAAATATCTTAAATGAAGATCAAAGGGCGTACCTAGAAAGAGCATATTTAAGCTCAAACCAGCTTTTTTCGCTTGTTGAGAACCTTTTAAATGTAGCCAGAATTGAAAGAGGTTCTGTTGTGGTTGATAAGTCGGAAGTCGAATGGGCCCCTCTTGTTTCGCAAATTGTGCAGAGTTTTAATAGCCTTGCTGCCGAGAGAAAAGTTAAATTGACATTTATGCCCATAGATACTTCAACAAAAGTAATGGTTGACGCAATTATGATTGGAGAGGTTATCTCAAACCTACTTGATAACGCAATCAGGTACACACATTCAGGTGGTAGCGTGCTTGTTTTCCTTGAAGCCACGGACAAATTCATAATTACACATATCAAGGACGACGGGCAGGGAATCCCACAGGAATCTGTTCAACACTTGTTCAATAAGTTCTATAGAGTCTCAGGAGTTTTGGAGCAAGGGTCAAAAGGTACAGGTTTAGGATTGTACATCTCCAAAGAAATAGTAAAATTACATGGAGGGGACATTTGGGTAGAGAGCGAACTAGGAAAGGGAAGTGTATTTAGTTTTAGCGTTCCGCGCGTTACGATTGGTTAAATATGAAAAAAAGAATCTTACTCGTTGAAGACGAAATTTTTATTAGAGAGTTATATCAAAAAGTTTTAACAAATGCTGGATATGATGTTGTTCCTACAGAAGACGGTCAAGCTGGTCTTGATAAGGCAAAGTCAGAGAAGTTTGACATGATTCTTCTAGACATCATGCTTCCAAAGATGACCGGTATTGACGTACTTAAAGAAGTCAGAAAAGATCCTTCGGAGTACTTGAAGACGGTTCCGATCTTCCTTCTAACAAACCTGGGCCAGGAATCTATCATTAAAGAGGCTTTTAAAATAGGTGCAAATGGATACCTGTTAAAAGCAAAGTACTTGCCAAATCAAATCATCAACGAAGTAGATGCTTACTTTAAGAACAATCCTACTGCCCCTGTAAGTCAATAATTTCAGGTTTGTTATATTATGTATGGGAGAAGACTTGCTTAGTTAAGTCTTATAGTTTAATATACTGGGTTAGTATGGCAAGAACAAAATCAACAAAAGAAGCGGAAAATAAAAAGAAAGGCAGAAAGCCTAAAATAAAAGAAGAAGTGTTAGATACTCTTACGGTTGATTCGGAGTCACTTCCAATCGAGACTGTAGATTCTTCAACAGACCAGTCTAAATCAAAATCCATTTTTTCAGGAATTTTTGTCAAAGTTTTGCTTCTTGCATTAGTTCTAGGAGGTATTGGTTACTACGTTTACACGCATAAGTCAGACTTTATTGCAGCAAGGGTAGATGGAGACCTTATTCTTACGTCCAAACTAAATAAAAAAATGACAGAAAGATATGGAAAGCAGACGCTCGACGATCTTATTACTGTCACCCTCATAGAAAGAGAGCTAGCAAAGAATAATATTAAGGTTGAAGACCAGGAGATTTCTGACAAGGTAAAAGAAATTGAAAAAACATTGCAAGGATATACACTTGAACAGGCTCTTACAGCACAGGGGATGACAATGTCCCAGCTTTCAGAGAACTTAAAGCTTCAGATTGGGCTAAAAAAGCTTCTTACAGATAAAGTCACTGTTTCTCAGCAAGAAGTAGAAGACTATATAAAGCAGAACGGTTCAGTACTTACCTCAGAAGACGATGAAGGTAAGAAAAAGGAAGCTGAAAGTATCCTTAAAGATCAGAAGCTTGGAGATGAGATTAACAAGCTAGTTACCGACCTCAAAGCAAAAGCAAAAGTAGAGAAGTACCTATAATATTTCTCTATTGCATGGCTTAGTGGTATCATTTTTCCTGTGAGCGCTATATCTGAGCAAATAAAACAGAAAGTATCATCTTTTTTTTCAGCAAGATATTCTATTTCCCCTCAAAAAATCGAAGTCTTGAAAACTACAAACCCTGAGTTTGGAGACCTTTACACCAATGGGGCAATGATTGGCGGCAAGATACTATCCAAATCTCCACTTGATGTTGCTAACGAACTAAAATGTTATTTAGGAGATTCAGAGGAGTACTCAGTTGAAGTTGTATCTCCTGGATTTGTAAACTTTAGGTTTAGTCCCAAATACTTAACAAAAGAGCTTAGGGAAATTCTTAAAAACACAGAAAAATATGGTTCATCAGATCTTACTCCAGTATTTGGTAAATCCAAGGTTGTAGTAGAGTACTCATCCCCAAACATTGCAAAACCCTTTGGAATTGGTCACCTTAGATCAACAATTATTGGAGATGTAGCTGCCAACCTACTTTGTTTTGCAGGGATAGATGTAATAAGAGATAACCACCTTGGGGATTGGGGCACTCAATTTGGAAAGCTAATCTATGCAATAAGACAGTGGGGTAATGAGAATGATATTTCTTTATCACAAAGCCCTATCAAGGATCTTTTTAACCTTTATGTACGCTTTCATGCAGAAGCTGAAGTTAATCCCGATTTGGAAGACGAAGGGAGAGCCTGGTTTAAGAAACTTGAGGCAGGCGATCCTGAGGCAAAAAGGGTCTGGAAGCTTTGCATAGACCTGTCTTTGAAAGAATTTAATAGGGTTTACAGTCTCCTTGGGGTAAAATTTGACACCTTACTTGGCGAAAGCTTTTTTGAAGATAAAATGAGCCCTATTGTTGCAGAGCTTGAAGAAAAGAAGTTTCTGACTGAGAGCGAAGGGGCAAAGCTTGTGTTTTTTAAAGACGATAAATATCCGCCTTTAATGATTATAAAAAAAGATGGCACTACCCTCTATGCAACAAGGGATTTGGCAACTGATAAGTACAGGCTTCAAACATATGGAGAAGATACAAGAATAATTAATGAAGTAGGCGCGGAGCAGAGTCTTTATTTCAATCAACTTATTGAGCTCGAGAAGATGCTTGGGTGGGTAAAAGAGGGTCAGAAAGTCCACTTGAAGCACGGGCTTTACAGGTTTAAAGACAGAAAAATGTCCACTAGAAAGGGTGATATTATTTGGCTCGATGACATTTTAAGCACAGCGGTTGAAAAAGCATCTGCATATAATAAAGATGTTGCTTGGGAAGTTGCTGTTGGGGCTATTAAGTGGAATGACTTAAAAACCGAATGTCACAAAGATGTCATTTTTGATTGGGATGAGATGCTTAATCTTAAGGGAAATACAGGTCCTTATGTGCAGTACACAAAAGCTAGAGCTGAAAGTATATTAAGAAAATCTGAAAAGCAGCTCTCTGACCTACCAACGAGTACAGAATATAATAATATTGAGCTTGAACTTGCAAGAGAATTGTCACAGTTCCCTCAAGTGATAAAGGATTGTACATTAGAGCTTGCGCCACATCACCTCTGTCACTATCTTTTTAACTTATCGCAATCTTATAATCAATTCTATGACCAGCACCGAATAATTGGATCAGATAGGGAAATACAAGGATTAGTTGTGTCAAAGTGTGTCTCAGTTGTTATCACTCAAGGGCTTAAGCTACTTGGTATCTCCTCCCCTTCCTCGTTGTAAAAACAGTGCGTTACCTTTAACATGATTCTGTGAGACTGGGTCCTAAAATCACACTTTTTGCCGGTTTGATTAACATAGCTTCGCTAGTGTTTGTATATTTTGTATTTCAATCAGTGTTAATAGGCGGCTTAAGAAACATTGAGGACACAAGGGTTAGAACCAGTATAGATAGGATTCGTGAGGCTATTCAAAATAGAATAGTTGCAGTTGATTTAAAAAACCAATCTTTTTCTACTTCTGATGAGACAAGAAAAGTAATCTTTGGCTATTCTTCAAAACCTCAATATGAGCTTGCTAACTTAGATTTGATTCAAATATATGACAAAGGCGGTAAATCCCTGTACACAAACATAAAACCAGTACCTGGAAACAGATTGGACTCGGATTCCCTATTAATAAAGAATGCACTGTCTGGCAAAAAGTCATCTGGTGTCATACTTTTTGAAGAGGGCTACCTAATGATCTCAGCAAGACCTGTAATTTACGATACTGAGAGTAATAAAGTGGAAGGGGTTATTCTTGCTGGTGAGCTCTTGGACGAAAGTCTATTTGCAGAGATTTCTCAACAAGTGAAAATTAGTTTTGATGTATCTGGTGTAGATCCAATAAAATCAGAGTTATTTAAAGTGCTCTCCAGTCTAAAATCTGGGCAGCTCTATGTACTTGAGGTTCCAAATACAACAGATCCAATTAAAGGTTACTCCTTGTTCTCCGGAGTGGATGACTCACCACTTTTCATTATTGAAGTAAATACAGACAGAGAGCTTTTTAAGGAAGGCGAGAAGGCTATTAGATACCTTGTAGCTTCGCTGGTGGTCGCAGGAGTGGCCTCAATGGTAGTACTTGTGATTTTATTCAACTCAATTGCTGTGGGCAGGCTTAGGAAGCTTGAGAAAGATGTTAAGAGCATTAGATCTCTAGGTAACTTTTCCAAAAGAGTTGATGTAGTTGGGGTTGATGAGATAGGGGTCTTAGCAAAAGATATTAATGACATGCTAGGTTCGCTTGAAATATCTCAGAGACTTCTGCTTGAAGAGGAGCAGCATGTTAAAAAGAAAGTTGAGGAGCAGACAAAGGAGATCAGGGAAGGCGAAGCCAAGCTCTTTGCTTCCATCAACAGTGTGCCTAATGGCCTAATTATTACCGACAAGGAGGGTAATCTTGTCCTTGTAAATCAGGCCACGTCCAGAATCCTGAACTTAAAAGATATCCCCCTCACTCTGGCTTCGCTTCAGGTTCTATTTGGGGACTCCCTTTTGCTTCAGGAGAGCTATAACAAATGTTTGGATACTCAGAGGCCAATTTCGATTGATGAGGTAAAGTATGGTTCCAAGCTACTTCAAATCTATATTGCCCCCATATACTTTTTGGGCGATAGGAAGAACAACATCACAGGTGTGGTAATTCTAATTACGGATATTACTGAGCCAAAGCTTATTGAAAGATCAAAAGATGAATTCTTCTCTATTGCTTCGCATGAGCTTAGAACGCCTCTAACTGCAATTAGAGGCAATACAGACCTTCTTAAAAAGTTTTATTTTGAGAAGTTTCCTGAAGATCAGAGTTTTAAAGAGATGGTTTCAGATATCAACGAAGCGTCGTTAAGGTTGATGGGTATAGTTAATGAATTCCTCACTACATCAAGACTTGAGCTGGGGAAAATTGAGTTTGCAAAGCAAGGATTTGATATTGAGGAGCTTGTTGCAAGTGTAATACACGAGTTTTCAATTCCTGCAAAAGACAAAGGACTTGCAATTTCCTTGGTTAAGCTAAGTGACCCACTTCCAAAAGTGTATGCAGACAGAGATAGAGTCAGGGAAGTTTTTGTGAACTTAATAAGTAATGCAGTAAAGTACTCCGATACAGGAAAGATTGATGTGAAACTTAAATGGGATGGTGATTATTTGCAGACGTCAGTTGAAGACACTGGTAGGGGAATTCCTCTTGAAAACCAAAACTTTTTGTTTAGGAAATTCCAGCAGGCTAAAAGAAATATTTATGCTCGGGATACTGCAAGCAGCACTGGTCTTGGTTTATACATCTGCAAACTTCTGATTGAGAACATGGGAGGTCAAATATATCTTGAAAAATCTGAGGAAGGTGTTGGGTCTACATTCACTTTCACGCTTCCTTTAGCTTCAGAATAGGGTTTAGCTCTTGAAATTTAGCTCAAGTATTACTATTATATTTACATGGCAAGGATACTAATAATTGAAGATGACCCGTTAATGCTGAGAATGTACGAAAAAGTATTTAAGTACGAAGGTTTTGAAGTTGTGTTAGTTAACAATGGCAAAGAAGGTGTTGGTCTTGCAAAGACAAGTAATCCAAGTCTTGTAGTTCTTGACTTGATGATGCCTGAAATGGATGGTTTGCAGGTTTTGGAGCTCTTAAAAAAAGACGAAACAACAAAGCATATTCCGGTTGTAATTCTTACAAATCTTGTAAATGACTCAGTTCTTAATACCGCCATGTCACTTGGTGCAAAAGGCTACCTTGTAAAATCAGAAATCTCAAACGATAAAATTGTTGAAGAGGTCAAAAAGTATCTTAGTTAGCCTTTGATATCAAAGCCGGGTTTTACGCCGGCCTTGATCCTATCTTACTTATTTTTTCTTGTCTAATTTATCAAGACCGAGTCCCTTTACTCCGTAGTAAACAACCAGAGCAATGACTAAGAAATCAATTCCTGTGTTAAGAAAGCTTCCCCACATGAGTTTAGCGCTTCCTATTTGAAAGTATGCGCTTTTGAGGTCTCCTGCAGCACCAAGGATTATTCCAAGTACTGGATTTACAATGTCTGCAACAAGCGAGGACACTACTTTTGAAACAGCACCTCCTAGAATAAAACCTACTGCGAGCCCAATTACACCCTGTTCTCTAATGAATTCCAAAAATCCTTTCATGATGTATCACCTCCTTATATATAGAATCATATAATATTTTTCTTTTTGCTCCAATCAAAAAGTGCTAAAATGCAAAAATGATCAATAGACTTAATCATGTAGTAATCATAGTTCCTGAATATGAAGAAGCTCTAGCCTATTACGTTGATGTACTTGGATTTGAAAAGCACGCAGATATGCCACTTGGAGATGGATTTAGGTGGTTAACTGTAGCGCCAAAGAATCAATCCGACGTAAGGATAGTCCTGTCAAAGGCCACAGATCCTGTTGAGGAAGACTTAATAGGTAAAGTTAGAGGTTGGGTTTTTGAAGTTGATGATTGTAAAAACGCTTGCGAAGATTTGGTAACTAAGGGAGTGAAACTTTTAGAGACGCCATCTTCTTACGTCTGGGGTACTCAGGCAATAATCGAAGACATGTACGGAAATCAGTTCACTTTATTGCAACCTAATTCGTAATCACAAACTTATTTAAGACCCATGCAAGACCATCTTCAGACACCGAAGGGGCAATGTAATCGGCTTTTGAAATCAGAGCTTTTGTAGCAGTTCCCATGGCTACTTTGTTTCCACAGGCTTCAAATAAGTGTAAATCATTGTCAGAATCTCCAATTGCCAGAACAAACTCTTTTT
Source organism: uncultured Candidatus Saccharibacteria bacterium (assembly GCA_964636285.1). GTDB lineage: Bacteria > Patescibacteriota > WWE3 > UBA101185 > 2-01-FULL-41-18 > CAZWQF01. Next base: position 32,218 of record CAZWQF010000005.1, read on the forward strand.
TTACTCCTAAAATCTCAAGTAATTTTTGAGTGGCAAATTTCTTTGTTGCAAGCCTATGTGTTATGTGTGCATCGAATTTATCTGTTTCCCATGACGGCACTATGCTTATACTCATCTCTTGTATGTCTTTTATGGAGTCAAAAAACTTTGTTGCTGCTTCTTTTGATAAGTTCTTTGCGTAAATAATCTTGACGTCATTTTTATTTAGTTGAAAATTAATTATTGATTCAGGAAATTCTTCGTCAAAAAATAGCTTAATAAGAAGGTTGTCTGCGCACTTAGATATTAAAGCAAGGTCATTATGGTTTATGTACTGTTGCCAGATGATTGAGTCTGTAACTGGATCATATATTTCGGTGCCACCTGAGAGTATGCATGGTCTTATTATTCCTAGATCTTTTATGATTCTTAGTGCGGTGGCTTTTGACCTACCCGTAGCGCAAGTTACTTGTGTCAACTTTGAAGCTTTGTGTACAGCATTTATTACTTCAGTGCTTGGGGAGGCTCCTAGCCTTGGTTGGACTGCAGTTCCGTCTAAATCAAATATGACCGCTTTGATTACCACTTAATAAACCTTCAAAATTGTTACTCCTGTATTTCCATAAATCGGTTCTCCAAGACTTAAGAGTTTATTTGTTTGAATTCTTCCGCCATAGATTCTACTTTCTTGTTCTCCAAGAATGATGTAGTCAATCTTGTACTTCTTAAGAAGTATTTTTGACCTCTCTATATCCTCTCCAGTATATATTTCTGAAACCTCTGTTCTTCTGTTTCCAACTTCAGTGTAGTCTCCTCTCCACGTCCATTCGTGAACTGGCCATCCAACTATTGAAGGTGCACCAAGATAAACAGAGTAATAGTTATTATCCTCATAACTTTCTCCAGAGGCCTCAACAATTCTAAATGGCTTTGGTTGCTTATCTAAGAACATTAACGCGTCATAATCGTAAGGGTATTTATTTGCAAGCCATAACAATGGATTTGAGATACCCATGTACTGCTTTGACTGAATAAAATATTGAGTTGTTTTAATTGGGTAAATTGAACCAACACTTAGTACGGTAATAAGAAGCAAAAGAAAGAATTTGTTTCTTTTAATCGAATAAGAAATCATTACTCCAGTAAACAAAGAAAGGGATATCCACTCATGTCCAGTAAGTTTTAAGAACGTATTCGCTCTAAACCACTCCCCTTGGCTGAGAATATCCTTGAAGTAAAATGTTTCTGAAAAAATAAATAAAAATATAGCGTATCCAAGTATAAGTGCTAAAAAGATCTTGACTCTACTTTTAGTTAAATCAATAAAATACTTTAAACAAAGTAAGACTGCAATCAAGAATATCCCCCAAAAAAATAGCCAACTTTGAAAGTTTGATCTTTGATGTACAAAATCAAGCCCCTTAACAGGTGTTTTAAGAAACAAAACTAAAGGCGCTGTAACTAGAAGAAAAATTAAAGCTGAGTATATTTCGCGGATTCCAAAATTAAGTAAAGATTTTTTATATTCTATTGCAAAAACAGTTCCCGTAACGAGAATGAGTGGTAATATGTCCCAAGTGTTAGTTATAAACGATATACCTAGTAAAAAAGAAATGAATAGATAAAACTTGTACCTGAGAGGGCCTGGTTTATTTGTTTCATCAGAACCGTATGTGTAAAAACTCCATAGTGTGTACAGAATCACTACTGTCATTAAGTAGCCAAATACATGTGGATGTATGTTTGCTTCTAAGTATGAAAAAAATGGAATTTCTGTGATTGTGCCTTTTATAGATCTTGTCGCTTCAGCATACCAAAATTGATAGTCATTAGGGAACCACTTCCCTTTAGTTACAGAGTTTAAAAACCATTTAATACTTTGCAGAGGTCCAGAAAAACAAAATAGGAATGTTGATAGGAGTCCTGCAATTACAGAATAGAGATTTGAATGGGTAATAATTTTTGTAATTTCCTTTGAAAGACTGAAGATAATAGTTCCTGTGGCAGCAAAAAGTAGCGCTGACATTAAATAAAATCCTCGCATACTGTTTTGACCAGATAGTGTATTTAATATGTATGAGATCATGTGGGAAAAGTAGTAATAGTTAGTGGTTTTTCCAGCAAACCATACATCCTGTAGTGGCAACTCCTTTGTAGATTCTAATGTTCTTATAAATCCAAAGTCCATGAACCTTTCAATTTGATATATTTCAGGTCTTCTAGCTAATAGAAAATACATCGCAAAAAATAGCAATGTGAAAAGGATTGTTTGAAAGATGAGAGTTCTGTAGTTTTCCTTAAGCCAATTCTTAATTATATTTTTAAAGTCGCTTCTATAAAGTAGCAAATTCAATAACACCCAAGCTGATGTAACGCCAAATACGCATATCGGATTTAAGGTTTTGATTGGAAAAAATGACCCTAAGGTGAATGTTATTGCTCCTATAACAAACATTGATACAAAGAAAGACACTGAAAGGCCTTTGTCTTCTGACTTTCCAAAAAATAAATTGGAAAACGGTAGGCCAATAGCTGTAAGAAGTGCTACAACTAGTAAATATGGAAGTATATAGTGAGTGAGGTCGCCGATAAATATTTTACTAATTTCCTGCATAATTTATTACTAAATAATAGCACCTTTTACTACTCAGCAAATTATCAGCTCAAAGCATATAATAAGTCTATGCACGTGTTAATAGTTGAAGATGATTTTAGAATATCTAACGCCATAAAAAAAGGCTTTGAACAAGAAAAAATTATTGTTGACCAGGCTTTTACTGGTGACGAAGGTTTTGACCTTGCAGTAACTCAAAAATACGATGTGCTAATTCTAGATCTTATGCTTCCAGGTTTGGATGGGTTAGAAATTTGCAAAAAACTCAGGACTGAAAAAAACTACACACCAATTTTAATGTTGACTGCAAAAGGAGATCTTCAAGACAAGCTTGAGGGTTTTAAAAGTGGGGCTGATGACTATTTAGCAAAGCCGTTCGCTTTTGAAGAGTTACTGGCAAGAGTAAAAGCTTTATCTAAAAGACCCGAGATAATCAGTGATAATCTTTTAACATGCATGGATCTTTCTTTAAACACAGTTAATTTTAAAGTAGAAAGGGCTGGGAAAGAAATATTACTTTCTAGAAAAGAGTATGCTCTCCTGGAGTACCTATTGAGAAATAAAAATAGAATTCTTACCAAGGATCAGATCATTTCTCATGTATGGGATTATGACTCAGACATTCTTCCAAACACTGTAGAGCAGTATATTGGATACTTAAGAGATAAAATTGATAAGCCGTATAGAAAAAATAAGTTAATTGTTACTGTTAGAGGTTTTGGGTACAAAATCCAGGAGTAGTATGTTTAAGTCAGCAAAAATTAAATTAACAGCATCATATGTAGCCATAGTAATGTTTGTTTCTGTTGCATTCAGTTCCTTTGTTTATGTTGGTGTGATGCAAAGCACTCAAAGAGCTCTTGAATCTCAAAAGAAGAGGCTTGAGCGAAGGCTTGAGGTAGGGCCTGCCCCTCAAAGACCTGGGGGGTTTGGACCTATGATTGATTCAGAAACCTTTAATGAGATTAGGGAGAGAACACTTCTAATGCTACTTGTGATAAACAGTGTAGTATTTGTAATAACAGGTGGAGCTGGGTACTTTATAGCCGGTGCTACTTTGAAGCCAATAGAGGAAGCTACAAAAAAACAAAAAAGATTTATTTCTGACGCAGCGCACGAAATTAAAACACCATTGACAGCCATGAAAGCAAATCTTGAAGTTACGTTAAGAGATAAGAAACTTACTCTTGAAACAGCTAAAGAATGTCTACAAGGCGTGATCTCAGATGCGAACATGCTACAAAGTCTTGCCGAGAGCCTGCTTGCTCAAAGTAGGATTCAAAATGGTGACTCAGAAAAGTTTGTAAAAACGGATCTTCAACAAGTTGTTCAAGGGGCAATCAAACTTCATGCGGCCGATGCTAAAAATAAAAACATTGAGGTTAGTTATGAGGGTGTTCAATTATTTATAAACGCGCAGGTGGAGAACATTGGTATGGCAATCTCAAACTTAATTGATAATTCAGTTAAATATAATAAACCTGGCGGAAATATAGATTTGAAGATTGAGAAAACAGGGCAACATGCTGTTCTTGTAATTAAGGACACTGGCGTTGGGATATCTGATGAAGACGCTCCGCATATTTTTGAGCCATTTTATAGAGCAGACAAATCAAGATCAAAAAACAACGCTAAAGGTTATGGTCTTGGGCTAGCTATTGTCAAAGAGATACTGCAAAAAAATAAGGGTTCCGTTCAAGTGAAAAGTAAACTTGGCGAAGGTACGGAATTTATCCTCAAATTCCCACTTTCAGGTTATTCTCAGTAATTTATCATATAAGTTTACTTGGAGAAGTTTATGAAATTATTATCAAAATATAAATATGTTATTTTATTTGTTCTTTTAGTTGCAGGAGTAATTTTTGGTGGGCAGTACCTTCTTAATTCTAGTAATACTTCCACAAGTGCTGTAGGTAAATCTGAGACTTCAACAACCTCCAAGGTTTCTCAAGGATCCATTACCCAGGGCATATCAGCTTCTGGCCAAGTTCAGACAGCAAACTACCTTCCAGTTACGACTAGCGTAAATGGTATTGTTAAATCTGTATTTGTGAAGGAGGGAGATAAAGTATACAAAGGCCAAAAAATTATTGAAGTTACGCTATCTTCTGAGGGTGAAAAAAGCTTACTTAGTGCAAACGCTCAATACATGAAAGCCTCAAATGCACTTACTTCAACAAAAAATAATTTATATTCTTTACAGCTACAATTAAAGCAGAAGGAAAAAGCATTTGATGATATTAAAAAGACTACTGGCTACTCAAACTCAGAACAAAGATACAGTTACAGAATTGCAGAGCTTGACTATCAATCAGCTAAAAGTAAGTATGATGAGCTTCAATCCGAGATATCTCAGCTTGAGGTATCACTTAGTAGCTCTTGGCAAGATTACTTAACTCAATCTCCTATAATAACAGCCCCTTCAGACGGAGTGGTGGCAAACGTGGTTGCTGTTGAAGGTGCAAAGATTGAAAACTCAGTTTCGGAAAGATCAGTTCAGACGGTAGCCTCAATTAAAAAAGAGGGTACACCTATTGCATCTGTTAATGTTACCGAAATTGACATTAATTCAGTAAAAGTTGGGCAAAAGGTTAAGTTAACTTTGAACAGTGTTCCGAATCAAGAGTTCTCAGGTAAAGTTGCAGGAATAGATAAAATTGGAACTGTATCAAATGGAGTTTCAAACTACCCAGTGATAATTAAATTTGACGAAGCCTCGGAAAAAGTACTTCCTAATATGGGAGTTGAAGCTTCAATTGTTGTGGATGAAAAGGCTGATGTTTTGTATGTTCCTACTTCGGCAATAAAAACATCTGGGTCAAAAAAGACAGTTACACTTGTATCAGAGACCGAGACTAAGCAGATTGAAGTAGTTACAGGAATTTCGGACACAACAAATACTGAAATAGTTTCTGGCTTAAAGCTGGATGACTCCGTTCAAATTAGTGCATTACCTACATCAGGTTTTACTTCTTCGTCCAGTTCTAGTAGAAACTCCCCTCAAGGAATCTTTGGGATTTTTGGCGGAAACGTAAGGAGATAAAAATCTCTAGAAAACTTATGATTGAGGCAAGAAAAATAACCAAGATTTATGACAATGCAGGAGTTAAAACTCAAGTTTTGTTCAATATAAGTTTTAAGATTGAAAAAGGTGAGTTTGTAGCTATTATTGGCCCCTCCGGTTCTGGAAAGTCTACATTAATGCACATTCTTGGGGCACTGGATGTGCCAACTTCCGGAGAATACATATTAAATAACAAATCAGTAGTAGCGCTAAATGACGATCAGCTAGCGGAAATTCGAAACAAAGAAATTGGTTTTATTTTTCAGTCCTACAACCTTCTTCCAAGGATGTCAGCTTTAAAAAATGTACTGATACCTATGGCGTATGCAGGAATTCCAAAAAAAGAACGAATGGTGAAAGCTTTGGAAGTTCTTAAGATTGTTGGGCTTGAGGATAAAATCAATAATCAACCAAGTCAGTTGTCAGGAGGACAAAAGCAAAGAGTGGCTATTGCTAGAGCACTTTCTTTGGAGCCAAGCATATTGCTTGCTGACGAGCCTACAGGAAATTTACCAACTAATCAAAGTGACGAAATAATTGATTTGTTTGAAGACTTGAATAAAAAAGGACACACTGTACTTGTAATAACCCACAATGACGCAATTGCAAAAAGAGCAAAGCGAATTATTTCAATAGTAGATGGAAGAATAGTTAGTGATGTAAAGAATGTATGAGTATTTTTGAGATATTTGAAGAAAGCATTTTAGTTTTAAGAACAAATAAGATGAGAACGGGACTGTCAGCGCTTGGAATTATTATTGGAATTGCTTCTGTTATAACTTTAATGAGTTTAGGATCTGCAAGTCAGGCAAGCATTAAACAAAGAATTCAAACATTGGGATCAAATCTTTTGACTGTAAGACCTGGTTCGTTTCAACAGGGATTTTTGAGAGGGAACTCAGAAGGAGGAAAAACACTAACCAATGAGGATGCAGTTGCTATTGCTACTTCAAATAGAATAACAACAGTAAATTCAGTTGCCATGGAATATTCGTCAAGATCTCAAGTTTTGTATTTGAGAAACAACACCAATTCGCAAATTATAGGAGTAACTGCAGGTTATGAGAGGCTTAGAAATATTGAGGTTTCTAACGGTGCATTTATTTCTGAAACAGATAACACTACTCTTCAAAAAGTAGCGGTACTAGGATCAACAGTGACAAAAACTTTGTTTGGAGATGAAGATCCGTTAGGAAAAAATATAAGAGTAAATGGAATAACTTTTAGAGTGGTTGGGGTCACAAAAGAAAAAGGTGCATCAGGAGGTGGAGGTAATCCAGATGAGTCAGTTTACATACCGCTTCTTACCGCACAGAAATCTTTATATGGAGTTGATTATTTAAGTACTATTTATGTTGAGGCAAAGGATGAGAACAGCATGGAGGGGGCAAGAAATCAAATAGGTTTTTTACTTTTAGAAAGACATAGAAAAGAAAAGGTAGAGGACGCTGACTTTTCTATCTTTTCACAGTCGGATATTTTGGAGACCGCAAATAGCATAACAGAAACCTTTACATCTTTATTAACTGGAATTGCTGCAATCTCGCTTATTGTTGGAGGAATTGGGATTATGAATATTATGCTTGTTACGGTAACGGAACGAACTACAGAAATTGGACTTAGAAAAGCTTTAGGGGCAAAAAAGAAAGCTATTATTCAGCAATTCTTGATGGAGTCACTTGTGCTTACTGTTCTGGGAGGTTTGGTGGGTATTCTTGTTGGTGTTGGTAGCTCCTACGCACTAACAAAGGCAATGTCACTACCTTTTACTCTTTCAGGCACATCTATTGGTCTTGCTTTTATTGTCTCTAGTTTAATAGGTGTTGTGTTTGGGTGGTACCCTGCACAAAAAGCATCTAACTTACAGCCTATTGAGGCTTTAAGATATGAGTAATTTTTTGAGGGAGGTGAGTTTTAAATGAGTACAACAAACAAAATAATATTAAGTATTTTGGCAGCTGTAATAGTGTCAGGACTTGCAGGTTTTTATGTGGGTAGGTATTACGAAAGAGAATCGTTCAGAAAAAACTTTGTTTCAAGGCAACAAAACAGAGGTAATGGTGGGGGAATGTTTAGGGATGGCGAGAGAGGTGGGATGGGCGGAGGTCAAAGAGAAGGTGAGGCAGGTAGGGGCGGTGGGATGATGAATTCAAATAATGCTGGAGAAAAGTCAGGAAGCACCGAAAGTGCAAAATAAGCGTCTGCTAATTTAGGGTAGTGAACCAGGAGATGAACTGTTTCCTGGTATCTGGGTTACTTCTGAATCCCATATGTTTTCCGGAGGGGTCCGCGATAAAAATATCCACGATTCCTCCGGAGCCCTCCATCAATTTTCTAGCATTTTGAAATTGTTCACACATTTCTGTTCCCCATTCTTCATCTTTCATTCCGCAGTACATAAAAAAGTGGTGATTATTATAGGCACTGCTACCTAATGTTCCTGCATTAAGTTTTGAAAAAAATAAATCAGCCGAAGGATTTGCGCTTTTTGCTTCGATTTTACTATTTATTGGAATTCCTCCTGACATGTTTGCTGTTCCTGTAAACCAGTTTTTATCGTTTTGATCAAGATGTGTAACTTCATAGCTGACTGCTGATCCTCTACTAAAGCCGTGAAGTACATAAATTTGCGGGGTAATCCCCTTCTGAGTTTTTAGGTATTCTAAAACAGGATTGAGCGCACTCATTATTTGTGATGCTGTCATGTATGTTTTTGATTCTTTATTGAACCATTGGAGTCCAACTAATGTGTATGAGTGCTTTTGAGCTTCTGAAAGTTCATCCGCAACTTCATAGTAGGCTTTTCCATCAGTGCCGTGCAGAAGAACAAGGAGCCTTGTTGGTTTGGTTTTAGGTTCCCAAACTACCGCAAATGTGTTTGGGTTTGAAATATTTAAAACGTATGCTCCGGAATCTAAAAGTGTTTGTGCTTTTTTGTCATTTTCTGAGTAACCAAGGTTGTCCTTTGTAGCTTGGGTTATTGTTGCTTCCTGAGGTTTTGGTGTGGGAGAAGCTGTTGGGCTATTCGAAGGTTTAGGAGTTGTTGTAGTTGAATTTGGTTTTTGTAAAGAGGGTTTTTGAGAAAATTGTGGTTTAAATTTTGGTTCGCGTTGTTCTGGTAGTGGGTTAGCTTGATTTGATGATAAAAGATACCAGAATATAAGAGCTGTTGCCGTCAAGAGAATAGTTAACGTTACAAAAATTAAAGTAAATTTTTTGGGCATATTGTTTATTTATAAAAGATACATTGAATATCTAAGTTTCACAAGAAAAAGGGGTGGCCGCACGGAAAGAAATAAGCGTTGTTTTGCTTTTTTCGTCTCCGTGCGGCCGTAGTACGAGGTTAGGTTAGTGCGGGGGGGGGGTTTGAGTCTTAGGGTGTAGCTACTTGAGCCTGAGCTGGGAACTTGATTGTTCCGAGCCACTCGCTCTCGCTAGCTTCACACCTCATAAAGAACACTTCGCCCGACTTAGGCATTTCACTTGACGCTCCATAGGGCTGTGAAATGCCCTTGCCAAGTGTGAAGACCTGGGTGTCCCCATCTGCAGTTACAAAGGTGACGGTGTCACCCGCGTAGATGGAGAACCAGGTGTTGACGGCGCTAGGCGTGGTTTGGATGGTATGGCCGTAAAAGCCTCCCATGTAGTACACCACACCAAACTTCACAAGCGTTGGAGCTCCACTTTCATCCAGGAACGTCTCGTAAACGGGGAATGTATTCCCGTTCTGGATCGTCAACGTTCCCATGAACTTCATGCCCTCCAGTGACTCCATGCTTGAAACCGCGGGGATTGGGTTCACCGTGGTCGTTTTCTCAAGTTCCTCTGGAGGCTTTTGAGTCTTGGGAGGGGCTGGAGTTACCGGGGTGGGGCTTGGGGTTGCCGAAGGGGTCGGCGTGGGAGTGGACGTCTCCGATGGGGTGGGGCTTGGGTTTGGCGTCACGGTGGGCGTGGGTGTCTCTGACGGCGCAGGGCTAGGTGTCACCGTTGGAGGCTCCGTGGTCGGAGTTGCGCTGGGGTGAGCCGCGGTTGGAGTTGCACTCGCCGTCGTCGTAGGCTCGGCCGTGGCAGATGCCGTAACGGTTGGCGTTGCGGAAGCGGTGGGAGTGGCTGTGGCGGTGTGCGTTGCCGACGGTGTTTGTGTGGCCGTTGGGGGCACCGGAGTCTTCGTTTTGGTCACCGTGGGCAACGGCGTGTTGGTGATGGTTGGAAACGGGGTTGCGGTCTCAGTTGGCCGCTTCGTTTCTGTTACCACTTCCGTGGAAGTTGGGATCTCCGTAGCCGTAGGCTCTGGTGTGCCCGTCTCGCACGAAATTGCCTCCAACGTGGCGTTGCTTCCAGCATAAGCCGGAGCACACAGCACACCCATGGCCTTGCCAGTGGCAATAGCTGGGGCGAGTGCCGTGCCCACTTCCGCCGGCGCGTTCTCAGCCACATGCTGCGCACTGAGCTGAATACTAAAGATGCCAACGGCAAAAAAAGCCGAAAGCACCACACTCGCCACAAAAGCAAAAGCCCTGTGGTCCAAAGAAAATTTGCGCATTGTTTTCCTCCTTTGCGCTTTCCTTCGCTGTAATCAGCACTTGCTTTAGGCTTTAGGGGTGGTCCCTTTTTGCCATGCTGATTCAAGCTTTTTTTACCCGATTATCCCCGGGTTACTGGGGGTTGTTTTTAACCTAACCTCGCTTTTCAAAGTTCGTGCAAGATAAAAGCGAGAGGGTTGCGTAGCAAATAGAAACTAAAACCAAAATTAAAAGCTCATTAAGCTTAAAGCAGGTTCCTATTAAATTTTTAAATTGAATATTAAATTGTAGTCTCTATTTGCTACTTAACGCTCTCTATCGATAAGTTGCACAATTTGTACCCTAGTTTGATTGTTGTATCAACTAAAAGTACTTGTGGAGTATATCAGAAAAAGGCCAAATGGTCAATATTATAGGTTACTTCTTGGAATCGGTTTTTTCAATATCAAGGGCAACATTTACAGCATTTTCAACCCCAACAAGCTTTATTTTCTCCTCTAAGACAAGCTTTACCGGTATGATTACAGATTCATTTTGGTTGGATACATCTATAACTTCGGTAGGTATTTCCTTTGGTGCAGGAGTTCCTTGAGGTACAAGAACCTCAACCACGTCTGGAGTTACGGCTGTGTTCTTAAGCTCAGTGCCTTCAGGAGTTTTACCCTTTATTTTTGCAGACACAGGGATTGATTGAGTGATGTATTTTTCCGAAGAAACCAAAATCACATTCGGTTCAAAATGTACAAGGCTAGTTCCTGCCGGAATAGTAACATTTGATTTTGTAAGATTAATTTTATTAAGTCCGCTCTTAACATCGGAAACATCTACATCAATTTTTATATCCCCATCGGAAATCGCAGCAAAAATAGATTCTCCTCTTCCCTTTAGAGATACTGAAACCTCCTTTGGACTAAAGTTTTCAATAATTGTATCTTTATTGAGTTTTTCAAAAGTGACTGGGATAGTGTACTTTTTTTCTACAATACCCGCTTGATACGCAGAAAAAAACCATACAATCGAGGCCAAACCTACTGAACCCACCTTATACTTTAAATTATGCTTAAAAAATCTTAAGAACCATCTTTCCTGCCTATTCGCAAATTTTGAATTAATAAACTTTTCTACTTCTTTTTCGAGTTCCGAAAATTCAATTAATGTTTTCATTTTCCCGTCACGGCAAATTGAGATTTTCCCTTTTTCCTCCGACACAACAATACACATAACATCGGTTTCTTCAGAGAGTCCAAGTGCTGCACTGTGTCTTGTTCCATGTTTTCCAATTTCTTTAAAATTTGTGGAGAGAGGTAGATGAACACCAAACGCATGTATTCTATTGTTATTAATAATTAATGCCCCATCATGTCCTTCCGAATGAGGGTCGAATATGCTCAACAAAACTTCCTCTGAAATTACGCCGTCAAGTGAAACCCCGCCCTCTAAAAACCTATCAATGCTGTCCTTCCCTTGGATTGCAATTAATGCACCGGTTTTGCTCTGAGCCATTTTTACACAAGCCTGTACAATTTCTGTGGTGGTAGGGGATTTTCTTTCCGCTTTTATCTGCCTTGTTCCAATCAGGCCTATTAGCTCAAGGTATTTTCTAATCTCGGTTTGAAAAACGATTGCAATTATTAGTACCGAAACTCCAGCTAAGTATCTCAGTGCCATTAAAGTCAGGTATAGATTAAAATTTCTGGCAATAATATACAGAATAAAAGAAAACGAAAGTCCCACAAAGACAAAGTAGTTTTTTGAGGTCCTCAAAAATAGCACAAGAGAGTATATAAACAGTGCAGTTATAAAAATATCAAGGAAATCAGTTGTATATAAGCTGCCTTTCAGTTCCAAAAGGCTCATTAGTATTTCATTCACGGCAATATTTTAACAAGTATGAGCTTGGATTGGTAGGATGTATCAATTATTGTTGAAGGTTAATTTAATTTATCAACATGTCCAACTAATGTAGTTTCATCTCCATTTACCACAATACCGCCATTGTCATAACATCCGTAAACAGTATTTTTTGTTACTTTTAAGTAGGGCTCTATATCTTTAAGTTTTTCTTTTGTAAAGTGGGGGAAGAATTCAAAATCCACTAGAGAAAGACCTGAAAAGTCTATGACTTGTGCCTGGTTATAATTTTTATAATCCCCAAGTGCCCTATGAAAGTACGCGGTAACCTCAACCGAAGGGGTCATAACCATAGCACCGGCACTAGCACCAATTAATACTTTTCCCTCAGATTTTGCAAAGTTAATAAGAAAGTTCAAGATATTTTTGTTTTTGATGTTGTTTAAAAGTGTGAAAGTTTGTCCCCCAGATAGGTACACAACATCAGACTCGGTTAGAGCATTCATTTTGCTTGGGTCAAATTCTGAATCAATATCAAAATACTCAAAACTTGAGAACTCAAAATCAGCAAAATACTCCTTGGCTATGTTGAAGTAATGCCTAGAAGGGTCTGAAGCTGATGGGATATACGTGAACTTTAAATTTGGTGCAGTTAATAGGCCTTTTACACTTAAGTCCATCTCTTTATTAAGTTCTTTGTTAAGGGTGCTGTAGAAAGCTAGTTTCATGTGATTTTTAATTTGGCTGGGGAGCCTGGATTTGAACCAAGATATACGCCTCCAGAGGGCGCAGTCCTACCGTTAGACGACTCCCCAATAAATTAGCAGATGAATTTTAACATAAGGGGCTTTTAGGTACTATTCAGGCACTTGTTCGCTGGTTTCCGCTTGATTTTGAGCAGACTGATCGCCATCGTCGGCTGTGGGCTTTGCCTCCTCTTCCGAAGCACCATTTTTGTACTCTGAGTAGTTTTTGTAAAAATCTATTGCACCAAAGGAAAAGGTAGCAATGATGGCCAAAATGGCAAGTATTTTCTTTATCATAGCCAATTAAATCCTACCACTGGACTCTCAAAGCAACAAGGAAAAGCTGTGCTTTCCTATTTTTGCCTATCTTGGTACTATTTACTCATGAAATCTCATAAGCACAAGGAACAAAGAGTAGGGGTTTTTGTTGATGTGTCCAACATGTATTACAGCGCTAAAAACCTTTACGGAGCAAAGGTGGATTTTAGCAAGGTTTTAAGACAAGCAGTTTCCAACAGAAAACTAATAAGAGCCTTTGCATACGCCATTAAAGCCGATGTTGGTTCAGAAAAAGACTTTTTTGATGCCTTGTCCATTCAGGGATTTGAGGTCAGGACAAAAGAACTTCAGGTTTTTGTTGATGGTGCAAAAAAAGGCGACTGGGATGTAGGGCTTTGCATGGATGTAATTAGGCTTATGGATAAAATTGATGTGATGGTTTTGGTATCTGGTGATGGGGATTACATAGATTTATTAGATTATTCGGCTAGTAGGGGAGTTAGAACTGAGGTCATTTCATTTGGTAGAAATTCATCTAGTAAGTTAGTAGACAGAGCGGATGACTTTGTGGACATGGATAAAGCCCCTTCGCTGTTTTTGATCAGGAGTCGTGAATAGAATTGTTACTTTAATTCTTAATAAAATTGCCCTTTTCTCCAAGCTTCTTGTTGGGTTGTTTTTTGTTGCAGGGTTTTTGTTCTCTGCTTACCATTTAATGTATGCAAACAAAGTTATTCCAGGGGTGAAACTTGCTGGCATTGATTTTTCGGGAAAAACACAAAAAGAGACCCAAGCCTCACTAGAGTCACTTTTTTCTAAAGAGCCAAAAGCTACGTTTAAATATCAGGATTTGCAGTTTGTAGTTTCGTCAACTGACATAAATCTAAAATACTCAGTTAAAGATACAACTCAAAAACTTTTTAACCTTGGAAGAACAGGAAATTTTTATGTTGATACAAAGGATAAGCTAGCGGGACTTGTTAAGGGTATTTCAGTTCCAGCAAATTACACATATGACGACGGTCTTTTAAATCAAAAAATTTCTGAAATTGAATCAAAAGTTGAAGTTGAACATCTTGACCCTGTACTAATAATAAATGATAAAGATGAGCTTGTGGTAACAAAGGCGCAGGGTGGTAAAGAAATTACAAAAGAAAAGGTTAAGTCTCAGATTATTCAAACTTTGGAGGGTTTTGCGGATAAAAACTTTAGCCTTCCTGTGAATGAGGTAACACCCGACAATTCCGAAAAAGACGTTGAAGCTGTTAAACCTGCTGTAGAAAAAATAATTGCAAATTCCCCGGTAATCAAATTTGAAGGTAGAGAGTGGAAGTTTTCAAAGCAAGATTTACTGGCACTCCTTGCATATGAGAAGAACGGTTCGAGTGTACTTCCAGTTTTAAATAAGGATAATTTAAATACTTTAATTGATCAGATTGCTTCTGAAATTGATGTTCCCGCTACGGGAGAGGTTCTTAAGACAGATGGAAATAGGGTGGTGGAGTTTAAGCCAAAGACTGATGGTAAGACAGTAAATAAGGGAGAACTTATTAAGGATTTTACAAAGGCTCTTTTCAATGACCAAAAAGATGTATCAATTGTAGTTGTAGAATCAAAGGCTCCAGATGGTGATAACAAATATGGAATTTACGCGCTTCTTGGAGAAGGGGTATCGTACTTTGCGGGGTCAATTCCTGGAAGAGTTAAAAACTTGAGTCTTGCCTCTGAGAGAGCAAGTAATGTACTTGTGCCGTCAGGTGAGACTTATTCGTTTAATAAAAATGTTGGGGAGATAACAGGAGCAACAGGGTACGATCAAGCTTACATAATTCAAAACGGAAGGACAGTTCTTGGCGAAGGGGGAGGCGTTTGCCAAGCCAGTACAACGCTTTTTAGAGCTGCGTTAAATGCTGGACTTCCTATTACAAAGAGAGCGGCTCACGCATACAGGGTTGGTTACTACGAACAACAATCAGAGCCAGGTCTTGATGCAACAGTTTTTAGTCCTTCAGTTGATTTTGAATTTAAAAACGACACTCCTGGGTACATTTTAATTCAACACGAACTTAATTTAAGTAAAAACGAATTGATTTTTAGGATTTACGGAACCCCAGACGGAAGGGTTGTTAAGATTGAAAAACCTGTGATTTTAAGTCAGACACCCCCACCTGAACCTTCATATCAAGATGACGGAAATTACAGAAAAGGACAGATCATTCAGGTTGAGCATGCCACTTGGGGAGCAGTTGTTTCTGCAAAGAGGCTTGTGACAAAGGGAGACACGGTTATGTATGACGACACTTTTATAAGTAGGTATCAGCCTTGGAGAGCGGTGTATTTGAGGGGAACTAAATAAGTCTTAATTTTTTCTGTACTGAACGCTAACTAGCTGTTTGTTATCTTGATTATCTTTTGTAATGTGAATATCAATCTCATATGAAGCCTTTTTAAAAGCAAGAATTCTGCTTTTGTTTTGGGTTGAGTCTCCTGTCATTTTCCATTCTTTTGCTGTTAAAACGTTGTAGTAGAATTTTTGAACGGCGTTTGAATCTAGTTCGGTTTTGAAGTTGATGTACCCTGCTTCTGGGGATTTTTGGGAGCTAAGCTCTGTGGAGTCTGGGATTGTAGGTAGGTCATTTACAACCGAATAGGCTTTTGCACCTTTAACTTTTGGTTCTTCTTGAATTGCTGATGGTTTGAATTTTGCAAAGCTGTAATAGGAAAAAACACACACCCAAAGAGTAAGGCTTGTAGCAATTATGGCCAAAATTTTGGGTGATTTAAGGTTTTTCATTTCAACTAATTATAGTGATATAATTCACAGGGTACAAGCTTAGGCTTTTTGAGTACGGCCCCGTCGTCTAGCGGTTAGGACGCCACCTTCTCAAGGTGGATATCGAGGGTTCGAATCCCTCCGGGGTCACCAAATAGATTTATTGCTTAGAAACTAGAACTTGAAGTTCCTTATGAGTCAGGTCAATGTTTCCTCTAAAATAAGTAATTTGTTTCACATGTTGTCTAGACTTCATAGCCTCGATCATTTTATCGTAGATTTGATCAATGTGAGCCCTGTCAGCTTCCGTAATTTTTATACTTGTTGACTCTCCCCAAGTTCCTCTTTCGTACAGATATCTTATGGCATCCTCTTTTTCAAGGTGTATATAAAGTTCTACAAGTTCTGCGTTTTCTTGGTTTGCAATTAAATTAAGCTCCTCTGCATGTACTGGATCTAGTAGTAACATAGGAACAATTACGTCCAGGCCACTTTTCAGGTGAGTGCTGGTCATAGATTTAGATAAGCTATGTACATAGCCTCTTGCCTTGTCCTCATCCTTAATCCATTGGCCAATAAGGTTTAAAATGCCATCTGCTTCTACTAAAAGGGAAAATGGCATATCCGAATTAAGTTTCTTAGCCAATGTAGTTTTTCCGCATCCTGCAAAGCCGTAAATCAAAATTAGTTTTGGTTTATTCACAAAATTATTATACCCTAGCTTCAATTTTCTCGAACCTCTCTTATTTGTTATAATCCTGACAAAGGGAGATATCAAATGGCAATCTGGTCACTTTTGTGGTGGGTATGGGTAGCAGGAATGCTACTAGTTATGGTAGGGCTGAAAGTTCTGATGTTTTACTTGGCAAACCTCTTTAAGGAACTTTTGGTTATTGTTTGCTTTGATTTTGGAGTGTTTTTTCTGACTTGGTGTCTGTACCATCTCTTTAACAACGGAGTTCTTGATCCGGCATATTGGACGCTGGCCGTACCTTGGATAGTTATTTGGGTCATACCTGCGGGTTTTAGCTTATTACTTGCTGTGCAAGCCGCTGAGCCTCTTGAAAACGACGGAAGCGGTACTTCGGGAGGCGGGCTCAATATTAGGTTTCCGAGCAGAAGGCGCTGATAGCCCAAAGACCCAATTTGCTAGCCTCGGCTGGTAAGTTGGGTTTATGTTTAGGTGTATTTTGCACAGCATCCGTGCAATTAGCTTGATAAACTTTTATCTATTAAAATTAAAGCTTAAGTATTAGAATATTTATGTGGTATTTGTTGCTAGCATAATCATCTTTATATTCCTCAGATTTATCCTCAAAGGTCTTTATGTGGTTCAACAAAACGAGCGCGCAGTTAAAACCGTGTTTGGAAGAGCGGAAAGATTAGAAGGAGTTACCACCTTGGATCTGCCTGAATTTGCAAACAAATTAAGCGTAGAAGAACAGGGTAGATACAAGTTTCCACAGCTTAAAGTTATTCCACCTGGAGGTCCGTATTTTAAATTTCCATGGGAAAAAATTCATAAAGTCTCAATTGCAACTCAATTGATAGATATTGCGTATGACCCGACTAACCCTTATGTTAATGAAAACAACACTGCGCTTGAAGCTGTTACAAAAGATCAACTGAATATAAAGCTAAAAGGTCAGCTACAATACACAGTCTCAGACAAAAATCTATACGCCTTTATTTTTGGTGTTAAAAACCCAATTACCCACGTACTTGGTTACTTTATTTCAATCCTTAGAGAAAGAATTGCAAACTTTGAGGCACCGGTTAAGACTGAGGAAGGTAATTCCCTATCGGCTTCTCTGGGTACTTCCATAAACGATCTCAGAAAAAATCTTGGTCAGTTTAATGGAATGATGGCAAGCGAATGCTCGTCTTCTGCTGCTAGGTATGGCATTACTCTCAACACTGCTTTAATTACTGCTATAGAGCCTCCTGTAGAGGTTGAGTCCGCACTTGCAGCAATTAACACAGCTCACAACCATGTTTCGTCTGAAATTAGTCTTGCACAGGCTTCAGCCGATCAAAAGATTGTGCAGTCTAGGACATCGGTTCAAATTGAAACACTTAAAGCTCAAGCTGAGGTTCAAATGTTAAGGCAAGTTGCCAAACAACTTAAGGAAGTTAAAAAGTCAGATGCTGGAACACTTAAGGCCTATGTCAGAAACATAAAGCTTTCGCTTCTTTCGCATTCAAAGAGAATTTTTATGGAGAACAAAAATGGGTAGCATTATTAGTATAATATTATTAGTATCATTCTTATTTTTCTTTGAAAGATTAGCTCTTGGCTTAGCTAGGTTTTTTGGACTCTATACTATTGTTAACGAAAAGGAAGCTAGGGTTTATGTACTTTTTGGGCAGATCCTAGGAGTTTTGGAAGAGCCAGGATTGTACTTTTTACCAGATGTTCTAGGTATGAAAGCTCTTGTTGTGAACTGGCTTGGAAGGTCATACACAAGAAAAATGACCCTTGATCAGCAGTACATTAGAAGTATTCCCGTAAACTCTGCAGAGGGTACTCCTATGGGTATTGGAGTGTGGTATGAAATGTATATCTCTGATCCTATCGCTCACATCTTTAAGAATGTCGACCCAGAAGGATCTCTTACAGCGAATGTAAAAAACGCAACAATAAAGTCATTAAGCAATCTTCCTCTGGCTGAAATGCTTGTTAATAGGCACCAAATGTCGTCTGCCGTTAGGGGAGAGGTCTCTACCGAATCGGCTGAATGGGGATACAAGCTTGGTTCTGTCTATATTAGAAAAGTGCATTTTAGAGATGCGGTCATGACCAAACAGATTGAGGAAAAAGTTGTAAACCAGCTAAGGCAGGTTACATCTGCTATTGTTCAGGAAGGAGTCAACCAGGTTAATGTGATCTCAAGTAAGGCAGAGCAAGAGGCGTCAATAGAGTTTGCAAAAGCAGCGGCAGTTAGACCTTATATTGTGGGGGAGGCCTTAAAGGAAATTTCTAAAGATCCTGATGTGTTGAATACAATGTTTGAAATATTGGAGACTCAGAGAGTTGTTGAAGGTCCGAATGTTTTGACGCTTCTACAGGGAAATGGAAATTCTGATTTGCTTTCTTCGCTACTTGCCTCCCAAAAAGAAGAGACTTGAGGTAAAAATTTATCTCTTCCAAATTAAGTATATTATATCGTCGCTTTTAAATTTGAATCCTGAGCTATGTAAAAATTTTTCGAATGTTTCCTGATCATGGGTTTTAAGGAAGTGGTGAAACTCAAGAACAATAAATTTGAACTTTTTTAGAAAATTTAGATTTTCCTGAGTAAATACTTCTAGTTCTCCTCCTTCGATATCCATCTTGAGAAGTGCATTTTGCCCGATTCTAGCTAAAAGCGAATAAAGATTTGTATTGGCAACTTCAATATAGCTTTCTGAAGGATGGAAAGTTGAGTTTGAGCCAAAGTCGTTTCCTCTGAACAATTTAATTGAGGCTTCCTTTCTCAACGAGACTGCGGAATTATGAAGTTCTACTGTGGATTCAAGGTTATTTAGCATAATATTTTTTTCTAGTAGCTTAAAATTTTCTGGATCGGGTTCAAATGAGATTATTTGGTTTACTAAGAGGTGTTTTGCCGCAGGTATGGTAAACGCACCGATGTTTGCTCCAATATCAAAGATTTGATCGATGCCTTGTTTTTTTAGTTTGCCAAATTCATATGCATCTAAAATTAGGTTTTCAGCAACAATCCATTTATCTACACTTCTGGGTCTAAGTTCGAGCTTTATATCTTTTAGGTCAATCAGCCAGTTATTTTTATGGTAGCCTATGTAGTCAAGATAGTATTCAGGCCAGTTTCTGCACTTTGAGATTAGCCCTAGTGCTGTTTTTGTCATTCGAGTTATTGCATTCATGGTAGGTAAGTGTAACACACTCGCTCCATTTGGAGTATTAAGGTCTGGATGATATTTGATACACTTATTTAGACATTATGTACTATGTATATATACTCAAAACAAGTGGAGGAACATATTACACTGGCCAGACAAATAATTTGGAAGTTCGCTTAAAACAACACAAATCTAAAGGAAGTAAATCTGCCAAGTATTTAAGAAGATTCGAATCTTTTGAGCTTGTTTATGTTGAGGAATGCAAGTCAAGATCTGAGGCTTTAAAGAAAGAGATTAAGCTAAAACAAAAGTCTCATTTGTTTAAGAAATCCTTATCCTTTCAGGCTACTGAGTCGTGTAGCTTATAGTGATTCTTGCTCCATTTATATATTTTCTTCCATAGGCTTGTCCTGCTCCTTTGGCAATTAAGCTAATGCTGTTTCCAGACTTCCAATCAGACTTAGAGGTAATTGCTGAAACAACAGTAGAAGCATCATCAAGATAAATCCAGCTTCCGGATGTCCATTTCTCATCTTTTGAGTATGAGATTTCTTGGCTTGTAAGATTTCTGGATGAAGGTAACGAAGAGCTACTGAAGGCTGTGCTGTTTGCAGAGTTGTCTCCCTTTACATTAAACGAGAGGTTAATCCACTGTTCTGAGGTTGATTTAAGCTCTAGTTTTGCTGAATTGATTTTTGCATTTGCTGGGATTGTTACATTAGCAAATCTTAATGTTGTGTAGCTAGAGCTGATATTTTGCCCTACACCTACCCATGTACTTGATGTAGTGTAGGCCGTTCCGTCTTGGTTACCAACCGTCGCATTGACAGTAAGCTGTTGCGTTACACTTGTTGCACTTGGCGTTGGAGTAGGTGTTGGGGTTGCTACTGGGGTTGTAGGTGTGGGTGCTGTTCCTGACTCTTCAACAATAGAGAAATCGTCAACTGAAACGGTACCATTGAACCCAAAATTCTTTACCCCAATATATATCGGATTACTTAGTTCGCTTGCTGTAAATTTCTTTGTGACCTTTAATTCTTTCCATCCATTGATAGAGTTAGTTGTGTCATTTTTTCCAAAGTCGGAAGATCCTAGATCCTCAAACTTACTTAGCCTAAAGGATGGAGATCCCCATGAGGTACCTTTTTTGGTTACACTCACCCATGTCTTAAATGTGTATTGAACATTCGCCTTAAGTAGCGAGTTAATCTGTTTAGAAATTTTGGAGTTATTTGCGTTAATGCTTGCAGAATATTTACCTGAATGTGGATTAGATTCTGTGATGGTAGCGCCTGTTTGTGACCAGGAGTTCGTATTTCCAAGCTCAAACCCTTGATTCTCAAATGTTTGAGGTTGGTCTGGAGTTTGAGTTGGGGTTGGGGTGGGCGTAGTTGTTGGGGTAGGGTTTGAAATGTTCACTGTCATATTTGTAACCAGAGTAAGTGCATCCTGTGCTGAGTTTGCTATGGCAACATTTGCATCCCGTGAGCTGTTTGGCGAGAATAGCCAGTTTACACCTGCTACTCCAGCTGATCTAGGGTTGAATGTAAGGTTAACAATAGGTTGTGATGTTGTTCCAGTGATTGCATTTGTGACTTTGTTATTAGCCTGGTCATAGGTTAGCATGCTAAAGCTTAGTTTTCCCGTATCGTTTGCTGTTGCAACAGCTTGGGCTAAGCTAGGAACAAAGGTAACCGTTGTTGGAAGTGCCCCTGCAGATGCTGATATTAGTTGAAGATTTTCTGTTGGAAATGTGATTTGTACATCTGCACCTACTACATTTTGTCCGTTTGGATTAAGGTTGATTGGCACAGTAAAGTTGGAGTTTGTTGTGGCATTCACTTGTGTTGGTAAGGACATGCTACTACCATTTGTAATTCCAAGAATTAGACCTCTTCCAATTGCAAGATGTAGGATAAGAAAGAGGATGAACAAAGACCCAGCTACTGAAAGTAGAGCGTATTTAGTGTTTCTTGTTATTTTTTTAATTAATTCCATTTAAATAGTCCCTTTACAAAACCTTCGACCTTATCTTTTGGCGTCATCTGTATCTTTATCTGATCAGGGTTATAAATAATTATTTCCGGAACTCTTCCATCAGGCCAGTATAGTGTTACAACTCCTGTTGCCTTTATTTCTTTTCCTACAAGAGAGTCCAGGTTGTATTTAAACTTAGAAGTGTCCTTTGAGAAGATTCTAAGAAGGAATGTTTCTTTTGGATTGTCTGTAAAGCCTATGTAGTAACCTTTAGGCATATGGTCTTCAATTTTTACAACCTTTCCTTTTACAGTAACAAGTTTGTTTATGTGATCCGCAGAGTTTTTCCAGTCAATTTCAGCAGCCGACTTAACTGTTTCTGCGCCTAGGACTTGTGGTGTAGTGTTTTGATAGTTTAGTGCTAGCTGGTTCTCAAGGCTTGCTGCCCCTCCTGCTTCGAGGGCAATTATTCCTCCATCTACTGCTTTTACTAGTACCAGACCATCGCTTACAACAGTAAATGGGGTAGAGTTATCTGGACTGTTCCCACCACTGTAGTAGCTGTTGTGGTATTGGTAAAAACCTGCCCCATAGCTTCTGTTATCCCCATACGAGTACAGGTTTGATTTACATTCTCTAGTTGTAGCGTTGAATGGGCAGTCAGATGGCCCGAATGTGGATCCACTTCCGCCAGGGAAAAGTTGAGGATTACAGGAAACGCCAGGTGTACAGTAAACCTGTCTCCAGATGGTGTTCTGTCCTGCAGCTGCTTTAATAGGATTTAAAAAAGTGCTCCCAAGAGAAGGGCTTCTATCAACAATGTTTACAGTTTGATTTACCAGCCAGTGGCTATGGAAAAGCGTATTGCCTGACATTGTCATATACATCATTTCGTCTGTTTGTATGTCAAATTGGTGAGTACCTTCTTGAAAGTGGTATTTCCCTGAGCCAATGAATCTTACATCCCCTGCTGAATACCCTGACATAGAGTTATCAAGTACCATTTCACCAAAAACAGCATCTTCTCTCCCGTCGCACCACATAGTTGCTCCTTGATATGAGCATGTTCCAGCTGTTTGACATGGGCAACCGAGTCCGTTCCTCCAGATTACATAAGCAACCTCCTGACCATCAACAGTTTTTATTATTGGTTGTGGCCCCATAGGAAGTATGTTTCCATCCCCAGCGCCTCCATTCCCAACTGCTGGGGTAAATGCTTGAGTTCCATTATCTAAGTTTAATGCAAAGAGCGCCTGATTTCTGTTTTTTGATTCTTTATAGAGAGGATCAATTTGAGGTCTGTCATAAGCCCAGAGTAGTGCTCTTATAGCCGAGTTTGTGCTTGGGTATGGGTTACTTATCCACAGAGAATCCCAATCTATTCTATATCTTACAAATACGATGCCGTGCTGCTCTGCAATTACTGGCCATCCTAAAATAGCTTCTGCAAAGTTATTTCCTGCGGAAGAGGCTGGATTTCCAGGGATTCTGTCTGTTGGTTTTGTTTTCCACTTTCTGGATCCAGTAGTACTAACTGCATGTACATTAAGATCCTGCGTCACATACACAAGTGTGTTTTTTGAACTTGAGAAGGAAGGAGGTGTTGCTGAGGCGGACTCGCCTGTATATATCCAATTTTGGGTGAGAGCATTTTTATCAAGCGATATAAGATTTCCGGCGGTTGAAGTGATGTATAGTGTATTGCCTACTGACAATGGCGCCATGTTAGAGCCATAAGTTGTATACGAGTTAACCACGTTTCCATTTGCTGCGTTGATTTTATAAACACCTGTGCTAGATGTGACATACAGATTCTCAGCATCATATGCTGGGGTGGAGCTAAGGTTTCCAATACCATTTCTAGTCCACAACGTTGTACCACTGACTTTATTAGTGCTGTTTTTGTCTAAAGCGTATACGGTATTATTGGCTACTATATAAACTCTACCGCCACCTGTAATAGGTTGTACCATATCTGGAACTGCAAGATGAGATGACGGTTGTATTGCACCGTTTGCATCTGCAGAATTCCATGACCATTTATATCTCCATGGGCCAGCAACTGTTTGAGCTGTGTAGCTCGTTCTTTGTGCATTTCCACCAAATTGGGACCATTGGCCTGTTATAACAGGCGTGGAGGTTGGCGATGGGGTTGGGGTTGGAGTAGCTGTAGACGTTGGCGTAGCTGTTGGAGTTGGCGTTGTAGTAGGAGTTGCTGTGGTTGATGGCATTGGAGTTGGAGTAGCTGTAGACGTTGGCGTAGCTGTTGGAGTTGGGGCAGGCGTAAACTTTTGAACAATCACTGCATAATCTAAACTATTTATAGTTGAATCGGGGTACTGATCTGTTGAATTGTTTGGAGTTCTATTCCAATTTGAGATGAGGGTGTTAACATCAAGATGCGAAACAATTCCATCCCCATTTATATCTCCAGACCCAAGTGTAAGTGTTGGAACAGGTGTGGGTGTTGTCGTGCTTGTAGATGTGGGTGTTGGAGTGGGTGTCAAGGTGGATGTTGGACTTGGGGTTGGCGTCACAGTGGTAGTTGGTGTTGGAGATGCGGTAGGGGATGGCGCAGGCGTTGGGGTTGGAGTTGGTGTTGGAACTCCTGAACCGTTTGTAATTTTCAAAGCGTAGTCTGTGTTGAGATTTGAAACTGGCACCTTAAGAATATTTGAAGTGGCTGAAATAGTTGACGTGGTTGACAGTAATCCGGTGTAGGTATTCCATACTTCAACTTTATATTGGGAGTTTAAAAGTCCAGGTATTTCAATCTCTCCACTTACAGCAGTGGGTGTATTACCAGCGCTTCTCCATGTGTTATTTCTGTTCTGTAGCCATACGTAGACCTTTGATTTGTCTGATGATTTCATTCCATAGGCTCTAATTGTGTTATTTGTACTAGCTATAAGCTCCCCAGCATACCCAGAAGGGGCGTCACTTGGTGTCATAAGGTACGAAAGGTTAAGTTTAGAGTACTCAATATCATCAAAAAATGACTTTATTGCCTTTCTTTGAATATATCGATTTTGAGTAGTTGCAGCATCCTCCTCAAGCCAAGACCAGTCTATTGGGGAACTTCCTATAGGAGAAAATAGACCCGCCCAAGCTGTATTGTGTAACATCTTGAGTCTTCCAGCTCCAGACTTAGCTATAGGATCAACTACGTCCCATGATGTTAATGCATCCATTTCTCCCCAGATCCAAGGCATATGCCCTTTCTGAGTATTCCATGCAGTGCCGTCGCCTAGACCGAGGCTATTGCACATGTTGCTTGAGCCTTTAGTTCCTGTATCCCTCAAGCACCATGCAAATTTGTAGATAAAGTTAGCATCATCGTATGAAAGGTCTGCACTGTATCTTGAGATCATCATGTAGTCGTGATAAGTCGCGATATCAAACGCACCTGATGTCCAGAATGCTGGGCTAAAGGCTTGAGATCCTTGGGATGTTGTCCTTAAATGTCCGTAAGGATCAACAAGTTTTTGAAAAGCTCCGTATTTCTCATAAAACTTGAAAGTTGAGGTGTTAGGGGTTACATGTCCATGTTCATTCCATGCTTCCCAACCTAAAATAGAGGTAGAGTACCCCCATCTTGCCACTCTATACCTAAAATTTCTTTTCCAGTATCCCAAATGTCGATTGCTATCAAATGCCTGTATTGAGGTATTCCACGGCTCTTCGTATACAGATCCATCCCAGATCCAGTAAGGATCGCCGTGAGATGATAAAAGTATATAAACACCATTCTTCTCTGCGGATTCTATTATCTTATCCTCCTGATAATTACCCCTTTGGTTAAATTGAGTGCCCTTTGTGATCTTGCTTAGATCAACGCCGGTATCCACAGGGTTGTAATCAGACGGAAAACTATATCCGTCATATCTTCCTTCTACGGTTAGGGAGTACCCGTCGTTTTGATCCCAAACCCTTGTTAAGTTAATGCCATTAGCCCCAAAATCAGTAAAAGCTTGTTCGTAATCAAAGCTTCTCCTTCCGCAACATGCCCACCATTGCCTACCACTTGCAATTGGAATGTAACTTGTACCGTTGTCAAATTGAAGGAATCTTTTATCCTGAGCTACTCTTACAAAACCTTTTTCACTTGATGCAGTAGACGTAAATGAAAGGCTTCCTGTTTGAGGGTATGTGGTAGAACCGTTTTTATCAGTGATCTTGATTGTGTATGTATAATTTCCAGTCTCTGCTGGGGTATATCTTACTTTCCAGCTGTAATTATTTGTTGGAGTCATAGTCTCTCCTGAATTGAGAGATCCTGTTCTAACATACTCTTGGTAGTAAAATGCAGGAACATTAATTGTAGCACCACTCGGGGTTCTAACTACCGCATCTATTGTAATTCCATCAACACCGTACACGCTTCTACCTGGGTCACTTTCTTTAGTATCTAGTGGGTCGTAGTAATAATATGGAAGTATAGAACCCGGCTCAAAAGCTTGTGATATTTTAAAATTAACCTCATATTTCTTAAATTTAGGTACGCTATCAGTAACCGGAGTTAGTTGAGTGACTGTAGGAGTTCCGGCAGCATGCGCCACAAACTTTGCTGAGATAAAGCAGGTAATGAAAAGCAATGTACTGACAAATATTTTTTTATTAAGACTCATCTTATCTTAATATAATCTCTTTTTTGCCCTAATAAAGTCAAGAGTTTATTATTCTGTTAACTGTTAATGAGTGGTATCATTTATCAATGAATTTAAATAAGCTTGGTTACACAGAAAAACTTTTTATATTACCTTTTGATCATAGGACTTCATTTGCCACAAAATATTTTAACTTAATAGGACCAGGCTCAATTTTGGAATCTCAAAAGCAGATTATTAAGGAGTGCCGTCAA
The DNA here is from genome assembly GCA_964636285.1 of uncultured Candidatus Saccharibacteria bacterium. Lineage (GTDB taxonomy): Bacteria > Patescibacteriota > WWE3 > UBA101185 > 2-01-FULL-41-18 > CAZWQF01. Next base: position 58,749 of record CAZWQF010000005.1, read on the forward strand.
GTAGTTTACGAAGGGTTTCTGAAAGCTGTTGCTTTAGCTATACCAAAATCCCAGGCCTCGTTTCTTACTGATGAGGAGTACGGAGATTCTATATTAAAAAAAGCTGTACAAGATGGATATGTGGTGTGCCAAACGACTGAAAAAAGTGGTCAAAGAGAGTTTCAGTTTGAGTATGGGGATTCTTTTGGAGAGCACCTGAATAACATCAACCCCCTTTTCGCAAAAGCTTTATTGATATACAACCCTCAGGGAGATAAAGACATTAATAAAAGACAACGGGCTTCTATTAGAAGGCTAGCAAATTTTTGCCATCTTAACGGTTACAAACTTCTAGTGGAGCCCTTAGTTCACGCTACGGAGTCACAGATGGAGAGTTTTGGAGGGGATAGAAAAAAATACGATATTGAACTAAGACCGCAATTAACAATAGAGATGATTGAAGAATTTCACAGGGATGAAGTAGAAGTTGATGTGTGGAAGATTGAAGGTATGTACTCAAATAATGACTATCAACTGGTATCAAATAAGGCAAGAGAAGGCGGAAGAGAAAATGTGGGAATTGTAATTTTAGGTAGGGCAGAGTCAGTTGAAATAGTGGAGCATTGGCTAAAAGAGGGTTCCACAGTTCCTGGAGTGATTGGATTTGCCATAGGAAGAACAATCTTCTATGAGCCGCTCTTTGATTTAAGGGATGGAAAGATCTCAAGGTCGCAAGCAGTTGATAAAATTGCGAATAATTATATCCATTTTTATAAGATTTTCTGTGGTCAATGACTTTTACAAGAATAATTAAGGTACTTATTGTTATACTCTCCGCCTTGTATGTGCAGATTAATTTTGAGTCTGAATCTTTAGCCTCAGACGATGCCTCTAATTTATTGGAATACAGTAAGGGTATTGTGGTTTCAATAACTAATGAGGGTATGGTGGATTTAGGTGGAATTTCAGCCCCATATCAAGAGTTATTAGTTAGGTTTGAGGATGGGCACTCGCAAGGAAATACTGTAAGTGTTAAATACGGCACTAGTTTTAGTATAAACGAATCTCAGAAAGTGAAAGTTGGTGATAGGGTTGTTGTGAGCAGGGCCTTCTCTTCAGGAGCTGCTGAGTATTTTATTGCTGATAGATACAGGATTGATAATCTCCTTCTTGGGCTCATCTTGTTTGTGGTACTTGTTGTCATATTTGCTAGATTTAAAGGTATCACATCTGTATTTGGGCTGATTTTCTCAGTCTTAGTGATCACTTACTACATTGTCCCAAAACTTGTTAGTGGAGAAAACCCAATTTTAATTGTAGCTACTGGAACAGTGTTAATTGGAGTTGTTTCATTGTATCTAGCTCATGGAGTCTCTATTAGAACAACCCTTTCCTTAGTGAGTATTTTGGTAACTATGATCATAGCCGTATTAATTGCAATTCTGAGCGTCTCCACCTTGAAGTTAACTGGTTCTGGGTCAGAAGAAGCATTTTTTCTACAGCTATCTTCTCAAAAAATTAGTCTTCAGGGGTTACTCTTGGGTGGTATTATTATGGGAGTCCTTGGGGTCCTAGATGACATCACAACAGCGCAGACAGCTGTAGTTTACGAGCTGAAACGGGCCAATCCTAAGTTAACATGGGTTGAATTATATAAAAGGGGCATTTTTGTTGGAACAGAGCATATAACTTCCCTTATTAACACTTTGTTTTTGGCATATGCGGGAGCATCCCTGCCGCTTTTTTTGCTTTTTACGGTACATTCTGATAAACCGGTTTGGGTAACTATTAACAGTGAGTTTGTCATGGAGGAGATTGTTAGATCTCTAATTGGTAGTGCTTCTTTAGTGATAGCTGTACCTATATCCACTTTGATTGCTGCTTACTACTTTAAAGATTCTGAAAGTTAATATTGAGGTGTTCAAAAAAGTATTTATACTATTGATATGCCTGCTCTAAAAATCCTCCAAACTGCATATAATAACCAGAAGGGCTTGTCTTTACTTGAGGTCCTAATGGTTGTAGTTATTTTGGCAATTCTCTTTGGAGTTGCTGTGTTAAATATTAGGCCTGATTATAATTTGGAGCAGGCGAGATATGCTAATGCAAGGCAGTCTCTTGTTGAGATAGCTAATGCCGCCCAAATCTACGCCTCTGAGCATGATGATTACCCTGGAGATGTAAATAGAAATATCCCAGAAGATTTTATTGAATATATTTCCCCAGGAGCTTGGCCAAATGGACCCTGGAAAAATTCATTGTACGATTGGGATAATTGGAGCAGTCAGACATGCTGGGATGGTTCCACGGGAATTATTCAGATTACTCTTAGGCAAGTTAATGGATATAAGGGAAAAACAGATTACACTATTTATTATGTTATCGAAGGGGTTGGAATTCCTCACTGTAGCACCACAACAACTAAGGGGGAGTGCATCAACTGTGTAAGTAGGTACCCTTAAATTTAACTTTAAACTTCAACTGGAGTTATTTTGATATAAAATCCCGACACAAGAACTTTACCAAATGAACTTCTCTGCAAAATATTGCCGCATGTCAAATTTCCGTTAAGAGAATTTAGATTTTCAGCAATTTCCTTAACGGCAACGTTGTAGTCCATGTCTTTTGCATATATGTTTACTAGAATTAATTTAAAGTCATCTGCAATAATATTTCCAAGCTTATTCATAAACTCTGGCAAATCCTTTGAAAGTTTCCATACCCCTTTATCACTTCTTCCAAATGCAGGTGGGTCAGCAAAAATAATGTTGTATTTATTTCCTCTCTTTGTTTCTTTTTCTACAAATGTTGTACAGTCTTCATTAATAACCCTGCAGCCAGTGTTTATCCTGTTAATTTCAAGATTTTCCTTCATCCATGCACATGCAGGTTTTGAGGAATCTACATGGGTGGTTTCGGCATTTGATTGACACGCTGCAATACTTGCAATGCCTGTGTAGCCAAACAAATTTATAAAGCGAGTGGTTTTTGAGGAGTCCTCAGTTTCTACAGCTTTCTTTAGAAGATTCCAGTTTTCACTCTGTTCAAAAAATACACCTATATTCTTAAAATCGTGAATTTTGATTAATGCTTTGCAAATGTCTAAATTTATCTGAAATTTCTCAGGTACTTTATTCTGAAACTCCCAGCCGTTAATATCTTCGGAATATTTAATATCGTAGTTAGTCCAAAGTTCCTCCTTTTGTTTTTTACCTCTTGCGTTAACATCCGGTCTTATAAAAGTATACGGGCCTATCTTCTCTAGCTTCTGGAACTCTCCAAAGTCTAGAAGTTCATAACCTGTCGATCCCTTTGAAACTATATCAGCTTTTTTCTCAGCAATATTTATCACAAAACTATTATACCAATTTATTTTGAATTATGGGTCATCGATTCTTAAAGACCACCGCGTTTGCTGGTGCCCTACCTGGCCCTGCCAAATACGAGCTATTGTAGAAGAGCCCTACAGAGCCTCCACCGTCAAGTGCAATTGCATTCTTAGACCCAACTGCTTTGTGTACATAAGCTAGTTCAAAATTGGTAACACCTCTAGCTACAATCATGTAAGCCTTACTTCCTCCAAAGCCTATTGAACTTCTTGTTGACCTTATCTTTTCTTTGGAGTCAAGTTTGTAGTTTCCTACTATAACGCTACCATCTTTCAAGAGGCCTGGTGTCATAGTGATGGCCGCATCCACAGAACCGCCGCCGTACCCTTTTGCGAATGTATACATACTCCCTCCATTACCGTTGAATGTTATGAGTGCCCTATTATCCCAAAACATGTTATCTTTGTTTATCCACCTACCCAGCCTTGAATTATAGATAGGAAAATCGAATGACCCCTTTTTCTCAGAGCACTGAGCATAGTCGGCTGGACAGAAGTAACTTCCGTTAATTCCTGCAAAACCACCAAGCCTTTGAACATAACTGCCAACTGCCATGAGGCTGCAGTTGGATTTGCATTCGGAATTGACAGCGGTATCAGTCATGACCTTAACCTTATTTAAATCTGCAACAATAATGTCAGCGCTAAATACACCTACTTCTGTTACAACGTTATACCTCACATATCCAGAACCGCTAACCACGCTCTCATACCTCTTTTTAGCTTCTTCTAGAGCTTTTCTGTCTGCCTCAAGCTTTGCTTGGTAGCTGGCTTCAAGCTTTTTATTTACTTCGGATGCGGACATGCTTGCCTCCTCAAACTTAAGGAGTGACAATTTGTCTAAAATAACTGGATAGGATTCCATGAAAGATTCAACCTTAACTCCCTGGGCTTTATATTTTTCACTTTTATCCTTAATTTCTTTAACTTGTTGTAAGGTAGATTTCACTAGTTTCAGCTCTTTATTCGACTCAAGTTCGTTGAGTTTTTGGGTTTCTTGAGAAAGCGCAGATATAGAAGACTCTTTCTCCACTATAATTGACTCAAGTTTGCTCAAATCCTCTCTATATTTTGATACTTTTTGACTTAGACTGAAAACTTCATTGCTTTTGTCTATATAGAGTTTAGTACTCAGCCCTCCTGTCAGAAGTAAGGTGGTAAGAGTGGTCAATAATATGGGTTTTAGAGCAGGGTTTTTCATCATGTTAATGATATCAGATCTTTAGTATTTGCTGTAGGTACAGCTTTTGTCAATGTTGACATAGATATATGTCTATGATACTATGCAGAGGTTCGAAAGATAGAAGCAGTTCCTATTTCCCCTTTAATAGTTTAAGACTGGTTTCTTATAACTCAGGGGATTTTTTTATGGAGGAATTATGATAAAAGAAAATAAAGTATATTTAACAAAGGATGGTCTTGTAGACCTTAAAAATGAATTAAAGCAACTCACAGAAGTTGATAGACTTAGCATTGCTGAGAGGATCAAAACAGCAAGAGATATGGGGGATATCTCAGAAAACGCTGACTATGAAGCAGCAAGAGAAAAGCAGGCTTTTGTAGAGGGCAGAATAAGAGAAATTGACGATATTCTCAGTAGAGTTGAAATTATTGATGAAAACAAAAAAACCAACTCAGTAGGGGTTGGAGTAACTGTGAAAGTTCATGTTGATGGTGGAGAAGAAGAGTTCATGATAGTTGGCGCTCCTGAGGCCAACCCAATAGATAAAAAAATCTCACATGAATCTCCTCTTGGAAAAGCTCTACTTGGAAAAAAGATTGGAGACAAAGTCAAAGTTGAGGCTCCAATGGGCAATCTGACATACACAGTTCTTGGTATTAAATAAGTCCTAAATGTATAGGGTTTATAAAGGAGGTTTATGTCTCAATCATTCCTGACAAAGCAGGGGTATACAAAGTTATCAGACGAGCTAAATCAGCTTGTTAACTTTGAGAGGAAAGCTCAAGCAGAGCGAATTCAGGAAGCCATTGCAGCGGGAGGCTTTGAAGACAACCTTGTGTATGAAACTGAGGTAGAGAAGCAAGTTCAGCTTGAACAAAGAATATTAGAGATTGAAGCGCTTTTAAAACACAGCTCACTAATTGATCAAAAAACATCATCTACAAATCCAGGCTTTGTTGCAATAGGAGCCAGCGTTGTTGTTGAAGTGGAAGGGGAAAAAGATCACTTCACAATAGTTGGTAGCTACGAGACTAATCCTCTCAAGGGCTTTATCTCTAATGAATCTCCTGTAGGGCAAGCGCTTATAGGTGCAAAAATTGGTGATGTTGTAGAGGTTTCAACGCCTGTTGTAAAATTGAAATACAAGGTGTTAGAAATCTCTTATGAAAAGTAACTATTACATAGAATATCCTCTTCAAACTGAAAGGTTTTCTGAGAAAGATCTAAAGATTGTTCACATTTTAATGGAGGCTGGAAAAAAAATTGGCCAGCTTTTCTCTAGGCAGGTAGAGTTTGATAACTTGCCTGGTGCTTCTTTTTACCCAAAGGATGCAACAAAAGAGGAATTAGAGGAGGCTTCTAAAAAGAATCCGCTCATCCTCAACTCTTTCACAGTAGTCAAGAGAGATGATAAAGGGGAGCTTTATGCAGTTCCTTATCACGAAGAGTATAAAGAGGAGTGTCTCTTCATAAGTGAAAGGCTCAGAGAAGCTGCAGAGCTTGTGACCAATGAAAGCTTCAGAAACTTTTTACTTGTTGCAGCAAGAGTTCATGTTGAAGGGGACTATGACGCTCTTGAAAAAGCATGGGTAGGAATTGAAAACGACAGTTTTCTGCATTTAATGATAGGGCCATTTGGTTCATATGCGGATAGGCTCTTTAGCCTAAAAAAAGCATATAATTTCAACTTAACGTACACTGGAAGTGACACAACATTTAACCCCTCAAATTATGTGGATGTGGTTAGGAACATACTCCCCCCATTCGGTTCAAAAGCTAGGCAAGATGTACCTCCGGAAAAGATAAAAGTTAGAGTTGATAAGGTTGCTTGTATTGCTGGTAGAAATGCAGGACTTCCGGCAAGGGCAACAAACTATCCAGAAGAGATTAAAAAAATACAAGAATATGGAATTAAAATTGTAATTTACACTGACAATATTCAGATTAGAGATGGTCAGATGCTTCTCCCACTTTTTAGAGACCTAATGGATAAAGAATTTCAAAAAACTTTTGATGACAACTTTATTATGGCAAATGCCACAAGGCTAGTTATGGCACACGAAATTACAGAGGCTATTTTTCAGTACGAGGGCTCTTGGCAGAGGCTTAAAGGAATGTTTAATTTTGTGTTCGAGCTTCACTCGTCAATTGTTGGGATAAAAGCATGTGGTTATCAGGTTATTAAAGGTATTTTGTCACAAAAAGAACTTGAAGCAATTTTGTATACAATGCTCCTTAGAACTTTTTCGGATTACTTTGTTAGAAAAAAGACTCCCCAAGTTGAAAACTACTTGGCAGGCTACAGGGTTTTCTATAACTATTGTCTTGAGCACGGAGCAATTGTTTTGGTAAATGACGCAATCCTTCCAAACCCAAGCAAGATGTTTGTATGTGCAGATCAGCTTGCAAATGTAATTATGCATATCTTCTCAGAGGGAACCGAAAAAGAAGCAAAAGCTTTTTTTGATAGGTATACATCCGAATTCATGTACGAGTACTTTTCTGATAAACTCTCTACATATGAGTTCTAACGATCTTATTCAAGCTAGAATCGCAAAGTTGAACAAACTTAAGGAGCTAGGGGTTAATCCCTTTCCATCCCTTTCGGTTAAAAAGGAGTATGTAAAGGATCTTGTTTCTATGGAAGAGGGCAAAGAGGTGCAGACCTGTGGAAGACTCATGTCTTACAGAGAGCATGGAAAGATTTCATTTGCCGATTTACACGATGAAACAGGGAGGATTCAGCTTGCATTTAGAAGAGATGTGATTACACCTCAGGTTTATGATGAGTACTTAAAACTTCTTGATTTGGGTGACTTTGTTAGGGTTAAAGGAAAACTTTTTGTTACAAAAGCAGGGGAGAAAACAATAGATACTGCTGAGATTGAGCTTCTCACAAAATCCTTAAGACCACTTCCTTCATCCTGGTACGGCCTGAAAGATGCAGAAGAGAGATTTAGACAAAGATACGTTGATTTTAATTTGGAGCCTGATTTAAGAGAGATGTTTAAGAAAAAAACAATTTTCTGGGCAACTATTAGAAACTTTATGATATCCAAAGGTTTTCTTGAGGTTGAAACTCCAGTTTTAGAAAATACAGCAGGAGGAGCTGACGCAAATCCATTTGTAACTCACCACAACGCTCTTGATATTGATGTTTATTTAAGAATTTCTATGGGAGAACTTTGGCAAAAAAGACTCATGGTAGCAGGCTTTGAAAGAACCTTTGAGATAGGAAGGCAGTTTAGAAATGAAGGAATTTCAAGGGAACACCTTCAAGACTACACACAAATGGAGTTTTACTGGGCATATGCAAACTATGAGGATTCCATGGCTCTGGTTGAGGAGATGTACAAGAAGGTAGCTTTTGATGCTTTTGGTACATACGAATTTGAAATTAATGGGCATAAGGTTGACATGAACAAAAAGTGGGACAGATTAAGCTATGCAAAAGCTATAAAAGAAGCCCATGGGATAGACATTGATTTAGCATCTGATGATGATCTTAAAGCAAAGCTCAAGAGCTTAAAGATTCCTTTTGAGAAAAATGACGAAAAAGGAAGATTGATAGATCTACTTTGGAAAGAGGTTAGAAAAGGTGTTTCCGGCCCTGTGTTTTTGGTGGACCACCCTGTAGAGGTATCGCCTTTAGCAAAAAGAAAAAAGGACAATCCGAATTTGGTAGAAAGGTACCAGATAATTCTTGCAGGAAGCGAGATGGGAAATGGGTACTCCGAGCTGAATGACCCTATAGATCAGGCGCAAAGGTTTAAGAAGCAGCAGGACATGAGGGATAGTGGTGACGATGAAGCTCAGATGTATGATAGGGATTTTGTTAGGGCGCTTGAGTATGGCATGCCGCCAGTAACAGGTTTTGGAGTCAGCGAGAGGCTGTTCTCGTTTTTAGCAAATAAATCGGTTAGGGAATGCGTGATGTTTCCTCTTCTAAGGCCTGAAGAGCAGGTAGAAAACATTGACGAATCCTTGTACTCTTAATTTATGTCTGACAATATTCCACATCAAATTGCTTTGGATTTACTCCATAAAAACATGCAGTCAGTGAATCTTAGAAGGCATTGCTATGCCGTGTCAGTAGTAATGAGAGCTCTTTTTAGGCATTTTAAGAGTCTTGGAGTTACAGATTCTTCGGTTGTTAACCTATCCGAAGAGGACTGGGGAGTGGTTGGGCTTTTGCATGACGCTGACTATGAAAATACAAAGGATTCTATAGATCAGCATACTGTGGTGCTTCTAGATTGGCTAAAAGACTACAACCTGCACGAACACATTACCGACGCTTTTAAATCCCATAATACTAGAAATACAAATTTGAAGGCGCCTGTTACATACCTTGATTGGTCCCTTGAGTGTTGCGATGAGCTAACAGGTTTTATTGTTGCATGTGCGCTTGTTCAACCTGACAAAAAGCTTGCCTCTGTTGGAATTGATTCTGTAAAGAAAAAATGGAAGACAAAAGAGTTTGCTAAAAACGTGGAGAGGGAACAGATTGCTCAATGCCAAGAAAAGCTTGGAATAGAACTTGATTCGTTTATTCTAATTGCTTTAAATAGCATGCAAGAAGCAAGTGCAGAATTAGGATTGTAGTCTTTTTGCAGTAACTACAAGTCTCTTTGAGTCCATAAATCCAGAACAGGTTATTATTGTTAGTCTTTCTGCGTTTCCAGTTCCTGTAAGAACATGTGTCTCGTTTGGGTATACTTCATACGTTCCTGTCACAACATACCCTTTTTCCTGAGAAGCCAAGGTTTTAACAGATATTTTATCTCCCTTTTTTACCTTTTTTAGGTCACCAAGCATATTCGGCCAGTTATGACCAAATATAACTAGGTTATTATTTATATCTGTTGCTGTAAGTTTATTATCAAATGTTTGCTGAAGTTTTGTTTTAAGCTCTATGTCCTGAAGTGATATATCTTGAACAGGGAGTGTTTTTCTGAGTGAATCAAAATTAATAAAATTCACAGTGTCTTCTTGGCCATTTTGGCTAGGCATTGAGTGCTCCACGATGTTTTCTTGAAGAATCACGGGGCTATACCTTTTTTGTATTTCTATTGTACCGAATGAGAAAGATATAAAGGAAACTGTTGTAGCAAGAAATATTATGAACTTTTGCATTTAATTACTTACTTTTACCAAATTTCAGCGTGAAGACTGCAAGTCCAAGAGAGGCTGTGCCTAGAATAAAAAAGCCAGCAATGTAAGGCTCGTTGCCTGTGAATGGTAGGTACATAAGACCTAAAACATCACCTGAAACTTTGGTTTTTGGGGCGTCATGTTTGTCATTTGGATCATCTTTACTATCTCTGTCTTTTGGGTCCTCCGGCCCACCAGTACCTTTACAAGCGTATGGGGTGTTTTTTGCAAGGTAGGCTCCTTCATTTAGACCCCATGCTTTTCCGTTTGGAATGTAAACCCAACCCATCTTAATCAACGTCTCAATCTCGGATTCACTCATGTCGTCTGCTTGCCACCAGTTTGTCTGAACTCCTTCGCTGCCCTTATCAGGACAGTAACATTGAACTAAAGTTGAGTTTGAGAGAATGTTTACTTGATCTGTGCCGTAATATTCTTTTGAATCCCCAGGTATGCCGTGCTTTCCATTGTAGTGAACCACCTTAATTTGACCTTGCGCATCCAAACAGCTTGGGTACGTAGGTTCGTCTGGTGTATCGATTATTAATTCGTTGATGTTTGCAGCATTTGCCGCTCTATTTGAAATAAGAGTTGTGCCTGATAAAAATACAGTTGTAAGCACCAAAAGTGCCAAAATATACGCGTGCCTGCCCATAGACTATAGGCAGGAATTTGTTTCTAAGGCCTGAATATAGCACTGTAATGAAATGAGTGCAAATGCGATAACAAGTGGGTAGTTGCAGTATCAAATTTTATTGTTATAATCCTATAACTTGCATTCATAGGGCTTGTATTCACTGTGTTCTACCCATTTAACACATATGAGGAAGTTAGACATTATCGTTCCTATAAGGAACGAAGAGAAAAATATTATTGACCTTGTTTCCCAAATTAACGAAAGTTTTAAAGGCCTCAGTGTGGATTATAGAGTGCTCTTTGTTGATGATCACTCAACCGACAGATCAAAGGAGCTTATTCTTGAGCTTTCTGAGGAAAATCCAATCGTTTATTTGGCTAAAGAGGGCAAAAGGGGAAAAGCCTATTCAATTTTAGAAGCTGTGCAGTTTTCGGACAGGGAGTTTTTTGCATTTATTGATGGCGATCTTCAGTACCCACCTTCGTTTATCCCAAAGATGCTTGAAATTTGCGAGGAACCAGGGGTTGGAGTTGTTGTTGCGAACAGAAAAGAATATAAAACCGAATTGATAAGGAAAATTGGGTCTAGGGTAAACGCATTATTTTTTGGAAAATATTTACTCGGGCTAGATTGTGATGTTCAATCAGGCTTAAAAGTTTTTAGACGAGAGGCTGCCGATCATATAGACCACAAATTTGTGCAGCCCTGGACTATTGACATGCCTTTACTCTCTGCTGCAAAAGGTCTTGGTTACGGAATTAGAACAGTAGACATTACTTTTGAAGAAAGAATAGAAGGTCAATCAAAAGTGAACTTTATTAAAACGGGAACTTCAATTGCCTCCTGTGCTGTAGGCCTTAAATTTTTTGGGAAAAAGATATTTTTACTTCCAGGCAAGGACGGCGAGGCACTTGGAGCTGGAGTGGCCTTCAAAAACAAAAGATACGTAACACATTCTTCGCTTTCCCATCATGTGTCTGCACTTGAAACAACAAGATTTTGGCAAAAGATAGCTGTTCTTGGTTTGTTTTGTACTGTACTGCTGGGTATGTATACAGCCCCTTATTCTACTGCAGTATCAATAACAGCAATACTTAGCTCTATATATTTTATTGACGTGCTATTCAACTTGTTTGTAATGATGAAAAGTCTTCATTTTCCGCCAGAGCTTTCATTCTCAAATGAACAAATTTCTCAAATTGATGATTCAAAGCTCCCTATGTATTCAATTTTGTGCCCCCTATATAAAGAAGCAAACGTTCTGCCTCACTTTGTAGAAAATATAAATTTACTTGACTGGCCCAAAGAAAAACTAGATGTGATGCTTCTTTTAGAGGAAGACGATACAGAAACAATTCAGACAGCAAAAGATCTTGGACTTCCAGATTATTTTAGAGTGCTTGTTGTACCACATTCATTCCCAAAGACTAAGCCTAAGGCCTGTAACTATGGCCTTCAGCATGCAAAAGGGGACTTCTTGGTAATTTACGATGCTGAAGATAAGCCTGAAGTGTCTCAACTTAAAAAGGCTTATCTTGGTTTTGAGAAACACGGAGGTAATAGCAGAATTGCTTGTTTACAAGCTAAGCTTAATTATTATAATCCTCATCACAATATTCTTACAAGACTTTTTACCGCAGAGTATTCTTTATGGTTTGACGTTGTTTTGCCAGGATTTCAGTCTATTGGTACTGCAATACCTTTGGGCGGGACTTCTAATCACTTTAGAACCCATGTTCTTAGAGATTTAAAGGGTTGGGATGCGTTTAATGTAACCGAAGATGCGGACCTTGGTATGAGGTTATTTAGGGAGAGGTACAAAACGGCAGTTATTGACTCTACCACTTTGGAAGAACCTAACAGCAATGTCAAAAACTGGATCAGACAGAGGTCGAGATGGATTAAGGGTTATATGCAAACCTACCTTGTTCATATGAGAAATCCAATCGAGCTGATTTCTAGATACGGGCTGCATGCGTTTATTTTCCAGCTTGTCATTGGAGCAAGAATGTATTTTATGTTACTTAACCCCATACTTTGGGTCACAACTGTTTCTTATTTTGCGTTATATAAAATTGTAGGTCCAACTATTGAGTCCCTCTTCCCTCCAGTTGTTTTTTACATGGCAGCATTTTCCCTACTTGTTGGTAACTTTCTTGCTTTTTATAGCTATATGATCGGATGTGCAAAGAGAGGGCATTGGACATTGATCAAATATGTGTTTTTAGTACCTTTTTACTGGATTTTAGTTAGTGTTAGCGCTGTGATGGCCTTTCATCAGTTATTGTTTAAACCTCACTATTGGGAAAAAACGAATCACGGCCTGCATCTAAAAAAGAAAAAGAATTCTAATGATGAAACTATTGACGTGCTTGAGGTTGCTGTCTCAGCTAAAGTAGCAAACTGTGATTTACCTCTAGCTCAGGAAAATTCGCATCCAGTATTTAAAAAAATGAAAAGTTTTTTTTCCTCAAAAGGTGCTGCATCAATTCTATTTATAGCAAGTTTTGCTTCGAGCGCAGCTAATTACATTTTTAATTTATACCTAGCTAGAAGAATTTCTATAGAGGCGTTTGGTATTTTGGGGCTACTTGGAAGCATGTATTTAGTCTTCAACATTTTATGGGATTCTGTTGTAAGGCTGGTTACTACTGCTGAAGGGTTAAGAGCAGGAAAAGATGGTCCGGACGTTGCATATAGAGACTATTTAAAAAGAATATTCTTTGTAGTGGGTCTTATTGTATCTGTTGCTTGGTTTTTATTGTCTCCATTTTTAGCAAGTGTTTTTCAATCAGATTCAGTATTACCTATTTATGGTTTTAGCCCCATTTGGGTTTTAGGTTTGATATATGCAGTTGATTATGGATTTCTTAATGGAAATCTAAAATTTATTCAAATTGGTATCATTATTTTAGTTGAAGCAGTTGTTAAATTATTGAGTGCTGTGCTTTTTATAGAAACCAAAAATCCACAGTATGTATATCTTTCTATACCACTTTCATCTATTGCTGCTTTTGCTAGTGCTTATATATTTTCGAGTCTCTTTTCAGAAAAAAATAAGGTTAATACTGTCGCTGACATTCGATTCAAATTTCCATTTAGACTTTTTCTTACTTCCTTGTTAGTAAAATTTTCCACACTTTCTTATTTTAGTTTGGATATTATTATTGCAAAACTAATTTTAAGTCCTGTAGATTCTGGAAAGTATGCGTTAGTTTCTGTTATTGGAAAGATGATTTACTTTACCTCAGGTCTATTTTCGCAGTTTTTAGTTCCTTATGTCAGTAATGCTATTGGTAAAGGGAAAGAGGGGTTCAGATCATTCGCTACTGTTAGTTTGCTTTCCGGGATAAGTGGTTTTGTGGTCTACCTTATTCTTGGTTTATTTGGACATATAACTGCACCATTCTTATTGGGCTCATCAGTCTCTGGGGTTTTAGGCCACTTAGCTATTGCTGGTCTTGGTATTTTTTGCTTTTCTGTAGCATCCAATATTATTAGCTATTATCAAATTAAAGGTAAGGATCTTTTTGTATTTTTAAGTTTTATTCTATCAATTTTACAGATAGTTATACTCGTTGTCGTAGATCACAGACTTGAAACATTCATTAGATTTAATGCATATATAGGAATTGCAAATCTTGCAATGGTAATCCTAATTGTTTTATTTAATGAGTACCTTCCTTCATTTATCAGTAATACAAGGGATTTGTTTGATCTATTTTCAAAGCTGAACGGGCAGGAAGCCTATTCCAAAGCTAATTTTAGAACATTAATTTTTAACTGGAGAGATGTCAAACATACCTGGGCTGGTGGTGCGGAGGTTTATATTCACGAAATCGCAAAACGAATGGCAAAAAAACGAAACTTTGTTTTAGTCTTTTGCGGGAATGATGGTAAATCCAAAAGATATGAAGTTTTGGATGGTGTTCATATTGTGAGAAGAGGTGGGTTTTATACAGTTTATATTTGGGCATTTTTGTATTACTTAGTTAAGTTTAGGGGTAAGTTTGATGTGGTTATAGACTCTGAAAACGGAATACCTTTTTTTACTCCCATTTACGTTAAAGAAAGGGTTATTGGTCTAATTCATCACGTTCATCAGGATTTCTTTAAAAATCATATTGTTCATCCACTTGCTCCAGTTGCAAGGGTACTTGAGGGTAAAATAATGCCATTAATTTATAAAAATTGTTCTATGATCACTGTTTCGGGATCGTCACTAGATGCAATGGGGAAAATAGGGTTTACAGACAAGGGTAAGATTTCTATTGTTTCTCCAGGAGTGAAAATACTTAGAAAAGATAAAAATTCACAAAAATCTCCAAATCCTTCTATCTTGTATTTAGGAAGGTTAAAAGCTTATAAGTCTATTGATGTTGCAATAAAAGCATTTGCAGATTTAGTGAATTCATTTCCTGACGCATTGTTAACAATAGCGGGTGAGGGGGATAATAGGGAAGAGTTGGAGAAAATTGCTCTTTCCCTTGGAATAGGTGATAAGGTTATATTTAAAGGCAAGGTGTCAGAAGAGGAGAAGGATAAACTTTTGAGAGAATCTTGGGTAATGGTCCAACCTTCAAGCAATGAGGGTTGGGGAATTACTGTGATTGAAGCAAATTCGTTTGGAACACCCGTGGTAGCTTCAAATGTACCAGGGCTTAGAGACTCAATAATGAATCCACATACAGGTTTTCTGGTTGAATACGGGAATTCTGCTGCATTTTCGGAAGCTATTTCTAGGTTATTTTCAAATAAAGAGCTAAGAAATGAGATGGAGGCAAACTGCTTAGTTTGGGCTGAATCACATACTTGGGACGAGTCGGCTAAAAAATTTGAATTTGCCACTAAGGAGCAGTATGGAAAATAAAAAGATACTTGTAGGAATTCCCGCATACAATGAAGAAGAGAACATAACTAGCTTATTACAGGATCTTGTGTCGCAGAAGCTAGACACTATAGATTGTACTATTTTAGCGGTTTCGGACTGCTCTTCTGATAAAACTGTAGAGTTGGTCAGATCTATAGATGACAAGAGGGTTCATTTGATTGATTCGAATGTGAGATTGGGACTTTCTGGGGTAGAAAACCTTCTTATTAAAAAAGCTAAGGAGTACGACGCCTTGATTATAATAAATGGGGATATGAGGGTAAGGGATACGCTTTTTGTTGAAAAAATCTCAAATAGTATTTTGTCAGGTGTGGCTGACATTAGCTCTTGTTCTTTGATTGAAGTAAATCAAGTTACGCTGGTTGGGAAGGCGCTAGCCGCTGGAAATCGAATCAAAAGAAGAGTTTTTGAAAGACACAATAATGGGGACAACTGGTTTAATTGTCATGGAGGCGCAAGGTGCTTCTCACCTAAATTCTTGAATGGGTTTGTTTTTAAAGAAGGTGTACTGGAAGACTTTTATTCATACTTATACTGTAAAAAAAATAATTATAATTTTAAATTTATCTCTGACACTGTTTGCTATTACTCAATTCCGAGCAACTTTGCAGACCATCTTAAGCAAGCAAGAAGGTTTTTTATTAAGAAAGATTACCTTGCAAATGAGTTTGGGAAAGACTTTGTGCAAAAGTATTCTAGTTGGCCTATATTTAAAATTTTCTTCTCTTTTTGGGTTGAATTTTTTAGTAACCCTTTCAATACCATCACTTATGGGGTGGTTTTCTTGCTAACTCTAATAGCGCTTAGGGTGGAAAATAATAAGATAGCTGAGCAATGGGATACGTCTACGAGTACAAGAAAGGTAGCTTTATGATAGCTAAATTTGTTCGAAAGTTATTGTACTGGTTATTAAGTTTAAGTAATAAAGTAGTGCCGATTGGTAATCAGGTAGTCGTACTCGCATTACATAGCTTTTCAGATTCTGGATGGAGATTTTCTATACCGTTATCTAAGATTGATGCAATGTTTAATGAATACACCAATTGTGGTTACTCATTTATTAACATGGAAGAGTTTTCGGATATTATTAAATCAGGTAAGCGCTTAACTGGGAAAAAAGTTTTAGTCACAATTGACGATGGTTATAAAGATAACTTGAAAGTAGTGTCTGTTATGAGAAAGTACAAAATAAGCCCAATTTTGTTTGTTACTGCTGACCCTGAACGCTCAAATCGTGCAGAGCTTGGTAACTCTCTTGAACTCCTAAATTTTCAGGATATTAAATACTTAAAAGAAGAGGGCTGGAGTATAGGTTGCCACAGTATGACCCATACAAACATTACTGGAAGTTCTGATTCTCAGTTATCTGATGAAGTTGTGAGATCAAAAGCTAGGCTTGAAGAGGTACTTGGAGAAGAAATAAAGTACTTCTCCTATCCAAAAGGAAATTCAGAAGGTCTTTGTGAACTAGTTAAATCTGCTGGGTATGAACTTGCATTTGGAATGAATGACGAATTACTACCAGGTAATGTTAATTTATTTGAGATCCCAAGAGTGGGTCTTGATGGTAGCCATGGTGTATGGGAATCTGTCTGGGCAGCTAGCCCAAACTCAATTCAATTTAGGATGTTAGTTAAAAAGCTACTAAGTAAAGGTTTAATAGAAAGGTTATTAAAATGAAGCCAGGAATAAGTAAAAAATTATATTTACTTGCTTTCAACATTGCAAGTTTCATTAGAAGGTTTGTTGTGAGAGTTATTCGGCCAAAATCTGAGTACTTCATGTATGGTCTTCCGCAAAAATTTGTTGAGCCTATTAGCACAAAGTATGGTTTTGATAGAGGAAAGCCAGTGGACAGGTACTATATTGAGAAGTTTATGTCTGAGAATAGTAGTCTTATAAAAGGTGTTTGCTTGGAGATTACAGACACCGCTTATACTGAAAAGTATGGAGCAGAAAAAGTTACAAAAGCAGATGCGCTTGATATAAACAAGAACAATAAAATGGCAACGATATATGGAGACTTAAGGGATTTAAATAATGTAGAGTCAAACACATATGATTGTGTAATCATTACCCAAACTTTTGTGATGATTGATGACTATGAGTCTGCTATAAAAGAGTGTCATAGGATTATTAAACCAGGAGGTTATGCACTTGTTACAATGCCCTGTTTAGGACCTGTTTGGAATATAGATAATCATTTTTGGAGATGGACAAGGGCATCCGCTGAGTTCCTGTTTAAAAAGTACTTTCCTAATGATCTACTCGAAGTTCAAACATATGGCAATGCTTTGGCTGGTCAATGTTTTTGGGTTGGTCTGTCCCTTGATGAAATTAGCACCGAGGAGCTTGAGTATAATGATAAGTTTTTTCCTGTTATTGTTTCAGTGAAAGTTAGAAAGGCTTAAGGTGGCAGTTAGAAAAGTAGTTCAGGTAATCGAAAAGTATTTTTTCCCTGTGACAGCGGGAATTGAAGTAAACATGCACGAGACATATAAAGTCCTTGCAAGGGAAGGTTGGGATGTAACCTTTCACACTTCAAAGGATACTCTTACGGAAAAGAACATACTTCCTGATAGTGAGGTCATAAGTGGGATGTCAGTTAGAAGGTATTTATATGGTAAATTTGGTTATTTTCCTACTTTAGATTGGGACAGATCCGACCTTATCTGCTTACATAACTTTAACGTTTTTCCACATTTTTGGGTACTTGCATACACTCTTTTTAGAAAGTTGATAGGGAAAAAATATTACAGGTTAGTGCTGACCCCACATGGCGGTTTTACTCCAGAATGGTCTGTTTTTCCAGTCTTTGCAAGGTTTGTTAAGTATATATACCACTTTACTATTGGTACTCTATTGATAAACCTTGTTGTTGATGGGGTAAGAGCGGTTTCAGAGTGGGAAAGAGACCAGATCATATCTAAGGGTGTAGATAGAAAGAAAGTTGTAGTAATAGAAAATGGTCTTGAAGATGAAGCCTTTGAGGACCTAGAGGATAAAGCTAGTGAGAGTATTAAAGAGAAAGTTAATAGTTTAGGTAGGTATATCTTACAAATCGGAAGAGTATATCCCATTAAGAACTATGAAACTGTTATTAAGTCGCTTCCTAACATACCTGCAGATATAAAGTATGTGATTGCTGGTCCCGTTGAGTTAAATAGCCATGCAGGTTACATGGAAAAATTGAAAGTTTTAATAAAAGAACTTGGACTGCAAGATAGAGTGGTTTTTATTGGCGTAATTAAAGGTGTGGATAAGTACTACTTGATCAAGAATGCTGTTTTGATGGTGCATATGGCGGTCTGGGAAAGCTTTTGTAATGTTGTGCACGAAGGCATGAGTCAAGGTCTAGTTTGTATAGTAGCAAATAATACAGCACTTCCTTATTTAATAAAAGACGGGATTAATGGATACTTAATTAATACATTTGATTATAAGTCTCTTGCAGCTAAAATTAACCAAGTGCTTGAGGGGATGAGCTCTGAGAATATAAAGGCAATTAGGGAAAATGCATTTAAGTTTGGCAGAAATAACACTTGGTCAGACGTTGCTCATAGGATGGGGGATTTCTATTTGAAGGCATAATGACATGGCTTTACTAAATGACTTAAAACGAACCATATTTAAAATAATTGAGAAGAAGCTAAATACAGCTGTAAGCTTAAATCTTATGGGGATGGTTGTAGTATTGACAGGAGGGAGTAGGGGGCTTGGCCGTGAAATTAGTATAAATTTGGTTTCTGCAGGTTGCCAAGTTATTAACTTATCAAGGACTCCCTCCCATGTCCCAGGTGTTTTGGATATATGTTGCGATTTGAAAAATAGTTCAAGTATAGATGAAGCTCTTGAAAAAATTCGTGGAGATTTCAAGAAAATAGATGTCTTAATAAATAATGCCGCCTCTACTAATAATTTTTCTTGGCCTAATATTAACTTTAACAATATTCAAGAGACCATCTCTGTTAATGTATCTGCTTTAGTTTATTTAACATCTAAGGTGTCTGCTTTGATGGTTGAGAGCAGGTCAGGCTTGATTTTAAATATAGGGTCTAAGATCTCAAGGAATCCAAATATAAACTCAGATAAAATTCTGTACGGGGTTTCAAAATATGCTGTTGAGGGGTTTTCAAACGCATTAAGACCCTCTTTGAGAGAGTATGGTGTTAGAGTTGTATGCTTGCTTCCAGGAACTTTAAATACAGAGCTTTCTCTCAAATCCGGAAATTTTTTGGCAACAGAGGACGTTTGTGAAACGATCCAGTTCATCATCTCAAAAGATAATATAGACTTTGAGAACATTGTCATAAAAGGAAAGTTTCAAGGAAATGTGGGATGAAAATAAGTTTAATAGCCATTCTTAAAACATGTTTTTTTATCTTTATTGCAGTCATACTTGTTTTAGCATCAAGAGGTGTTATTGGAAATCCAAGATCTACTGAGCTTAACAACCCATCTTGGAAGCAAGAAGGTGTTTTTGAGCTTTCCCCTGAAAGAGGTAGATTTAGCCTACTGTATTCACTTGTTGAAGATAGGTCATTCTCGTACTCAGTTGATATTGCAAAGTTTGCAACGCCTGATGTTGGCTATATTGATGGCAAGTATGTATCGTTGTTTGCACCAGGTTTGTCTTTTATAGTAATGCCAGGCTATCTTACCGGTAAGTGGTTTAATGCCTCACAGATAGGTGCATATCTAGTAATCACTTTTTTTGCCATCCTAAACTGTCTGTTAATTTATAAGATTTCCCACAAAATTACAAAGAGAACAAGCGCTTCACTACTTGCTTCCCTGATATTTATATTTGCTACCCCTGCATTTGCATATTCGGTTAACTTGTATCAGCATCATGTATCAACGTTTATTTTGTTAGGTGCGTTATACTTACTTTTCTTTGTACACACCTGGTGGTCAACCTTTTTAATTTTCTTACTCTGTGCGGTCTCAATTCCAGTTGATTACCCCAATTTGTTTATTATGATACCTGTTGGTATATCTGTCTTGACTAGATTAATTAAATTGGAGATTATACAACATAAAATTAAAGGACAAATCAGTCTACCCAGCATAATTGCTGTTTTAGGAGTAGTACCTCCACTGCTATTCTTCATGTGGTTTAATACCAATTCCTACGGAAAACCTCTTCAATTTTCCGGAACTGTACCAAGTGTTAAAGCCATTGATGAAAACGGATTGCCCACAGTGCCAGATAACCAGGAACTAAAAAATGTGAGTGAGTTTGTGGATACTGAAAAACAAGATAAAGACGCAGTTTCATTTTTTTCTACAAGAGACACTTTAAATGGGTTTTACACACACACTATAAGTAGAGATAGAGGCGTAATATTTTTTACACCCGTTATTTTATTCGGAATAATTGGACTATATTTATTAAGTAAGCAAGATTATAGTAAGTCTGTTGTACTAACATTTATTGCTTCGATAACATTAATGCTATATTCAATGTGGGGTGATCCTTGGGGTGGATGGGCATTTGGATCGAGATATTTAATACCTGTGTATGCAATCTTGGCTATTTCAACATCTGTGTTGATAGCAAAGTTTGGGAGAAGACTTTTACTGCTAGTGCTATTTACTCCTATATTTATTTACTCCGTGTACGTGAATACCGCAGGTGCTTTGGGAACTGTTGCAAGCCCTCCAAAGGAAGAGGTCCTATTCCTGGAGAGTCAAACAGGTAAAATTCAGAGATTTAGTTATGATAGGAGCCTTGAACTTATTCAGAGTGATAATACTACTTCCATAGTTTATAACTATGGTTTAAGAAATAGCCTTAAACTAAACGACTACTTCATGATTATTGTTGTTTCAATATCATTACTTGGGGTTGGGTTGTTGCTATTGCCGGGTTACATTGGAGGTAAGTTATGGAAAAAATAAAATTGCCAAAAGTAGTAACATTTGAATTTAATATAGCTCTATTTAAACACTTGGGTTCAAAAGCTCATAAGTTTTTATTACCTTCAGTTGTAGTTTTATTAGTTGTTGTTTCGATTTTTGCATTTAAATTTTATTTAAGTAATGGACTTGGTTTAGCGTATAACGATGCCAGATCTCATTTAAACATTGGTAGGAGAGTTGTTGAGGGGCTAAAACCAGGACTTGCACAGATTGGTTCAGTATGGCTTCCACTTCCACATCTTTTAATGGTGCCTACAATCTGGAATGATTTTATGTGGCATTCTGGACTTGCTGGCGCAATTCAAAGCATGTTTTCCTTTGTTTTAATAGGAGCTTTAATTTGGATGTACTTAAAAGAATTACATGTTTCCCTACTAGGCAGAATTTTTGGAGTGGTGGTATTTGTTTTCAATATAAATATCCTTTACTTACAATCTACGGCCATGACTGAACTTTTACTACTTGCAACAATGACGTTAAGCGCCTATGAGCTTTTGATGTGGCATAAAACTGAGACCTCGCTACACCTTATAAAAGCAGCATTTTGGGTAATGATTTCTACAGTTACAAGATATGATGGGTGGTTTTTGTTGTTTGCTTCCTCGATGTTTATTCTACTTAGATACGCTAGAAAAAAAGATTATCGGACTGCAGAGGGGACTTTCATCCTTTTTTGCACACTTGCCGGTCTTGGAGTGGGTTTGTGGCTTCTTTGGAATTTACTTGTTTTTAAGGATCCGTTATTTTTTGCTTTAGGTCCCTTCTCAGCTAAAGCCCAGCAGGATCAAATTGACCAGGCAGGCCTTCTAATTACAAAACATAACTGGTACCAGTCGTTTAAGTTTTACTTCTACGCAATGACCTATAACTCAGGGTTCTTAAATGTAGTTTTAGGCTTCTTGGGTATGCTCGCAGTTCTTAAAGATAAGCTTTTGAGTAAAGATGTGAAGAGTTCTGTAATGTTGCTTCTTGCCCCACTTTTCTTTAATGTTTTAGCTCTCTACCTTGGTCATTCCGTGCTCTTTATACAAGGGTTGTCCGGTGATACCTGGTTTAATGTTAGATATGGCATTATGCTTATGCCTACAATCGCAATTTTCTCAGGTTTTTTGATTGATAGGGCAAAGAGATTTAGGTTGCCTCTGATCTTTTTATACTTAATGTTCACATTCTTTAACTTTTATGGAGGCGATGCTGTAACAATTGATGATGCACTTGTAGGTTCAAGCCAGAAAAACGTATCAGAAGTTAGTGGGTGGCTCAAAGATCACGCAACTGATAAAAAAGGTTTCATATTAATGTCAGCAGCTTCTCATGACGCAATTATTTTCAGCTCGGGGCTTCCTATGAAAAGGTTTATTCATGAAGGTACCGGTCTGTATTGGCTAAATGCACTTTCTTATCCAGATAAATGGGCTAGATGGATAGTTATGAGAACAAACGATACTAATGATTTAGCATTTAGAGGTGTGAGCAAATCAGAGGGCTTTGCAAAGTACAATTTAGTGGGTCAGTATCCATTTGCAGATATATATGAGCTCAAGGATGAGTATTTGTTTGAGCTTAATACCGATCCGGTGATTGGAAAACAAAAATAACAAATTATTCTATAATTCTCAGATAAGTATGTTCAGAATATCAGTAATCACTTATTTTATAGCTCTGTCTTTAATGTTTAGTAGGAATGTGAGTGCTGCTAGTTGGTGGGAAGTCCAGTCAATTGATACCATGAAGCAATCAAGAGACCTTGCTAGAGAAAAACTTGAAAATAAGGGCTTTGATGTACAAATAGATAGTCAGGTTTTAAGGATAGCAGAGACAGGAGCCACCCATATAGCTATTGCCACCCCATACGACGAAGAATTTTCACCTTTTCTTAAAAGATGGGTTGAGAGTGCTAGAAGGTACGGGCTTAAAGTGTGGTTTAGGGGAAACTTTTCTGGGTGGGAAGGGTGGTTTGGTTATTCACGTATTACCCGAAGCGAACACAAAGTTAAAACGGCGGAGTTTATAGATAAGAACCCAGATTTATTTGAGGATGGGGATATTTTTTCTTCATGCCCCGAATGCGAAAATGGAGGTCCTGGCGATCCTAGATCTAATGGTGACGTAGATGGTCACAGAAAGTTTATTCTTGAAGAGTACCAAGTCACAAAAGAAAAGTTTAAAAAAATAGGTAAGGATGTAAGGTCAAACTATGCTTCCATGAATTTTGACGTGGCTTACTTAATAATGGATGCAAAAACAACTTTTGAGATGGATGGATTAGTTACAATCGATCATTACGTAGCAACTTCAGATAGGATGGTGAGTGACGTGCTAAAACTTAGAGAGTCTTCAAAAGGAAGAATTTTTTTTGGCGAAATAGGCGCTCCCATTCCAGATATTCATGGTGACCTTGATTCGGAGTCTCAGTCTCAATGGATAGACACCGCTTTTAAAAAACTTAGTAGCATTTCTTATGTTACAGGGGTGAATTATTGGGTTAATATTGGCGGGACAACTAGGATTTGGGAAGATAACGGTGATCCAAGAAAGGCTGTGGAGACCTTAAACAAGTATTTTAAACCGTTGACGGTGGAAGGTACCGTGGTAAATAGACTTAACGAGCCTGTGGCAAATGCAAAAGTTGTACTTGGTGTTAAAGAGATTGAGACTGATAGTATTGGTAGATTTGAAATTCCTGTTATTGATGCAAAAAAGATAATTATTTCGCACTCCGATTACGAAACAACACACTTTTTTGTTGATAGTATGCCAAAAGATGGAAATTTTCTCATACAAAAAAAGCAAGAAAGCTTACTATTTAAATTGAGATTTTTACTCAAATCCTTGTTTTCTAAGCTGAGATAATCTGATAGTATTTTATTCATGACAAATAATGAAACAGTAAAATTTGGTGAACATTTAATTTTTGATGCGTACGGATGCCCTTTCGATAAGCTTAACAACCCGCAACTTTGTTTAGATGTGCTAAATAAATTAGTTGAACTAGGTGACATGCAGAAGCTTCATGACCCCTATATTATCAAAGCCGATAGCAATGAAGTTTTAGGAGGGAAAGATCCTGGTGGCTATTCCGCATTCGTGATGATTTATGAATCTCACATTAGCGTTCACACATTTGCAAAGAGGGGTTTTGTGACTCTTGATGTGTACTCCTGTAAACCTTTTAGTAGCCAAGGTATGCTTGATTACTTAAAGGAAGTTTTTGAGCCAAAAGATTTTGATGTGTTGAAGTTTGATAGGGGATTAAAATATCCTGTTGATAATATCTACTAAGCTAGCTTTTTGCTTTTGTTGAGCGGATTTTGTAAAGCGCATCTCCAAATCCTAGAAGTGCCATTGACATGGCGAAGTACGCTATAAGATAAAGGAGATCGTTTGTTCCTCCAGCTGTCCAAGCTTCCCTGCTTTGTTGATATAAGAATGTATAGTCTGCTGCAAATTGGGCTACTAGTGCAAGGATAAGAACAATAATTTTTGATCTCATTACACCACCAAGAGCTTCTTTTGAAAGCGCAAAGATAATTAAAGATAACGAAACATACAAGGATTGTCCTAGGGGGTATCCAAAATCAAGAAGTACAACTACGGGATCTGACCAGATAAATTCATGATCTTTCAAAAATAGAACATACGAAACAAATAAAAGCGCTACTGGAATTACCATCCAGGGCAGACTCTTTATAACATTCGCTCTATTTATTTTTACAAAAAGAGCTTTTGCGAGCATCCAAAGGCCATATGTGTAGCAAATAATACTACCAAAGTACCCAACATCTCCTAATGATGGGTAGGGAGCGTCAATCTTAAAAATTAGATAGTAAGCTGTGTAACTTAGTTGGCCAAATATTTGTGCTACCATTCCAAACGCAAGGTAGAAGAGTGAGTTGCCCATTATGCTCTTAGCTCCTCCCCAATCCTCTGAAGTTTTCATTGCATAGTAGGCCCCTATAATTGCTAAAACAACATAAGTGTCTGTGAACAGATTATGAAAGGGACTCTCCGCCTCAAAAAATTGATGTATTCCTATCCAAAACAGCAAATATGTTACAAAAATAAAGATTATAACTGCTGCAGGCTTGCTTTTATGTGTGTTTATCATAAGATATTTACTAGGGATATTATGATATCAATTTTTCCAGAGTTCAAGAACCTGGA
Organism: uncultured Candidatus Saccharibacteria bacterium; assembly: GCA_964636285.1. Taxonomy (GTDB): domain Bacteria; phylum Patescibacteriota; class WWE3; order UBA101185; family 2-01-FULL-41-18; genus CAZWQF01. The sequence goes on from CAZWQF010000005.1 coordinate 84,070, forward strand.
TATAGACGATAAAACAGAGGTAGACCGTTTTTTGAATTTATTTCTTCCTTACTCCGACTTTAATTTCGCTAGCATATTTAGTTATGATGTAAACGAAAAATCAATGATTTGTTGGCTCAATGACAACCTTGTTTTGAAATTTTATGATTACATTACGCAAAAACCGTTTATAACGTTTTTAGGAAAAACTAAGGTTGGTGAGACGGTTGATGAGCTTTTTAAGTATTTAGAGCTGCACGACCTTCCTCCTGAATTAAAACTAATTCCTGAAGATGTTATTAATAACTTACCAAAGGAGTATTTTACAAGGTACGATATTAGAGAAGATTTTGATAACAACGATTATGTAGTTTCAGTCAATGAGCTCACTCAAATGGAGGAGGGAAAAAATCATACAAAGAAAAGATATATGCATAAATTTGTTGAATTTTGCCCGGATCATGTAGTAAGAGACCTAGACCTAAAAGATGAACTTGTGAAGTTTGAGATTAATTCGCTGTTAAAAAAATGGCGAATTCAGAGAGAAAAAAGTGAGGAAGACGTGAAAGTGGAGTTCACCGCAATCAAAAGACTGTTAGACCATGCAAAGTTCTTTAAATTGCACACATACGGTGTTTACTGCAAGGGGATATTAGTGGGCTTTACAATAAATGAGGTAGTTCATGGAGGGTACTACATGGGGCATTTTGGAAAGGCTGATTTGAGATACAAAGGTCTTACATCATACTTGGAATTTATAACTGCTCAAGAAATGAAGAAACTTGGTGCTAAGTACATGAACTTTGAGCAGGATATGGGCATTGAGGGGCTTAAACATTCAAAAGAGTCTTGGCATCCTGACCACCTCTTAAAAAAATTTACAATTAAAACTAAAGATCTGGAGTTTGACTAAAAGGTGCTTTCTGTAATATAAATATCATATAGCAAAAAAGCTTAGAGGCTTGCTTTCCACAAGCTTAGCTGGTCAGGAACTGTAATCAGGTAACTGAGCCCGGGAATGCCCGTAACAGCTGTCAATAAGAAGTGCTGGGTGGCACCGTCAAAGAAAGACCCCTCCGAATTTGGAGGGTTTTTTTGTTTTTAAGTTTAGTAGCGATTTTTGGAGGTAATATGCTTGATATTAAGTTTATTCGTGCGTTTCCTGAAAGAGTGAAGGAAACGGTCAAGGTAAGAAGAGCTAAAAATGTAGACGTAGATGAAATATTAAAGCTAGATAAGATTAGGCTTGATTTGCTGAGAGAGGTTGAAACAAAAAGGTCACTTAGGAACGAACTTAGCGAGGCAATGAAGAAAGCACAGCCTGACGAAAGAAAAAAAATCATTGACGAGGCTACTACCTTAAAAGCTGACCTTAAAAAGCTTGAGGATGATCTGAAGATTGTAGAGGGGTCACTTGAAGAAAAGTTACTATATGTCCCAAACTTTCTGGCTGACGATGTACCTGCCGGAACAGGCGATCCTGATCATAAGGAGCTTGCGGTTTGGATTCCAGGAAAAGGTTACCTTGAGTCTTCAAAACTTGGGTTTGGCGACAATGCGGTTCAGTTTATGCCTAAGCCTGACTTTGCAGGCCTTGATCATGTAGAGATAGGAAAAAAGCTAGACATTATTGACGTAGAGCAAAGCGCAAAAACATCCGGAAGTAGGTTCTGCTATCTTAAAAAAGACGCCGTCCTTTTGCAGGATGCCATTATGGCGCTTTTAAAGCGAAAGCTTATTCAAGAGGGCTTTATCCCAATGGTCACACCCTTGATGGTGAGAGAGCGAGTTCTCTTTGGAACGAGCCATTTTCCTGAGGGTAGGGATCAGGTATATAAAATTGATTCCGAATACCTGGAAGAAGATGCTCAACTTTATCTTGTAGGTTCTTCTGAGCCTCCGCTCTTTGCATACCACATGGATAAAACACTTGATGTTAAAGATACTCCTCATAAGATGTACGCACTCACAAGTTGTTTTAGAAGCGAAGTGGGGTCGTGGGGAAAAGATGTAAGGGGTATTAAGAGAGTCCATCAGTTTGACAAGCTTGAGATAGATGTAGTTTGTGCACCTGAGGATTCCATGAAAGTTATGGAGTATTTAAGGGGTATTAACGAATGGTTCTACCAGACTCTTGAGCTACCATATAGGGTTATATATAAGTGTGCGGGGGATTGTGGTTATAACGCGTCCCACAAGCAGTATGACGTGGAGGTTTGGTTGCCACACCAGAAAGAATTTATTGAGGTGGCATCGGATACCAATACTCTAGACTACCAGGCTAGGAGAATGAATATTAAGTATAAAGGCATAAACGGTGAGACAGGCTACGTGCACACAGTGAATGACACTGGGTGTCCTGCAGGAAGAGTTCTAATAGGAATAATTGACAACTACCAGCAGGCTGATGGTACTATAAGGGTGCCCAAGGCCTTACAAGAATTTATGGGCAAAGAGGTTATTTCTTAATGGCTATTCTTTCTAGCGCTGCTTCCCCAAATACGGTGTTTGAAACCCATTCTAAATTTAATGGGGATATTAAGGTTGTAGATAAAGGGAGAACTAGAAAGCTAATAATTAACGGTACCCTTCAGTCATCCAATTTTGATTCACCAATAATTCCAAAAATGTGTTGGGGGAAGATTGCTCAGGTGACATCAGAGCTCTCAAGTGTTGGGAGGATTTTGATACTCGGACTTGGTGGAGGGACTGTTGCCAAGCTACTTAGTGTTAAATATCCAGGAGTTGAAATTGTTTCAGTTGATATAGATCCGGTTGTAGTTGACGTGGCAAGAAAATACTTTGATGTGGATTCCATTCCAAATCACAGAATTATTGTTGCTGATGCTTGCGGAGTTGTAACAAGTCCGGAGGAGTATGGCCTATCACCCAATGAGTTTGATGCTGTAGTTGTGGATATTTTTCAAGGAGAAGTATATCCAGATATTGGAAATTCAGGCAGTTTTTTTGCAGGTATAAAAAAACTCATAAGACCTGAGGGCCTGGCCATATTTAATAGAATTTATTTAAATCACCATCAAGATGATGTAAATAATTTTATAGAGAATGTTTCTGAGTTTTATGTGGGTGTTAAATCGGTAATAATTGCTGGGTATACCAATTCGGATCATATTGTTATATACGGTTCTGTATGAGTATTTTTCAAGCAGTAATTTTAGGGCTTGTTCAAGGGATAGCGGAGTTTTTGCCAATATCATCATCCGCACACTTATTTTTAGTTCCCAAAATCTTTGGTTGGAATGATTTTCCGTTAGTTTTTGATACATCACTTCACATAGGTACAATGCTCGCAGTCTTAATTTATTTTGCAAAAGATTTCATTTCTCTTAACAGGAAAACAATTGTGTATTTGATTGCAGGCTCCTTACCTATAATGGTGACCGGGCTACTTTTTGGTGATGCAATTGAGGCTTTAATAACAGTCAAAACATCAATAATATTTATATCTTTAGGCACGTTAATTATGTTAGTTTCCGAGTTTCTCGTTAAGAGAATTCCAAAAAATCAGATTACCGTTAAGAGAACTGTAATAATTGGGCTTGCTCAGGTGCTATCGCTGTTTTCTGGAGTTTCAAGATCGGGAATCACAATTTCTACAGGAATTTTATCCGGCCTTACTAGAGAAGACGCTGCCAGGTTTTCGTTTTTACTATCATCCCCTGCAGTTTTTGCTGCGGCGGCGTATCAGCTTCTTAAAAGTTATAGAGACATTGAGGTTATTGGTGCAACACCGTTTATTGTGGGTATTCTTACTTCGTTTATTTCAGGAATTATCTGCATGGATCTTCTAATAAGATTTTTAAAAACAAAATCATTATGGCCATTTATAATATATAGAATTGCCTTGGTTGCTTTCCTTGTTTTCCTGTTTATTTAGGCCTTTAATAGTGTAAAATGTATCGGCCATGAAATTCCTAAAAGATCTTTTTGATTCGAATGAAAAACAGCTTTCCAAGCTTAGAGCGGTTGCAGATAAAGTCATGCTTTTTGAAGATGAGGTTTCAAAACTCACTCAAGATGAGTTTAAGGCGCAAACCGAGCAGTGGAAGCTTGAACTCTCTAAGCTTTCTACAGAAGACAAAAAAAGTTACTTAAACTCAATACTTCCCAAGGCTTATGCTCATGTAAGGGAAGCCTCTGTCAGGACTTTAGAAAAAAAACATTACTATGTTCAAGTTGTGGCGGGTATTGCACTACATCAGGGAAAAATTGCTGAGCAGAAAACCGGAGAAGGTAAAACTCTCACAGCCACTCTACCGTTATATTTAAACGCTCTTACAGGAAATGGTGTTCACCTTGTTACAACAAACGATTATCTAGCAACGCACCATGCTGCATGGATGGGTCCTATCTTTAACTATCTTGGGCTCTCCGTTTCTGCAATAGTTCAGCAAGAAACGTCCTTTGTTTTTGATCCAAGTTTTGAAAACGAGAAATTTTTAGACGAAGTCTCAAAGAAGCTCAAGCCATGCTCTAGAAGAGAGGCTTATACAGCAGACATAACATACGGAACAAATTCGGAATTTGGATTTGACTACTTAAGGGATAACATGGCTAGAAAAGTAGAGGATATTTCTCAGACAAATCCTAATGGACTTTTTGGATATCACAACTACGCAATTGTTGATGAGGTGGACTCCATCTTAATTGATATGGCAAGAACTCCTCTAATAATATCTCAACCTGCAGAAGAGTCTAATCAAAAATATTATGATATAGCTAAGATTGTTTCTCCACTTCAAAAAGATACTGATTATGAAATTGATGAAAAACTTAATTCTGCTGGACTTACTGAAGAAGGTGTTAAAAAGGTAGAAAAATACCTTGGCGTAGACAATCTTTATGAAAAAGATTTTGAAACAGTTCATCATGTTGAAAATGCTATTAGAGCTAAAGCCTTGTACATGAAGGACAGGGATTATGTTGTAAAGGATGGAAAAGTGCTGATTGTAGACAAGTTCACAGGTAGGGTTTTAATGAGTAACAGGTGGTCTGAAGGTCTTCATCAGGCAATTGAAGCAAAAGAAGGGCTTGAAATACAAAGAGAAAACAGGACTCTTGCACAGGTGTCATACCAGAACTACTTTAGAATGTACGATAAACTCGCTGGCATGACTGGGACCGCAGAAACTGAAGCAGAGGAATTCCACAAAATTTACAAACTAGACGTTGTTGTAATTCCAACAAATAAATCCGCGATTAGGCAAGATCTTCCTGACATGGTGTATAAAACCGAAAAAGGAAAGTACGAAGCTGTTGCTGATCAAGTAGCAGAGCTTTTTAAGACAGGGCAGCCTGTTCTTATAGGTACTACCTCGGTTGAAAATAGCGAACTTGTTTCTGAGCTTCTCAAAAAAAGAGGTGTTGCGCATGAAGTGCTTAATGCAAAGAACAACGAAAGAGAGGCATTAATAATTGCCTCAGCAGGAAAGCAGGGCGCTGTTACGGTGTCCACAAATATGGCAGGTAGAGGAGTAGATATTTTGCTTGGAGGTGACAATCCGGACGATAAAAGCCAAGATAAGGTAAGAAAATTGGGTGGGCTTTATGTAATTGGTACCGAAAGGCATGAGTCTAGAAGAATAGATAATCAGCTAAGAGGAAGGTCTGGGAGGCAAGGAGATCCTGGAAAATCTAGGTTCTTTGTTTCGCTTCAAGATGAACTCATGAGAGTCTTTGGAGGTTCCATTGTAGAGGGGTTAATGGATCGATTTGGTCTTGACGACGATACCCCCATTGAATCAAGAATGGTTAGCTCGGCAATTGAAAACGCACAGAAGAGAGTGGAGGGTTATAACTTTGATAGAAGAAAGAGGGTTGTTGAGTTTGATGATGTAATGGATAAGCAGAGGGATGTTGTCTATAAACTTAGAAGAAAAATACTTGGTGCCGAGCAGGGTGGTTTTAATAAGGATTGGTATCTTTCCAAGCTTCAGCCTTATGTAGAAGAAGACCTCTTAGGGATGTGGGAAAAGTACTCAGCTCAGATCTCAGATGCAGTATGGAGATCGTTTGTTATGGCCCTTTCGCTAGATGTGGTGGATTCTCTTTGGGTAAATCATCTTGAGGATATGGATGACGTAATGGAAGGTATTAATCTTAGGGGATACGCACAGAAAGATCCGCTTGTTGAATATCGAAAAGAAGCTCACCAAAGGTTTGGTGTTCTAGTAGACACTGTCTACTCAACCGTTGCAAATCGGCTTGTCTCAGTAGTTAAAGCTGAGGAAGAGTCACTTAAAGCAGGTCAAATTAAAATTGATGTATCAGATGCTCCTGGACAGATAAGGTATTCAGCTCCTCAGCTTGAAACAGGGGTTAGAAATGAAGCTGAAGAATCAGGACCTAGGGGATTTAAGATTGAGCCTGTTAAATCAAATCAGGACAAAGTGGGCAGAAACGATCCATGCCCATGTGGAAAGACAAAATCAGACGGGACGCCTGTGAAATATAAAAATTGTCACGGTAAGGGCAAGTAGTCAAATTTCTAATTGCTTTTATTTGTCCCTTCAATAAAATATAATCTTTAGGTCACTATGAAAAAAATGCTTGAAGCTGTCTCAGAAATGATTGAGACATTTGCAATATCCCTCATACTTTTTTTAGCGGTTTACCTGTTTTTAGCATTTCCTGAAATTGTTGTTGGTACAAGCATGGAGCCCACTCTTTCTCAAGGCGAGAGACTTTTAGTTGAAAGAATTACCCCAAAAATGAACAAGCTTACAAGATGGGATGTAGTCATTTTTAACCCTCCTGGTAATAACAGCATAGATTATGTTAAACGAATAGTAGGGATGCCCGGAGATTCCTTAATAATAAAAGATTGTCAGGTGTTTTTGATCAATGGGGGTAAGGAAGAGAGGCTAAATTCTGATTTTCTCTCTGTTGGAACTTGCACAGCAGGGGATAGCAAGCTCATTAATGTGCCCTCAGACAGTTTTTATGTCCTAGGTGATAACAGAGCACATTCGGCAGATTCAAGAGTTTTTGGGCCGTTAAAGAAAGATAGAATTAGTGGGAAAGTGTTCCTGAGGTTTTGGCCACTTGGTAAATTCTCAAAGATTTAAAATTTATTTGTTACAAAGTCCTCATCTTTATATACAGGCACTGTGAATGTAAATGTGCTTCCAACGCCTTCCTTACTTTCCACCCAAATTTCGCCTTTATGCTTATTTACAATAGACTTGCTGATATAAAGACCAAGTCCTGTGCCTTTTGAGCCTTGTTCCAGAGAGCCTGATACTCTATAAAATTTGGTGAAGAGGTGTGTGATAGATCTTTCTGGAATACCAACTCCAGTGTCCTTGATGGAGGTTTCAATCCTGCCCTCTTTCTCGTTTGTTGAGACTGTGACCGAACCTCCTGATTCTGTGTAGTTAATTGCGTTTGCCACAAGATTAGAAATAACCTCCGAAATTCTGAATTTATCTACAGCTGCTGGTGAAAGAGAGTATGACGGATCTTCAAACTTTAAGGTAATCTTTTTTTGCATTGCTATTTGATCAAACTCTCTAACGACCGCTTTGACTACGGCTGTCCAGTCCTCTTTCTTAACCTCTATAACCAAGGTATTGTGCTCAATTTTTGACACATCAAGTAAATTTTCAACAAGTGCAGCCAGCTGATTTGATGATATGTCCACTCTTTCCATATACATGATTTCATCATCTTTGATTCGATCCTTCATGCTGTCCTTAACAAGCGCTAGGTAGCCTCTGATTGAAGTTAGCGGGGTTCTTAGTTCGTGAGCGGCCATTGAGACAAAATCAAGCTTCATCTCTTCAAGCTCCCTTTCTTTTGAGGAATCTATGATTGTAAGAATAGCTCCAAGATTTGCAAGTCTAAAGTCTGTAATAACAGAGCTTGTCATAGAAATAAAAAGCTCTCTTTTAGATGTCACAAGTTTTAAGTTTCTATCGGAAAAAATTACTTGGTCCTTTTGAACCGAAGTCAAAGGGCAGAAATCAGATGCTGATATTCTAACTTTACTCCTGAAAACAATAAGAACCTCATCGCATGGCTTTCCAATAACGTCTTCTTTTTTAAGTCCTGTTATATTTTCAGCAGACTTGTTAAAGAATGAAATTTTTCTTTCCAAATCTAAAGTTATGATGGCATCTTGAACGCCTTCGAGAACAGAAGAGAATTTGTTCCTCTCTGCTGCAATTTTATTTTTTTCATTTGAGACTTCATTTAACCCATCCCTTAGTCTTTGAGCCATTTCGTTAAACGATACCGCAAGGTCTTCAGTTTCGTCGTTTGTGTTAAGTTTTATCCTGTAATCTAAGTTACCTCTTCCAATAAGTTCGGTACCTTTTTTGATTGTAAGAATTGGATCTATTAGTTTTTTGGAGGCAGCCGCCGCAACTATATATGTAAGTAGAATTGTTAGGAGGTTTGAAAACAATAAGATGATGATTGTAGTTGTATTATTAGAAACTATAGGAGCTAGTGGAAGTGCCGTTGAGAGTATTGCAATAGTTTTGCCATCATAATCTCTCACTGGCGTGTAGATTGATTTATACCCCTCGTCACCTACCCTCTCTTGCTTAATGTATTCTTTATTTCCCTCAGTAATTTCTTTTATTTCGTCTTTTGAGAGCTCTCTGGTCAATTTCTGTCCGTCTTTCCCTGTAAGGGTGGAAGCTATAGGGAAACCGTTAATGGTGTATACAGACACCTCATTTGATAGCGATCCAATGGCTTTATCAAGTGCAGTGTTATTTACTTCCATGGCTGTGGCAAGAATTCCGGAAACTCCGTTTGCATCTTCAACCGGAAAATAGGATGTGATGTAGAGCTTGTCCCCAAGTGCCTCAAAAGTTGAAATCTTAATCCCCTTGGAAGCTTTACTTACAAAAGCAGTGTTTAGAGTATTGTTTTTTATGGTTTTATGCTCTATACCAACTTTATAATTTCCGGATACATCAAAAATCTGAATGATATCAAAACCAGTTTTTTCACCTGTTATAAGTACCTGATCCGTAATTTCGTTTTCTGAGGCTTCGTTTTTTAGATACCTTTTAAGCGAATCTTCTTTTACTAGGAATTCATTTAAAATTAGCTGTTTATCTTTTTGTTCATTGAGCCTGCTGCTAATTACATCTGATGCTATTTTAAGTTCTGGGTCTAGTGTCTTATTAATGTTAAAGAGAAATATGATATACGAAAAAGTTATCGAAATAAGAAGCGAGGTCAAAACCACGCCTAAAAGTCCGAGCAGAAACTTTTCTTTTAGCTTTAACCTCTTTTGGGGCATACAAATATAATACTTATCTTAGTGTGTTAAACCAAGAGCTTTCTAAAAAAGAGGCTATTTTGTAACGCTTCTTGCTTCAGCACTTTTATAGAAGTCTATGACTTTTTGCTGAGCAACTACGTGCAAAACCATCAAGGAAGACAGCGCAAGAAAGGCAATGATAATCAACTGCAACACTAAAGAGTTGCTGGTGAAAATCTGGAATACTGGTAGGGAATTTTTTGATACTTCTTTCTTTGCAATCTGCTTGGCAGGCTTTTTTACTTTTGCTTTCATACATTAAATGCTATGGACTCATAGTCGTTCTGTCAATAGGTATTGATATGTTATTATCAAAGTATGCACCGCGTTGCCCATCATTTTTTGCCTTCTCATGAAAAGAGAAAAAGAGCTAGTCTTTTAAGGCACAGCTCTTTGCTTTTCTATTTGGTTACGGTATTAACCCTTCTTTTTGTTGTCAAAGGTTTTAGTATGGCAAAGCCAGGTGTTTTGGGATATGCCTCAAACATTAACGCTTCGGATTTGCTTAATTACACCAATACAGAAAGGTCTAAAGCAGGGCTTAAGGAGCTGAAAATGAATTCAAGCTTAAGCAAAGCTGCGTCTTATAAGGCAAAGGATATGTTCAAGTATGATTATTGGGCTCATGTGTCTCCTTCGGGTATTGAACCATGGCACTTTTTTGGTCTTGTTGGTTATGATTACACATACGCTGGTGAAAATCTGGCAAAAAACTTTAGCGATTCAAAAGCTGTTGTAAAAGCATGGATGAACTCTCCCTCGCATCGAGAAAATATAATGAACGAAAACTACGAGGAAGTTGGCTTTGCTACAATGAATGGTACCTTAAACGGGTATGAAACTACTCTTGTTGTTCAGTTTTTTGGAACTAGTAAGGGTGGGGTTGTAGCGGATGGTGCAGGGGAGAATAACGCTACTTTAGGCAGTAACACACCTGCGGAATCTCCAGTAGCTCAGAATGTGCCAGCTCCTGTCGAAACCACAGAGAATCAGAATACCCAGGTATCTCAGGGGATAGAAACTCCTACATCCACATTTTTACAGCCCAAAGAGCTAGTCATGGAATTTATTCAGGTTAGTCCCAATTCTCCCGTTGTTGATTTATTTCAGCTTAAAAGACTGTTCGCAATTATTTTGAGCACTTTCCTACTAATTCTTTTCTGTATAGATTACTGGTATTCCACAACAAGAGGGGTTGTAAAGGTAAATGGCCACACTCTTGCTCATATTTTTCTTCTCATTATGACGGTAGTAAGTATAGGAGTAGTGATAATTCCGGGAAGGTTAGGGTAATTTATGATGAGATCTCATGTAGCCCACTACATCATGCTCGCTATTGGGCTTTTAGTTGCGTTTTTCTTTGTGTTTCTGCTAAGGTACAACACCTCATATCAGTTTTTTGCTCTGCTTGCCGGCGTGCTTTTCTACCTAGGCTGGGGTATAATTCATCATTATATTGAGGGTCGATTAGATCTTCATATATTCGGGGAGTATGTTTTGATTGGGGCTCTAGTGACGCTTCTTTTTGCCATGATGCTAAAGCTTTTGTAGGTCCTTCAAAACTTTTTTATGCTAATTACAGTAATAGTTCCAACTTTTAACGAAAAAGAAAATATTTCAAGGCTTATACCGGACTTACTATCAGAATTTAAAAAATCCAGTCACGAATTTCATATATTGGTTGTTGATGGAAACTCTAATGATGGCACACAGGCTGTAGTTCAAGAGGCCTCAAAACTCAACAAAAATGTCCATCTTCTTGTTGAAAGGGAAAAAACAGGACTCGGTGGCGCATATACGCTTGGTATGACTCATGCAATGCGAGAGCTTAAAGCGAATGCTCTTGTTGAAATGGACGCAGATTATCAACACGACCCAAGAGAGCTCCTCTTACTTGTAAATAAGCTTGATGAGGGTAACGATTACGTAATAGGTTCAAGATACATAAAAGGCGGTTCTATTCCAAAAGAGTGGGAACTATATAGAAAGCTTTTAAGTTTTGGAGCAAGCCTTTTTACAAGAGTTGTTTTATGGATTCCTGAAGTTCATGACATAACTTCAGGTTATAGAATTTTGAGAGTTTCTGCTCTTCAAAATATTGACTTATCAAAGCTTGAAAAAAGGGGTTATATGTACAAGATTCAGCTTCTTTACTTGATACATAGGCAAGGAATGCGGGTTGCAGAGGTCCCAATAACATTTGGGCTTAGGGATAGAGGGGATTCAAAGATGGGTCTTGAGAACTTAACAGGCTCCTTGAAACTAGTTATTGAGATGCGGTTGAGGGAAAAGGCAAGTTTTGTTAAGTTTTTAATTTCAGGATTTACTGGATTAATTGTACAAACCTCAATTTTTTATAGTCTGGTACTTATATACCACTTGGATCCAAAAACGTCTTTAATTCCGGCTTTTCTTTGTGCTGTGGCAACAACATTCACGTTAAATAACGTATGGTCGTTTAGAGACAGGAAGATATCAGATCCCAAAACTAGAGCCATTAAATTCGTTATTTTTTGCTTAGTAAATATCGGCTCTTTTTTGATTCAGCGCTCTTCAATAGCACTGAGTCAAAATTTGTTCAGTCAGCCTAAGCTTGGAGTTCTGCTTGTTGGATATCCAGTCGGTATACTTCTGGGTCTTATTTGGAATTACGCATTTTATAGTAGAGTGGTTTGGAAGAAGAATTAAAAATATGACGGATGTATCTGTAATAATTCCTTGTTATAACGAAAAATCAAATATAGCCATCACAATCACAAAGATTTGTACTTTTTTAAATGATTTTGCTTCTGATTACGAGGTTTTGGTAGTGGATGATGGTAGTACTGACAACACAGCAGAGATTGTTGAAAACGTGATGAAGATGAATCCAAAAGTTCGTCTTATGAAAAACCCGCACAAAGGAAAGGGTTTTGCAGTGAGAAGTGGGGTTTTTGATGCCAGAGCAAACTATATTTTGATTTGTGACGCTGATCTATCTACGCCAATTGAGGAGTTAAAAAGGCTAATGGTGTGGGTTAAAGACAATAACTTTGATATTGCTATTGCATCTAGAGAAGGGATTGGTGCTGCAAGAAAAGGCGAGCCATTTTATAGGCATCTCATGGGTAGAGTGTTTAATGTGATAGTGCAGCTTCTTGTTTTGCCTGGAATTAATGATACTCAGTGTGGATTTAAGCTATTCAAGGCAAATGTTGCCAAGGAAGTTTTTGGTTTGAGTCTTCTGTATGGTGATTCGTCAAAGGAGATTAAAACTCCAAAAGTGACAGCCTTTGACGTAGAAATTCTCTATATTGCAAAAAAACTTGGTTATAGGGTAAAAGAAGTACCCGCTGCTTGGGAGTATGGTAGAACAACAAGGGTAAATAGAGTTAGAGATTCGTTTATAAATTTTATGGATGTACTTAAGGTAAAAGTAAATGACCTTAAGCATTTATATCCGGAAAGAAAAACTGTATGAAAATCTGTGTCATAGGTACAGGTTACGTAGGGCTGGTTGGATCGGCTGTTTTTGCCGATTGGGGAAATGAAGTCTGGGGTGTTGATAAGCTTGAAAGTAAAATTAAGGCAATAAATGATGGAAATATGCCAATCTATGAGCCTGGTCTTGAAGAGTTGGTTAAAAAAGGAATTAAGGGCGGAAGACTTAAATACACAACAGACCTTGCAGAAGGAGTAAGAAATGCAGAAGTTGTTTTTATTTGCGTAGGTACTCCATCTAGTCAAAGTGGTGCCGCGGATTTGTCAGCTGTTTGGGCAGTAGCAAAAGAAGTAGGTAGTGCTTTAAATGGGTATAAAGTTGTTGTGACAAAAAGCACTGTACCAGTTGGAACAAACGAAGAAGTAGAAAGAATAGTTAGAGAATCTGCTGATCCTGAGATTGAGTTTGATGTTGCTTCATGTCCAGAGTTTTTAAGAGAAGGTTATTCTATTCACGATTCGTATAATACGGATAGGACTGTTATTGGTTCAAAGAGTCAGAAAGCCATAGATAAGGTTAAAGCAATATACTCACACTTAAACGCACCCGTTGTAGAGTGTGATTTAAGGTCTGCCGAGATGATTAAATATGCTTCTAACGCATTTTTAGCAACAAAAATCTCATTTGTAAATGAAATCGGTCAGATTTGCGAAAGAGCAGGAGCAGATGTTGTGAAGGTTTCTGAAGGTATGGGTTATGACAAAAGAATTGGTAAGAGCTTTTTGAATGCTGGTCTTGGTTATGGTGGTTCATGTTTTCCAAAGGATGTTGAAGCTTTGTACAGAACATCAACGGATCAGGCATACGATTTTAGGCTTTTAA
>CAZWQF010000006.1:0-71593 GCA_964636285.1 uncultured Candidatus Saccharibacteria bacterium
CAGACTTTCGTCCATTGTGCAAAATTCCCGATTGCTGCCTCCCGTAGGAGTGAGGCCCGTGTCTCAGTGCCCCTCTTCCCGATCGACCTCTCAGTCCGGGTACTCGTCATAGCCTTGGTGAGCAGTTACCTCACCAACTAGCTGATAAGCCGCAGGCTCATCCTAAAGCGACTTGCGTCTTTGATCTTGCGACCACATGGAGTATTAGCAGTCCTTTCGGTCTGTTATCTTCCACTTTAGGGTAGATTCCTACGTGTTACTAAGCCGTTCGCCACTATAGTTTGTATTGCTACAAACAATCGTTCGACTTGCATACCTTAGGCACGCCGCCAGCATTCATCCTGAGCTAGGATCAAACTCTCATAGAATGTTCTTTCCACTTTCTGACAAACTTAATGTAAGTTGGCTGTTGGCCTTAATCCCAAACTTTGAAACTAAGAAACCAATAAACTTACACTCGTCAAAAAATGATTTTTATTATGGCTTTATTCGATTTTCAAAGGGCGAAAGCAACAATTAAAAGCGGCAAAGCTTTTAGAACAAAATTAAAGCTTACACTGATGTAAGCTGTGATTGAGCAAACTTATTGTCGCATAGGGAAATTACCAAGTTAATGAGGGTTTGTCAATAGAGCCTAAAAGGGAGTGGCTATAGTATTTACATTCCAGCTTCAAAAAGCGAGAATAGGCTCATGGTTAATCCAGCAGAAGGGCCAGATTTACAACACGAAATACAGGTTGGTGAGTGGAAAATAAGAGCGGGCATTCACGGCAATGCAACAGAGGTGGAATATGTAGATATACCTGAGCTACTTGGTCAAATGGAACGGGATTTACTGGACCCACAACGTAACCATCAATTTGAAATTGGCTTAACATTTAATCCTACTCTTAGGGAAGCCACACTACTTGATCAAGAGCACGCAACACTAACGCTAGTCCAGGGAAACCTTATACTTGCTGACCGCGGATCTAGGCATGGTACATTCATTTCAACCACTGAAGATCCCCAGGCACACAGACTAAAAAGAGGGGGGAACCTTACAGGCACCTTAAATATCACACAGCCAACAGAAATTTATCTACCTCTCCAGAAAGACACCGCAGGGAAAACTATATACTTAAAATTGGATTGTGATAAAAACTAATATATAACCCCGCCTCCCAGTACTTTTCCTTTATCTACCAGATCATAAAAAACAGCGCTCTGTCCTGGAGCAACTCCAACCGTGTATTCATCAAGCTCTACTTTTAATACTTCCGTTCTTATCCGCTTTGAATCTTGCCCATGAACAGAAGCCTGTTTTCCAGCACCGTCTAAGCTTTTTTTCGAACATACCCTACAAGCCATCTTCTCCCCCAAATTTCTTATCCGAACAAAACATTTAAGACCTTCCTCCCCAACCCCCTTAGCTTCTCCTGCCTCACCAAATAACCTTGCATATTCGCTTCTTATAAAACTCAGCTCGCCAACCTCAAACTCCTTAACCTCCGAATCCTTTGCAAAACCAACAACAAGCGTATTCGTTTTTGCATCTTTTTTCACAACATACACCGGCATCCCAACATACTTATCAAGCCTAAACCCGTGCCTCTGCCCAATCGTATAGAGCGGAACCCCTTCGTGCTCACCAATAACTTCCCCCTCAACATTTACAACCGGCCCCTTCTCAACCTCTACGTTCGCCCTTATAAAATCAGCCACATTTATATCTCCAATAAAACAGATTCCAACGCTGTCCGGCTTCTGTGCAGTTGCCAAATTAAATCTTTTAGCAAGTTCTCTTGTCTCACTTTTCTCATAGTCACCAAGTGGAAAAAGCGAATGGGAAAGGGCTTCCTGACCTAACCTAAATAAAAAGTAACTTTGGTCTTTTCCATCATCAACTCCGGATAAAAGATCATATTCTTGCAATAAGTCTCCACCCACTTTAGCCGTAGCCTTCCCTTCCACCTGACTTACCCGAGCATAGTGTCCTGTTGCAACAAAATCAAAACCCTCCTTCAAAGCCCATTTTAAAAAAAGCCCAAACTTAATCTCCTTATTACACATAATATCTGGGTTTGGAGTTTTACCCGCTTTCACCTCATCAAAAAAATATTTCAAAACAGTGTCTTTATACTCTGAAACAAAATTCAAGTCCTTAAAAGAAATTCCAAGAGTAGATGCAATTTTAATAGCGTCTCTTCTATCCTCGTTACCTTTACAACCAGGTAAGTTATAGTCCCAACACTGCATGTGCACCCCAACAACATCAAACCCAAGGTCAACCAAAATCTTTGCTGCCACAGAACTATCAACACCACCTGATAACCCAACTGCAACCTTCACAGACCTCCCAAACTTTTCTTTAACTTGTCTTAAATATTCGTTTTTCATCTTGTTTCTTAAACAATAAATACAGTTTCAATTATAGTGTATAATCCCCTGGTGCATAAAATACCGGCACAAGAGACAGGCACCAACTATAACTCAGAACCAAATGAGATAAAAACCGCTATTCAAAACTCCAAAAACATAGCACTTTTCCTACATAGAAGCCCTGACCTTGATAGCCTTTGCTCAAACTACGCCATGCATGTTTATCTGGAGTCAATCAAAAAGCCACATACACTTTTTAGTTTGGATAAAGTACCTAATTCTTATGATCTCTTTGATACTTCCTTTATAAAATCGAATGAGGATCCGGCAAAACTAGACTTTTCGCCTTTTGATCTTGTAATTGGAATTGATATGGGTAGCCCTTCCGTTTCTACACAGGAAAAAAGCTTCAGTTTCCCAGAGCTTGGGTTGAATGGAGAAAAGCTATTAAAAATTAATATAGATCACCATGACAACTCATTTTGGGGGGACATCAATTATTCGTTTGCTCACAGAAATTCGGCTTGTTCTATTCTTTTCACACTATTTCAGGCATTTGGATTTGAAGTTAAAAATAACCTAGCGAACGTTCTACTATTAGGGCACCTTGCTGATACAGGCGTTTTTCAAAACCAACTTACATCCGAGGACTTAAGAGTTTCAGCGGAATTAATTGATAGGGGCGCTGACGGGGCAAAAATGATATGGTATCTTAATTTTAATCTTGACTACTTAGCTTTTAAACGCAGGGCATATGTTCTTTCTAAAACAACTATGGATAGAGAAAGAAACATCGCATACTCAAGCCTATCAATAAAAGAGAACCAAGACCTTGGGATTTCCCCAGAACTAGATGTTGATATGAATGGAAAGGAAGTACAGGATATTCGGAGGATTAAAGGGATAAATTTTGCAATGTTCTTTAAGGAAAAATCCGATAATAGAGTAACGGTAAGCTTTAGATCAAATAATCCAGAGTTTGATGTGTCAAAAATTGCTGTGCTGCTTGGAGGCGGAGGTCATAAAAATGCTGCTGCCGCTATGGTTCCAGATTCAACTTTAGACGAGGCTATAAAGTACGTCTTAAAAGTTATTGATGCCTATAATGAGCGCTCCCTTGAATAATTAAGCTAGTTATTTTTTAGCTACAGGGCTTACTTCAAAACCCTCCTTATTTAACGAAGCAATAAGACTCTGAGCTTCTTCCTCTGAGATTTTAAATACCAAAGCCTCGTGCTGATCAAAAGTAGCCAAAATAAGTGACTTGAGTTTTTCCTGTGGGGAATCCACAAGGTCCATCAAATAAACTTTTTTGACGTCATCAAGATAGGATAGGGCCTCAGATTTATGATTTCTTGATAAGTCAGAGTTTTCAATTGAAACTTTTACTTTTTTAAGAGTTTCAAGGCCTTGATCCCTCTTAAGGTAAAGGTCAACCCCACTCATTCCAGACCTAACCTCAAGCTCATGAGTGTTTAAGGCTCTTAAAAGCCTTACTCTAGATTCGCCCAAATTCTTCTCTTCATTTGATGCTTCTGCCTTTCCAATACCTGAAAAGACTTTGGAGATGTTATCTACAACTATCTCAAAGAAAGTTTTTCTTGAGTCTGAGTTTTTATATTCTTCTGGTGATGCTGAATAAACCCTTGTTAAAGGGACGCATAAAAATGCTACCGAATAAACTAAAACAGCTATAACGGACAACTTTGATATTTTCATAGACCTTTCTGGGCTGGCTACAGGAAAATGGCAGATTGCCGGCAGTGAATGATCTTACAAGATAACGGTGAGAATTTTAACATATATTGAGGGCATAATCAACCTTAAGAGAGGTAAAGAATATGCTGTAGGTAAGAGATAAAACGGCTATCAAACTTGTGTTTTGGCCGTGATTTATGGGATTTAGCTATGGTGAAGCCTTTTAAAGACCGCTTCCGCCGCAATCGCACCTTCAGAAGCAGCGGTAACAAGCTGTGCAAACCTATTTGAGGCGGTTGTAACATCACCAGCCGCATAAAGGCCGTCAACATTTGTGCTTTGATCTTCGGCTACTTTAATATAGCCTCTGTCGGTTACTTCAACCCCAAGGGTTTTTGCCAGAGTGTTTTCCGGGTCAAAACCTATTTCAATGAAAACACCGTCCAAAGCAAGGGTAGTGGAGCCGTTGTAAGGTTTATCAAGCGTTACCTCTTGGACTTTTGAAGATCCTTTGATTTCAGTCACGTTTGTATCAAGAATAAATTCTATTTTTGGATTACTTTTTGCTTTATCAATGTTTCCAGGCTTAGCTCTAAAATCTGATCTTCTGTGAATCAAATATACTTTTGATGCGTTGTTTGCAAGATCAAGGGCACCGCCAATTGCAGCGTCGCCACCGCCAATAACGGCTGTAACTTTGTTTCTAAAAAACGGGCCGTCGCATGTAGCGCAGTAACTCACACCCCTTCCTGACAGCTCGTTTTCTCCGGGAACTCCAAGGTGTCTGTGGTTTGCCCCGCTGGTTAAAATCACAGTCTTTGCAATTATCCTTGTGTACCCATCTCCTGAGTCTGTAATAGCCTCAAACCCACCCTCCACTTTTTTAACTGACTCCACAAAGGCGCTAACAAGGTTTGCGCCAAGGCTTCTTGCATGGTCTTCATAGTTTTGTGCAAGCTCAGGGCCTGTAATTTTCTTTGAACCAGGCCAGTTTTCTATTTCGCCTGTATTTAAGATTTGACCTCCAAAATCTTTTGAAACAAGCACGGTTTTAAGGTTGTACCTAACAGCATAAATTGCGGAAGTGAGCCCTGCAGCTCCACCACCTATGATTAAAAGGTCACAAACAAACGGCTCCTTATTCGAATCTAAAAATGAAGTTTGTAAATCCATCAGACTGAAATTCTAAACCTAAAGTTAAGTTTAGAAAAGAATTAATACACCTAAGCCCTACCGTGCTCAATAAGCTGGTGCGCTTCCTCCATTGCTTGAATAATATCACCTACTAAAAGCTGAGCATCTCTAAAAGTAAGTTTTCTAAAGTTATGAGGGTAATAATGGAACACAAGATTTCTTCCGTTCTTCCAAACAGCCCAAAGAAATTCAGAAAGGTCTCTATCAGGAATATGCCTTGGGATTCTTGCATAAACATTCTTGTTCTCGTGCGAAAAAGTTGGGTTCAAAATTCTTCCTATCCTAACGTCATCACCAAAAAATTCGTTTTTATCTATTAAATGAAGATCAAGAAATAGCTTTTTAAGAAACCCCTCATAAGCTTTTGAGAAAGGAAACACAAGGTACGAATAATCAGAAATCTTGTTGTTGTGCTCAGAAACATCCGCTAAAAGAATTTCCCCGTCAGAAACTAGCCCCTGCAAATTTTCGCCAAGATACTCCCAAAGTTTTGAAGTTCTATTAATAAGCATGAGGTATTTATATCAGAAAAGAATTGAGGGTTGAAGATTTTGTAACGATGAGTTGTTTTAGAAAGTAGAAGAGCCGCCCGTATGTCCAGAAAAATCTGACAAACGAGCGGCCCTTGCCGGTCAAGTAAGGGTTGTGAGCGAAGCCCTAATTCTAGGCTTTGACGTTGATGGTGCCCGCACCCCACTCATTGTTACAAACTGAGCAGTGGTGATCCGCACCTGGGTGTCGAAGGCCTCCCTTGATGGTCACGTCCTTGGTCATCACGCTTTGACAAGAGCCGTAGCACTGAGGGCAACCGCACCCACAAAGCTCAGGACCTTGGCTTCTTGCAGTCGGGTGGTAGCCCTGGACACTCTCGGCCGAACCTCCTTGACGCGGATTCCCGGCACCGGTCCCTGACCCCGAATTTCCAACGACCACGTTCTTCGTACGCCCGCCCCATAACGCTGACAAAGGCATGGTATCCTCTATTCTTCTTGGGCTGCCGTTACAACAGCCTAGTTTTGTGTGAGGATTCTAACACTATAGGTATGCATTTATCAAATCCCAATAAACCTTGTACCTTTTTTCTTTAGCCAATATACTAAAACCTATGTACTACACCAAAACTGCCGACGACGTTCTTTTAGAACTCAAAACCTCCGCCACAACTGGCCTTTCGCTTAATGACGCTTCCCAAAAACTCATCACAAACGGATTCAACGAGCTTCCTGAACCAAAAAAAGAGCCCCTCATACTTAAATTTCTTTCAGAATTCACAGACCCGTTGATCATCCTCTTAATTATTGCGTCAGGAATTTCATATTTTCTTGGCGAAGGGATAGACGCACTCGCCATCATCGCAATCGTAATCATCAACGCAGTTATAGGCTTTTCACAGGAATATAAAGCCGAAAAAGCCATAGAAGCGCTAAAAAAGATGTCCGCTTCGTTTACAAAAGTTTTAAGAGATGGGGAAGTTCACAAAATAGAGGCAAAGAAACTTGTTGTTGGAGACATAATTCTCCTTGAAGCAGGAGACAAAGTACCAGCAGACGCAAGACTAATAGAGTGTGCAAACCTTGAGGTCTCAGAAGCAGTTATCACAGGAGAATCAGTGCCCGTAAAAAAATCACTTAATGTAATTTTGCAAGAAGGCCTTGCATTAGGTGACCAGAAAAATATGGTTTTTAAAGACACCTCAGTTGTTTACGGCAGGGCTAGAGCAATAGTCACAAGCACTGGCGCAGGTACGGAAGTAGGAAAAATCTCAACTCTTCTTAAAGAGGAGGAAACTGAACAAACACCTCTTCAAAAAGAAATAACAAAAGTTGGGAAAAGCCTAAGTATAGCTGCCTTATTAATAATTGTAGTTATATTTCTAACTGAAATTTTCTTTGATGGAACAGATTTAAAACTCGCCTTTTTGAGCTCAGTAAGTCTTGCTGTTGCAGCCATACCTGAAGGTCTTCCTGCGGTCATTACCATTGTGTTAGCAATTGGAGTAACACGACTTGCAGCAAAAAAAGCCATCATAAGAAAGCTCCCCGCAGTGGAAACTCTGGGCGCAACAACTCACATTCTCACTGATAAAACAGGAACTCTTACACAAAATAGAATGGTTGTAACGGATCTTTATCTATCAGGTAACCAAGAATACAAAGTAGACGGCCAAGGGTACAATCCAAAAGGCTTTTTCTACAATAGTAGCAATGTGAAAGTAGAACCTAGGGAGCATGATAATTTATATAACCTTTTAAAATATGGTGCACTTTGTAACGATTCAACTCTCACTGAAAACAAGGAAACAAATAAATGGGAAATTGTTGGGGATATAACCGAAGGAGCACTTGTAGTTACAACTGAAAAAGCAGGGATCAGCTATAAAAAATTGAGAGATGAAAATAAAAGAATATACGAGATGCCTTTCTCTTCGATAACAAAAATAATGGCAACAGTGCACCGTACAGAAACAGGTAAAGCTCTAGTTGTTGTAAAGGGAGCTCCTGAAGTTATTGTTACAAAGTGCAAAATGCAAGAAGCGGATAGAAAACAAATTTTGGAGAAAGTTGATTACTACGCATCAGAAGGACTCAGGAGTTTGGGTTTTTGCACTAAAGAAATAGATATTTCAGAGATTGATACCCTTGTTAACTCAGATGAAACAAAGAAAGAATCTCTAGAACAAAAATTAATATCAGACTTAATTTTTACTGGAATTATGTGCCAAAAAGATCCTCTTAGACTAGAAGTTAAGGATGCTGTTTTTGAAGCACAGAAAGCAGGTATCACAACAGTCATGGTGACAGGAGACCATAAGCTTACTGCGGTATCAATTGCAAAAGAGCTTGGAATTGCAAAAAGCGCGGAAGATGCAATGACTGGGGAGGAAATTGCAAAACTAAGTCAAGAAGAGTTTGAACAAATCGTAATTACTAAAAGAGTTTTTGCAAGGGTATCGCCTGAACAAAAACTTAAACTTGTAAAGGCATTTAAAAAAGCAAAAAACATTGTTGCTGTAACAGGCGATGGGGTTAATGACGCTCCTGCAATTAAAGCTGCGGATATAGGCATCTCAATGGGAATTGAGGGTACAGATGTTTCAAAAGAAGCATCAGACATGATTCTTCAGAATGACAACTACGCCACAATAGTTGCTGCAATTGAAGAGGGTAGAATTGTATTTGATAATTTAATTAAATTTATTACTTACTTAATCTCGTGCAACATTTCAGAGATAATAATAATCTTTTTGTCGGCAGTTTTGAGAGATCCATTACCACTTCTTCCAATACATCTACTATGGATAAATCTTGTTACAGATGGCTTTCCTTCCTTAGCTCTTGGTATGGAGCCTGGGGAAAAAGACATTATGAAAAGAGCCCCAAGACGTATATCAGAGGGAATTTTAAATTCCAAAAGATGGTTAATTATGGCTTTAGAAGGTGTGACTATGGGCTTAGCAGTATTTACTGCTTTTAAAGTTTCGAACCATTACTTTGGTATTGATGTAGCAAGGACTGTAACTTTCTTGGCGCTTAATTTGGCCCAGCTTGTTCATTCGTTAAATAGTAGATCAGAGAAAAAATCTCTATTTAGTATAGGAGTTACAGGCAATAAGCTTTTACTTGGAGTTTTTGTTGTTTCCATAGCTGCTCAATTTCCTGTGATATATAGCGTAGTTGGAGAAAAATTGTTCAAAGCTGTTGACCTTAACCTGGCACAACTTGGGATTGCATTTGCAGCTGCCTGCGTTCCGTTTGTAGTTGTAGAGGTGTTAAAAGTCTTCAGACGAATGGAAAAAGCTAGCGCATAAACAAAAAACGACCGGTTTTAAACGGTCGTTACTTGTCTTGAAAAAACCAGGCGTTATGCCTCACTTTCTCAAGCAAAACACATTCAACGGTATCAAGAGCCGTTTACCAATTTGTAAAAGGTCCTTGCGGAGTCAGTCTTCAAATTGGCTGTGTTCTCTACGAAGTCAGAGCTTAGTAGTCCCCACCCCACTCTGGATCGTCATAGTAGCCGTCTCTCAGACGTGCCCAGTCCAGAGCTTCAAGACTATGAGGACTCAAGGCCGGAGGAACAGGAAACACCACCCCGGTTTGTTGAAAGAGAAAAGCTCTTCGAGCTTTCACCTCCAAAGCTTTCTGCTCCTCAAGAAGACGAAGCCTACCCTCCTCATTCTTCAGGTGCTTCTGAATATAAGGCCTGAGCTCAGATGGAAAGCTTCCCATCATGCTGGACAAGAGCTCCATAGAGGCCACATTGAACTCCGGGTCCTTGCCGTGCCACACCATTACGGTCAAGGGCGACTTGGCAACAACCACAATAGTAACTGGAAGCAATGCCCTGCCAGAGCGCCTCTGCCAAGCTTCGACCTGATGGCCAATAAGAAGCTGAAGCTCCCAATGACTTTTGACCAAACCTTTGCTCCAGACACGGCCCGAGCACTCAACACCTTCCTCCCCAATCACAAAATAGTTGTATCTCATGACACCCTCCTTAGGCGTCAAGCCTGTTGTTGAATTTGGAAGATTCTACACTTTATCCACAGAATTATCAAATACTATAGGTTGGTTGGTTTGCTCTTTGATCCAAGACAGTTAAGGGCGCGCCAGTATACCCGTCGTGATATCATTACCTCATGCAGGAAGCCAAAATCGCCATCATTCACGACTACATGACAGCCTTTGGTGGTGCTGAAAGAGTACTTAAAGCAATCCACGACCTCTTCCCAAAAGCAGTAGTTTTTACATCCTCTTATGACCCAGAATCCATGCCAGAAGAATTTAAGACCTGGGAAATTAGGACAACAGGAGTAGATAAGCTTCCGCTCTTTTCTTCACTTTCCAAGCACTACACAGCGCTTTACCCAGTCTATTTTGAGAACTTTGACTTAAGCGAATTTGACATAATAATCTCCTCATCAACAGCATGGAGCAAAGCAGTCATCACAAAGCCCCACCAGCTTCATATTTGCTACTGCCACACGCCAGCCCGCTTTTTATATAAATACTCAGGTGAATCAAACAAAAGAAATACTTGGTATTACAAACCATTTGTTGGATTTATAGACAACATTTTACGAACATGGGACTTTGCCTCTGCACAAAGACCTAACTTTATAGTTGCAAACTCAAATACAGTAGCAGATAGAATCAGAAAATTTTATAGAAGAGAGCCTGACGCTGTAATTTACCCACCAGTTAAAACCGAATATGACGTAGTACTGCCACAAGAAGGAGCGCACAGAATAGAGAACAACTACTTCCTTATGGTCTCAAGACTTTCAGCATACAAAAATGTGCACCTAGTCATTGAGGCGTTTAATAGAATGAAAACCCCACTAAGAATAGTTGGAGCAGGCAAAGAAATAGAGCACCTTAAAAAAATTGCTCGAATGGACATAGCATTCCTTGGAAAAGTTTCAGAGAGGGAACTCAACATTCTTTACCAAAACTCAAAAGGGCTCATTTTCCCAGTACAAGATGAGGACTTTGGCATATCCCCAGTGGAAGCAATGGCTCACGGAAAACCGGTGCTTTCTCACAAATCTGGAGGCCCTACAGAATACATAGAGGAGGGTAAAACAGGAATGTTTTTTGACGATATATCAGTAGAAGGAATAATTAATGCAGTTGATAAGTTTGATGCCGCTATCACAGCTAACACATACGACTCAGGTTACATTAAACAGGCGGCAAAAAGATTTGATGAAAAAGTGTTTGCAGAAAACTTTAGAAAATTTGTAGAAGAAAAATGGACAGGATATGCCGGAGCTCCCAGAAGTTGAAACAATTTCAAAAGATTTAAATAAAGAACTAGCAGGCAAGACTATTAAAAAAGCTTTGGTTGCAAAGGATTATAAAACTTTCCCAGAACCAAAAGAATTCATAAAACTTTTAGTCAATTCCAAAATAAAAGAAGTAACTAGAATTGCAAAAGTAATTGTTTTTATTTTTGAAAATAAAGAAGAGAAACTAACTTTTCATCTTGCCATGACGGGAAGAGTATTACTTCATAATTCCCATAACGATAGTTTAGGAGAAGATGCTTTTTCCAAAGTTTCTCATAAAGAGAAACACATAAAAGTGTGTCTGCAATTTGAGGATAGTTCATTTCTAACTTTCTCAGATGTGAGAATGTTTGGGTACGCAAAGATAATTAATTTGGAGGAATCAGAAAAACTAGAAAAAAAGTATGGGCCAACTCCTTTTCACAAAGACCTAACGCCAGAAAAACTCCTCGTCATTTTAAAATCCAGGAAAACTCAGATAAAAAGAGCGCTACTTGAACAAGATTTAATTTCCGGACTTGGAAACATCTATGCAAACGATTCTCTATGGCTTTCTCAAATTCACCCGGAGCGAATTACCCATTCGATCACGCTTGAAGAAGCAGAAAAACTACTACTAGCAATGAAGCAAATACTAACTGAAGGAATAGCCCACAGAGGATCCACTCTCGACGATAAAATGTATGTAGACATCTACGGTAAAGAAGGCTCCCATCAAAACCACTTTAGAGCTTATGGAAAAGCGCAGGTGCCTTGTGCAAGATGCGGAACCAAAATAAATGCTATAGTTGTTGCTCAAAGATCAACTTTCTTCTGCCCTAAATGTCAGGTATGAAAATCACAGAATTAAATCTTCAGAACTTTAGAAACTTTCACAAAATAAAGTTTGAGCTTGAGGGAACAACGGTCATTTATGGTCCAAATGCTTCAGGCAAGTCTTCCATTATTGAAGCCGTAAATCTTCTGGCAACAGGGCATTCAATGAGAGCAGGCTTTGATAGGGATATGGTTTCCTTCAATAAAGATCATTCAAAAGTCGAAGGCAAAACGGACACTACAAAGCTGGAAATTTCAATTGCAAAAAGTGAAGTGGCAGAAAATCTTGCTAGGAAAAAATACAAAGTAAACGGAGTTGCCAGGATGCTTAATAACTTTGCTGGAAATTTTAAGTGCGTAACATTTACACCACTTGATCTAGAAGTTATTACTGACGGGCCTCAGGTCAGAAGGCGTTATCTTGACCTCATACTTTTTCAAACTAGCAGAGAGTACAGGACCTCCCACACAAACCTCACAAAAGTAATTAAAAATAGAAATAAAATTCTTGAGAAAATAAATGAATTTGGAAAAGGCTATAACGAAATTGGTTTTTGGAATGATCTTCTTGTAAAGGAAAGCGAAGTAATTCATAAACACAGAAAAAACTTTTTCCATTCGATAAAAGATAAAATAAATTCCCACGGGAAATCTTTGGACCCAACATGTGAAACCCTTGAAATCCATTACAAAGTAAATGAGGCTACATTTGAAAGGATTAAGGAGTACCAAATAAAAGAAATTGCCTCCAAAAGTACCCTTTTAGGACCAAACAGAGACGACTTCTCTATACTTTTAAATAAAAGAGAAATTGGGAGTTTTGGATCAAGAGGCCAGCAAAGAGCAGCAGTTCTCTCCCTAAAACTCAGTGAGATAGATTTTCTTGAAGAAAGCTCTCTAGAAAATGAAAGGCCAGTACTTTTACTTGATGATATTTTTTCAGAACTAGATGAAAAGCATAGGGAGCAAATATTAAACATCGTGGAGCTTCAGCAGACAATTATTACCACAGCAGACAAGCACTACCTAAAAGAGTTCCCCTCCTTTGAAAAGGTAATAAACCTTGAAAAGTGATAATCTAAATACATGCAGTATGAAAAGTCAGTTGGTGTTGTTGTGTACAGGGAAAACCAATCTGAAGTCGAGTTTCTTTTACTAGAAGCCCCAAGGCTTGCAGCAAAACCTGAAGATACAAAAAATAAAACGTACTGGTCTTTTCCTAAAGGGCACCAAGAAAAAGGAGAAACCGATCATCAGACCGCGTTCAGGGAGATAAAAGAAGAAACTGGAATTACACTTGTTGAGTTAGATCGTGGCTTTAAAGAGATAGAAAAATACTTCTATAGAAGAGATGGAGAATTAAGAAGTAAAACCATTGTCTATTACCTTTCCAAAGTCTCCTATAATACAGCAGTAACAATTTCTGACGAGCACATCAACTACGAATGGACAGAAAAAGACAAAGCTCTTGAGCTTCTAAAAATTAAGCCTGCTAAAGCCATGCTTCTTAAAGCTTCTGAACACATACTCAATGGAAAAAACCAACTTTCCATGCTATGATGCGCCCATGGGACAAATAATAGAAGGTGTAATCGGTGCGGTTGTAGGGGCAGTTTTAGCGGTTATTGATGCCGTTGTTGGCGCTATCACAGCAATCCTCAGCATCGGTAGATAAAACTTGTAGCTACCGTCTTTGCGGGAAATATGCAAGAATTATTGCGTGTACTTTCCCGAGTTTTCTGTAACAACTAACATATTAAATTTTTCGGGACAAATTGAGGCTGCAAAGGCAGTTATTGAGGTCATTCCAGTAGTCAGTTCGTGGGAAAAAAGCCTTGAAAGGGAAGCGGCCTTAAAAACTATCTACCACTTAAATCATTTTGATGGGGTTAAGCTTTCTCAAGAAGAGGTAAAGTACTTTTTTGAAGGTAAAGACGTCTCCACTGCAAAGTCGGTAACTCATGAAATCGAAAACACTCAAGAAGCTCTGGACTTTGTGAAAGCAAGACCAGATCTTAACGAGGAAACTCTTAAAATGCTCCACTCAATTCTAGTAAAAGGCATCACTCACGAATCTAAAACTGGGTATTACAGGAAAACCCCAATCCAAAACTATAACTCAAGCTTCATACAATCCGCAGGTCCCGATGAGGTTGTGGCTAGTCTATTAAGCTTCTTTGCATGGCTTGAAACCCCAGATGCAAAAGAGATCCCAGCGCCTGTCAGGTCTTCAATCATTTATCTAGAGTTCATAAAAGTGTCCCCATTTGATTCGCACAATAAAAAGATTGCTGCACTTTTTGCACTTCTTAATTTGTACATAAATGATTACGATAAATACAAAGCAGTAACAATAGATAAATCCGCAGACGAGAATCCAACATCTTTTTTTCAAGCGATTAGGTCAACCCAAAATCCTACAGGAGATATAACAAGATGGATTGAATACTATGTCTCAAACCTAACCCAGGAATTTTCCGGACTAAAAGATAAGATTGTTTCGTTATCAAAAGAAAATAAAGTAAGAGCAGTGGCAGGGATGGCCCCTTTAAACGAAAGGCAAGAGCGCGTAGTTGAGTACCTTCACGACTACGGAAGTATTCAGAACAAAGACTTTGCAAGACTTTTTTACGGAATCTCAGAGGATACAATTCTAAGAGACTTGAAAGATTTAATTTCAAAAAAGATCATACAAAAGGTTGGAAGCACTAAATCTTCAAGATACACAATTGCAACTACAGGAACTGCCGTCAGTTAAGCAACCTGATATACTTCCACCATGGAGTTTTCCGTATTTTCAACTTACTTACAAAGGCTGGAATCAACTACAAAAAGGCTTGAAATCACAGCAATACTTGCAGAAATGTTAAAGGAGCTTGAGCTTTTGGAGACGGATAAAGCTGTGTACCTTTCGCTTGGACAGCTAGGGCCACAGTTTGCTCAAATTGATTTTGCTTTAGCAGAAAAGATGATGCTAAGAATTCTGGCTGCCGCATTTGTAACAAAGGAGGAAGAAGTACAAAAACTTTATGACAAAATTGGAGATATTGGAACTGTTGCAGAGGAACTTGCAAACAAAACCACCAGGGTTTCAGGTCAAAAGAAAAAGGGAGGTAGTA
This sequence comes from uncultured Candidatus Saccharibacteria bacterium, assembly GCA_964636285.1. Classification (GTDB taxonomy): domain Bacteria; phylum Patescibacteriota; class WWE3; order UBA101185; family 2-01-FULL-41-18; genus CAZWQF01. The sequence continues at coordinate 14,980 of CAZWQF010000006.1, forward strand.
TCACAATCTTATATGTGTACGAACACTTACTTGAGATAGCGCTTATCAGTGGTACCGGTTCTCAAGAAAAAAAAGTGTCAAAGTTTGCGGAGCTTATTTCAAAATTGGATCCTCTTTCGGTTAGATATGTCACAAGAATTCCCACAAAAAACACTAGACTAGGGTTTTCAGATGTAACAATTATTGAGGCTCTTTCTTGGATGGAAACTGGTGGAAAATCATTAAAAGCAGAAATAGAAAGCTACTTTCATGTGTATCCGGACATTGGAAAAATTGCAAAACTTTTCAAAGAGGGACAAATAAACGGGCTCAAAAAAGTTCGGCTTGAAGTTGGGGTTCCTATACTTCCTCAGCTATGCCAAAGAGTTTCAACAGCGGAGGAAGCAATAGAAAAACTTGGGGGGCAGGCAGGTGTTGAAATCAAATACGACGGCACAAGAGTTCAGCTCCACATGGATAAAAAACGAATGGTAGAAATGGGCGATTCTGACCAGCTTACTTTTTTTGATAATAAAAAAAAGATGCCTTATGTTAGGTCCTTCACAAGAAACCTTGAAGAATCAACCAACATGTTTCCAGATTTAGTAAAAGCAGCAATTGAGCAGATTGATGCAGACTCGGTAATTCTTGATGGCGAAGCAGTGGGCTATGATCCAAAAACTCAAAAGATGATTCCTTTTCAGGAGACAAGTCAGAGAAAAAGAAAGCACGGGATTATGGAAAAAGTTTCTGAAATCCCGTTACGGTATTTTGTGTTCGACCTACTTTACCTTAACGGGAAACCGCTTTTAGACCTTTCCTTTAACGAGAGGCGTGAGAAATTAAAGAAAATTGTGAGAAAAGGGGAAACAATTGTAGTAGACGAACAGAGAATTGTAGAGGATCCTGAGGAGCTATTAGAGTTTTTCAATGAGATAAAAGGCCAAGGGCTAGAAGGCGTAGTGATGAAAAAACTTGATAGCAAATATGAGGCGGGAGGAAGGGGCTACTCTTGGGTAAAGTTTAAGAGAGAGGAGACAGGCGGACTTGAGGACACAATAGATGGGGTAATCCTTGGCTACTATCTTGGAAAAGGGAACAGGGCAAAGTTTGGAATTGGAGGTTTCTTGGTAGGACTTTTTGATCCTCAAAAAGATGCGTTTACTACAGTCTGTAAAGTAGGGAGCGGGCCCACAGAAGAGGAATGGCAGGAAATAAAAAAACGCGTAGATAAAATTAAGACCAAAGAGAAACCTGCTAATCTAGAAATAGATAAAACACTAGTTCCAGACGTTTGGTCAAAACCTGAGATTATAGTTGTGATAAGGGCTGATGAAATTACGGTATCCGAAGTACATACAGCAGGCTATGCATTAAGATTTCCAAGACTCATGGCATTTAGAGAAGATAAAAGCGCAACGGATTCAACTACACCAAAAGAAATAAAAAGACTATTTGAAATCCAGCAGAATAAAAGAAAATAATTGGCCGCGACTCGGAGATGAAATCAAATTTCTCCGAGCAACGGCCAAAAGTATCAGTTGTCAGGCCAAGTGACCCTCACAAGAATTCCCCATTCTTGCTTGTCCCCAGGCTTGCATGGGTAAAACAGGATCTTATAGCCTCCAAACATGGAGACTTCCCCTGTACTCCCATCAAACTGGCTCGAAATCCTGTTTGAGTTGAACAGGAAGGGGTTCATGATTCGGGCCGAGTCCCTGGGGTAGTCTTCCCTGAGCAAACGGAGGGTATGGTCAGAGTCTCCATACCAGATTTCCGCCACTCGTTTCACAGTCTCTGGGTAGATGTCAGAAGCCTCCGCAACCGCGTAGTATGCGTCTACGCCATAAAGCGTGAAAATGCCGTGCCCAGATACCGAATCGCCTGGAAAGTGACCAAATTTCTGCCCCTTCCAGACTACCTCGAAGCCCTCTGGAGCAACACACGGATAAGGCGCGAGCTCCCCTGGGTAGGCAACATAGCGCTGAGGCAAAGTAAAAACCTGCACCACTTGATCGCTCAGCGTCGCAAACCCACCCCAGAACAGCGCAAGGACTGGAGTCAAAACCAACATACCTCCGACAAGGGCGGCCAACACCAGCTGTCTCCAGCTGAAGTTGTTGTTTTCCTGGCTCATACTACCTCCATGGCGCCACAATGTGTTTGCACTATGGCCTAGAATTATTTGCTCCAACAAACAAGTAATTGCCTATGGCAGTTACCTTACTTAGACCCAAAGAGCTTACCCTATTCTTGTGCCCCAAGGTTTAGAGGGCGCACCCTCCACAAGAACGTATCTCCTGTAACAGAACACTCTCCAAAATCAAAGGTCGCTCCTTCAATTGAGATGTAACCCCACTGCTCTATTGCGGAACCTGCCGGACCCCTAGAGCCGTTTTCAAAAGCATAGGGGACTAAAACGTACCTGTTGGGACTCCCCTCCACGGTGGTCTTGGTAATTGAATACCAGCGAGTCTCGCTTTTGAACCACATCTCCTTGATGGCCACCAAGCGCCACTCAAACAAGCCACCTGGATGCTCTACCAAACGCAGCTCTCTCTGTGTCGGCCCGTATGAGGAGACACGCAATTCACCAAGGTCCCCTGCCAAAATGTTGAAGTCTTTGGCAAGAACTCCTCCACTACACATGGTCTTTAAAAGATTGGTGTAGTGATCAATGATCGTAGGCATCAGTGTAAAAAAAGCGGTTCCACACACGATGACTACTAGAGGAACGAGAATCCAGGGATTAAACCTTCTCATGCTGGCCTCCTACCGCCATAGCGGTATTTATCCTGGATTAAAAAATCCAGACTAATTAAAGTTTGCAACATTATAGGCTACTTTATAACAGTTTACAAAAACCCTTCACCCCTGTAACTTATGCATACTATGCCCATGAAAAGCATTAAAGAAATCCTAACTGAAAAAGCAAGGAACAACCCAAAAGCCAGATACAACAGACACGAGTATCAAGCCTATGGAAACATGCTTGCAGAGGAACTCAAAGATGAGGAACACCGCTCCCTTTATATAAAATTCGCCAAAACCGTTAACAGAGGTCTTCTTGACGCAGCACGCGACTTCATAAAAGGCACAGGAAAATTAAAATCCGGTAGCAAAGCAAGGCTTTTCATGTGGAAGCTTAAGGAGCTTAGATTAAAACAAAAGGAGAAAGAAGCCACCTTAAAACTAGAACAACAAACAACAAAGTGATATCGTTATAGTATGCTTTTTAAGCTTCTTAATCACTACAAAATCAGGGTGCTAGTTGCCTTAACAATAGTAATTGCAATAATTGCCTCCAGAGGTGAGAAACACACGCTCCAAATCATCTTAACTTTGGCTGGTGGTCTTTTAGGAATGCTTATTCCTGACATTGAGTACTTTGTCCACAGCTACTGGGACAATCCAGATTCCGAATTCTCCAAAGGTTTCAAAGACCTGATGAATCAAAAAAACTTTCAAGGTCTCTTCACATATGTAAATGCCCACAAACACCTCCTATCAAAAAGAGTAATGCATAGCGTGCTTTTTCAGATAATCCTTGGTGGAATCACCTTATTTCTTGCAACATCTCAAGGCCCTGCTTTTGGAACGGCGCTAAGCCTAAGCGCTTTCACCCAAACTTTCTACTTAATGTACCAAGAAGTTTCAGAAACAAATTCAATTAACACATGGTTTTGGATACTTAAAAGCACCCCAACTAGAACCTGGCAGGGCATTTACGCCACTTGCATGGGATTATTTCTCATTGCAATCTTAGTGGCACTCTAGCTTGCCCCACATTAAAGCTTTATGTACGGAATTCTGTTTTCTATTGGTCTTGTCCTTTCGGCCTTTGTCGCCCAAAAACTTGCTAAAAAGCAAAGCCTAAAAACAGAGGTCTTACTCGATCTTATTTTTTATTCGGTTATTGGAGGAGTTATTGGAGCTAGGATTTTCCATGTTATAGATTACTGGGAACTTTACTCTAAAAACCCAGTTCAAATACTTGAGATTTACAAAGGAGGTCTTGGAATCTTTGGAGGGCTGCTTGGGGGAGGCGTTGCCTTCTACCTATTTTTAAGAATTAAGCAGATTCCCGTTACAGAAATGCTTAAATTTCTTGACGTGTTTGCTGTCTGTATACCGCTTGCTCAATCAATAGGCAGATGGGGAAACTATTTTAATCACGAACTGTTTGGGGGCCCAAGCTCTTTACCTATAGCCATTTACATCCCATTTGAATTCAGACCTAAGAACTTAAAAAGCTTTGAAACATTCCACCCACTATTCTTATACGAGTCCGTTCTAAACTTGGTTCTTTTTGCTGCTTTATATTACCTTTCTACAAAAGCAAAAAAATCAAGTAACAAAGCGCTTAAAATGTTTGACGGTGACATATTTTTACTGTATCTTTTGGGCTATGGGCTAACAAGACTTGTTCTTGAGCCTTTGCGAATAAGGCACTTTTATGTACAAAACATAAATGCCGTAACGGTAATCGCCTTATTACTAATTTTGTTTTCAACTGCCTTGTTTATTTTAAGGAGGAAAAATGGCAACAGTAAAAGAGCCCAAAGAAGTTAAAAGTTCAAAGGAGGTAAAAATGCCAAAGGAAGTAAAGGACACTATGAAGCCTGTTCAAGAAAATGTAGAAACACCAACCCACACACACTTTCCAGAATCGCAAAAAGGATCTCCAATTGCATCAGCAATTATAATGTCAGGAATCCTTGTTTCGTTTTCAATATTTTTACACGCATACATTTTAAAAGGTGTAAGCCTACCAGGCTTTAAAAATCTTGGTGCAAAAACACAAGAGCAAGGAACAAATGTTAAAACAGCACCTACAGACGACACTTTAATACCAGAAAACCCTGGTGCAAAAGTAGACGTCTCTATAGATGACGATGCGGTTAAGGGTAACAAAGACGCAAAGGTAACAATAGTAGAGTTCTCTGATTTTCAGTGCCCATTCTGTGAAAGATTCTATTCAGATGCATACAAAAGCATAATTAAAGACTACGTAGATTCAGGAAAAGTAAAGGTTGTGTTCAGAGACTACCCACTTTCATTCCACGCAAACGCACAAGTTTCTGCAGAGGCGTCTGAATGCGCTGCGGATCAAGGCAAGTTTTGGGAAATGCACGATAAGCTGTTTGAGACTCAAAGCGAGTGGTCTGAACTTTCAAACGAACTAGCAAAAGGAAAATTTGGAGAGTATGCAGCGCAACTTGGGCTTAACACAGGAAACTTTAATAGTTGCCTAAGTACAGGAAAGCAGACTGAAGAGGTCAAAAAGGACATGGCCGAAGGAACTAAATATGGAGTTTCTGGAACACCAACAGTCTTTGTCAACGGAATCAAGCTTGTAGGAGCACAGCCATACAGTGTGTTCAAACAAGCCATAGACGATGAGCTCAACAAATAAAACAAAAATCCTGCTAATAATCTCTGCGCTTGGAATTGCAGTGTCGCTATACCTAACTTATGTAAAACTTACCGGCTCGCCGATAAAGTGTTCAGTAGGGTCGTGCGACATAGTGCAAAGAAGCAAGTACGCAGAGATTTTTGGTATTCCAGTAGCTTTGTTTGGAGTCCTGTACTATTTAACTGTTGCAATCCTTGCTCAGTACAAAGCCACAAAGATGCTCAAAATAGTAACTTCTTGGGGCATTTTATTTTCGGGGTACTTAACCTATCTGGAGCTATTTGTGATCCACGAAATCTGTCAATGGTGCGTGATCTCAGCAATACTTGCAACAGGGGCGTTTGTTTTTTCGTTTATAAAAGGTAGTGCTAGCGAGCAAAAGCAGGAAGTATAATTAAAATATGAAAGCATCAAAAATATATTTTGCGTCTGACCATGGCGGTTTTGGACTAAAAGGAAAGCTACTAGAGTTTACAAAATCCCTTGGGTATAGTGTTGAGGATTTAGGACCGGAGAAACTTGATCCAAGTGACGATTACCCAATCTTTGCAAAAAAGATTGCTGAAAGGGTAGCAAAAGAGCCTGAAAGCTTAGGAGTAATTTTGTGTAGAAACGGAGTTGGAATTTCCGTAGCCTGTAATAAAGTTGACGGGGCAAGATGCGCTTTATCCTGGAACTCAAAGCACGCTTCCTCAACCAGAAAAGATGATAATGCCAATGTGATTTCAATACCTGCAGATTATGTAGAAAAAACCCAGGCAGAAGAGATGCTTAAAGCTTTTTTTGAAACCGAGTATGTGCATAACGAGAGATTTGATAGAAGATTAAATGAAATAAAAGACATAGAAAGTTCAAATTAGTTATAATCAAAACTTATGCAAAAAGTCATCATTCCGGGAATACTTGAAAAAACACTCGAGGAAATAAAGGAAAAACTTGAGGAGGTTGAAAGCATGACGCCTCTAGTTCAAATTGATGTTGAGGATGGGACTTTCACAAACGCAACTACCTTTTGCGATGTAGATGCGCTAAACGAGCTTGATACATCTGCAATACTTGAGCTTCATTTGATGGTTCAAAATCCTAAAAACTTTATCCCAAAGTTTCCAAAAGCAGTAAGAAAATTAATTTTCCATATTGAAAGCCAAGGGCTATACAGGGAAATCATAGAAGATGTAGAAGAAAGAGGCTTTGAGGTTTGCCTATGTTTAAACCCCGACACGCCTTTTGAAGACGTGGAGCCGTTTCTTGAGTTTGCTGGATCTGTTCAGTTCATGACTGTAAATCCGGGAGTACAAGGTCAAAAATTCCTTCCTGAAGTCCTTGAAAAAATTAAAGCTTTTACTGATGAGTACCCTCAGATACCTGTTGAGGTTGATGGGGGAATAAATCCTCACACCGCAAGCCTTTCGGCACAAGCAGGGGCTTCCCTTTTTGTATCTGGAAGCTATATATTAGACAGCGAAGAGATCAAGAAAAATATAGAAAGTTTAGAGGAGGCAATTGAAAATGAAGATTAGTAATGTTTCTTTTTTAGGTGGTGCTGAAGTAAAGCAGGATTCTCCAGTGTACAAAGACGCTGTGGAGGTTGCCAAGGTTTTAGCCGAATCAGGTATCAAAATTTTAAATGGCGGTGGACCAGGAGTAATGAAAGCATCCACAGAAGGAGCCCATCTTGGAGGCGGCAAAGCAGTAGGAGTGACTTTTTATCCAAAATATAAGCATGCACATTTTGAAGGCAGGGACCATGAAAATAATTTTGACGAGGAAGTGGTCTGCAATGATTATTTTGACAGGACACAGAGACTTCTTGAGATGGGAGATGTTCACATATTGTTTGCAGGAGGAACCGGCACATTAAGCGAATTTGGAATGAGCTGGGCAGTAGCAAGAATTCACGAAGGCCACAACATCCCTATCATTCTTTTTGGAGATTTTTGGAAAAATGTAATTCAATCTTTTAAAGAGAACCTCATGATAAGGCCTGGAGAAGAAGAGCTGTTTAGAATTGTAAGCACTCCTCAGGAAGCTTATTTTACAGTTAAGGAGCTTGAGGGTCTGGAAAAACCCTACCCAATACCTCAGTAATAAATGCCGTCAAAAAACTGGTTCACATTGCCCCGATTGTTGTTATTCCTTGCTTGCGCGGTGCTTGCAGTTGCAACTGTGTACTTAAAAGCAAGTCTTGAAAAAAAGCTTTCTCCGGAAAAACAAGAAATCAATCCAAAAGAACAAATCGAATCAAAAGGAAGCACAGACCGGGGAAAAGACATAAAAAGCCAAGGAGGAGATGTAACCCAAAAAGATACAATCTACACACCAGGAAGCGTTGGCCAAACGTTTGAGATACCAGTAAGAAACCAAATCCAAACAAGCTATTTTGATCCCGTGTTTAAAAGAGGTGATGGCCTTGAAGGCTTCTACCACAACAACAAGACCCTTAACGATCTCAAACTAAAAAGAGTAGATAAAATGATCTCAGTCCAAACAAGTGCTGGTGCAACGCCAAACAACGCCATTACGTCCGATGACTACTCTATTAGGTGGGAAGGCCAGATTTACGCCCCGGTAACTAGTGACTATAATTTTTACTTTTCAGGGGATAACGCAGTTATTAAACTTTGGGTGGAAAACACACAACTTTCTTTTGCACAGCTTAGAGGTGAAGACATTAGAATTCCCATTCATTTGGAGGAGAAACAAAGGTATGAAGTAAAAATCGAAATGTATAAAGCAAGAAGCGATTTAGGGGCTTCTTTTAAGCTTTTATGGGAATTTGATGGCCAACCAAAAATTCCAGTTCCAGCCGAGTACATGTTCACTCAAAAGCTCCCCGCAATGCTCGATGTTCCCATTAAAAATGAGGATTTTACAGACGGAAAAGCTCAATATGGTTTGAAAGTTGCAAGGAGCGGATTTTACTACCCTTGGGTTAAAGTCTTCACCGCAAGCAAAGATAGAGATACTTTTGAAATGCAAATTGATGATCGAATATACGTGTTTGAACTTCCTTCAACTGCTTCTCAATGGATGTGGTTAAAACCATTTTTGGTTGAAAGTTCTTCGCAAAACAAAGTTGCTACGGCTTATGTTGCTCGAGGTAATAGGGTTATGACAATCTCAAAACTTGAACCAAATATAAAACTTGAACGAATAATTTTGGTGGACAGCGCCGACTATGCGCCAGACAAGCAGTAAAGCTACTGCTAACTTACCTACAAGGGGCGATATTCAAAATACGTGGCCTTAAGCAGCAAAAGACCCCGCAAAATTCGTGTGAACAAATCGTGCGGGGTCTTTAATCCTCTGGGGGGGGGTATCAGCCGACCTGAACTTGATAAAACCCCGGCCCCTTAGCTTCAAGCTTCTTCCGCTCAATGAGCGAAATCGTCGCCGACTTTGCAACGCCCTCAAGCGGGTTGGGGGTTGGACAACGTCAAGATGCCGCCTTGGTGTCTGAGCGCGTTGCCCACAACCTCCTTAAAGTTGTACGCCATAGAGGCGTTGGCAGGTTGGAAAGCATTCACCCCATCCCAGTACACAAGCATCTGGTTCATGGTAGGCTCATCCTTTCTAAGGCTGAGCGATGAGCGTTGCTTTGAGCACCTGACCTTTCCAGTCAAGAGTGAGCTCATACAGCGCCCCCACGACGAGATTTTCGCAGGGTTGCGTTTTCTCACCATGCATATGGACACAGTGCAGGGTTTCCTGAACGCCAACCCTTCTGGAGTAGCCTTCAAGCGACAACCCTTCTTTGCCGTTCTTGATGGCATTGAAGGTGTCCATGCGATCCTTCTTGGCTACGTTCGCCACAGAGATATCCTGCCCTCCCTTGGAATTGAGGAAAAACACTGACTTGATAGTTGCCATTTCGATACTCCTCGGCCATAGGCCGCTTGCGGGATACCCAATCGTTTGAATTATCCCATAGTAAATTGATGTTTGAAATCTTACACCCAAAAGCCCATCCGGTCAACCTTAGAAAACCCGGCCATCAGGCCTTAAAACCACCTAACATTGTCTTAAAACCTCAAATCTTCTATACTTTCATTTAATGCCACAAGAGCACATCTCAAAAACGTTAGCTCAAAAAGCCAATGACATTCGTCAATCCATTATCAGCATGCTTATCAATGCAGGGTCTGGGCACTCAGCAGGCCCACTAGATATGGCAGACATCTTTGCTACATTATATTTTCATGTTTTAAACGTTGATCCAGAAAAACCGTATAAAGACGACAGGGATTACGTACTTTTATCTTGCGGGCACATTTGCCCTGTTTGGTACGCAACCTTAGCTCACAGAGGCTATTTCCCACAAAAAGAACTTTTAACGCTGAGAAAGCTTGGAACAAGACTTCAAGGACACCCCCACATCCATGCTCTCCCTGGGATTGAAAACACATCAGGACCACTTGGCCAAGGTTTGTCACAAGGAGCGGGCATTGCACTAGGATTAAAAATGCAAGGCAAAACAAGCCAATTTGTTTATGTAATAGGATCAGACGCTGAGTTCCAAGAAGGCCAGGTGTGGGAAGCAGCAATGTTTGCTTCAAAAAATCAACTGGGCAATCTTATCTGGATAATCGATAGAAATAACATTCAAATTGACGGCTACACAGAAAGCGTCATGCCAATAGAGCCTCTCAGGGAAAAGCTTGAAGCCTTTGGTTGGTACACACTTGAGGTGGACGGGCACAATCACCAAGAAATAATTTCTGCTTGCGAACATGCAAAAGCCGTGTTCAACAGACCTACCGTAATCGTAGCCCACACAATTGCAGGTAAAGGTGTTGATTTTATGGAATATAAATACGAATGGCATGGAAAAGTCCCATCGCCAGAAGAGGCAAAAGAAGCCCTCAATGAACTTAGAACACTTGGTGGTAAAATAGTTAGCGAGCATCAGTAAAGTTGCTCCAGAAAGGCTTTAAATGTCGGAATCACAAACAACTCAACCAACACAAACAAAATCCAATAAGATGGTTAACATCGCTATCTATACTGCCGTTTTTCTTGTAATGGGTTTTCTAATTCTATACTTTGTAGGACCAAAGTTTGGAATTAACCTTTTTGGAAAGGGCAAGGACGCTAACAACATTGAGTACTCAAGAGTAGATGGCTTTCCAAGAGCCTTCAACACTGCAGAACAGGTAAACAAGGCAAGACTCGTCATTAAAACCGAAGAAGAACTCAAGCAAGCAATCTCAAACATAGATAAATCAGGTGAGATCAAACTTCCTAAAATTAACTTTGAAAAGAAAATGGCCCTTCTTGTTACATCAAAGACAAGAAACACAGGAGGTTATGAGACACGAATCAGAAAAATCGAATTAGATAAAGACGATTTGGTAGTCACAATCAGGGATCAGGAACCAGGTAAAACCTGTATGACTACACAGCAATTAAACGTACCTATGGACTTAGTAGTACTTGATAAGACCGACCTGTCCATTGAATGGCAAGTCAGGCAGGAAGTTAAAGAATGCAACTAAACCCAAAGATCTACCAGCCCGATGTTGAACAAAAACCAAATCGAATGGGATTTGGCGAAGGGCTTTTGGTGGCTGGGGATGAAAACCCTGACGTTGTGGCACTCTGCTGTGATTTAAAAGAGTCCACAAGAGTTGACCTTTTTGCATCAAAATATCCAAACAGATACGTGGAGTTAGGTGCCGCAGAACAAAACATGGCAGGCGTGGCAGCTGGCCTTGCTATAACAGGCAAAATTCCGTTTATCACTTCGTATGCTACTTTTAGTCCTGGAAGGAACTGGGATCAGATCAGAGTTTCAATTTGCTACTCAAACAATAATGTGAAGATTGTGGGCTCCCATTCGGGAATATCAGTTGGACCTGATGGGGCAACACACCAAGCTTTAGAAGATATTGCAATAACAAGAGTCTTGCCAAACCTAGTGGTGATTGCACCATGTGACGCTATAGAAGCAAAAAAAGCCACAATTGCATCCGCAAAATACAAAGGCCCTGTATACATTAGACTTGCTAGAGAAAAAACTCCAATCATTACAACGGAGGATACTCCATTTGAAATTGGAAAATCTCAAGTTTTTAGAGAAGGAAATGCAATTACCGTGGTTGCAACAGGAACCTTGGTCTATGACGCACTCATTGCAGCGGAAGAACTCATGCGCGAAAGGGCGATTGCAGTAGAAGTGATAAACTGCCCAACAATCAAACCTTTAGATGGTCAAACAATTCTTAAGTCTGTTAAAAAAACTGGTGCACTTATTACAGTGGAAGAACACCAAATTGACGGAGGTTTTGGAAGCGCAGTTTGTGAGTTTATTTCTGAAACCCACCCTGTTAAAGTTAAAAGAATCGGAATGCCAAACAGCTTTGGCGAATCCGGCCAACCCAGAGAACTTCTTGAAAAATATGGAATGAGTAAAAACCATATCAAGAATGCGATCAGAGAAATGATTGCCCAGTAGTCTCAGAAACACCAAAGTTTGGGACTTTAAACTGTCCTTAAAGTCTATGTACGATATTATTTCAATGGGCGATTCAGTAATTGACGCCTTTACAGTAATCAGTGAAGCCGAAGTCCTCTGCCACTTAAGCGAGCAGGATTGTAGGCTGTGTTTAAGCTATTCGGATAAAGTTCCCGTAGATAAATTTAAATTAACAACAGCAGGCAACGCTTTAAATAATGCGGTAGGGTCAGCAAGGCTTGGGCTTAAGACAGCTTTATACACAGAAATTGGCAATGACATGTTTGGAAAAATGATTGTGGACAAAATGATGCAAGAAAAGATATCAACTGATTATGTAAACTTAAATAAAGGCGCAGCTACAAATCTTCACACTGTACTTTCATACAAAGTTGAAAGGACTATACTTGTCTATCACGAACCAAGAAGTTACAAACTCCCTCAGTTTGAAGAGGCACCAAAGTGGATCTACTATACTTCGCTTTCAAAAGGCTTTGAGAAAGTTCAGGAGGAGCTTGTTAATTACCTGTACGCAAACCCTGAAGTTAAACTTGCTTTTAACCCGGCAACTTTTCATTTAAGAGCGGGACTGGATGCGTTAAGGGAGATAATCAAGAGAACGGAAGTTATTTTTATTAATCGCGAAGAGGCAAAAAGGCTTTTAAACATTGATCTAAAAGAACCCACACCTATTAAGGAGCTCCTTTCAAAGATTCACGAGCTTGGGGTTAAGACTATAATTATTACTGATGGCCCAAAGGGGTGTACTGTTTACGATGGAAAAGATTACGGACAGCTTGGGCTGTACGATGTTCCGATTGTGGAAAGAACAGGAGTTGGCGATGCATTTGCTACAGGTTTTATAGCCGCGCAGGTCTATGGAAAAAACCTTGAGGAATGTCTTAAGTGGGGAACTATTAACTCTGCAGGGGTTATTCAGGAAATAGGGCCTCAGGACGGACTTCAAACTAAAGACCAGATTGAAAAAGTTTTAGCTTCAAATCCAGTTTTTACCCCAGTAAATCTTCTTTAACCTCAATTGAACATATTACTATAAGCTGTTATTATCCGTTTTAACAACCTATTAGCGACTCATGAAAGGAGTCATCACACATGTTGGATTTCTTCATCCTTGAATCCATCCTTAGGGTGGATCTCAGCCTCACAGCGTCCATGCAGGTGGTGCTGTGGGGAATGGGGGCGCCCTACCTGGTTTTGGCGATCCTGGCACTTTTCCGTGGCGCCAAACCGCCTGACTGGGGAGCAACTGTGTCCTTGATCGGTATGTTCCTGGCGACCCCGGTGCTGGGACCTCTGTCCGCCCACCTACTCTGGTCTCTTGCGGACCTTCCGTTCAACTGGCGGGACGTGCAGTGCCACTGGAGCGCCTCAAACCTCTGGCACTTCCTGAACGGGATCCAGTTATGGGGAGAGCACCTCAAGTGGGACATCACGGACAAAGACAGCCAGGGACGGGCGCCGTACATTGCAGAGGCCATTATCTCCATCTTGCTCGGAGGCTTATGGACCGTGCTTCTGCTCTGGGTGTTTGGAGGAGGCCTTAGCGTGGAGGAGTTGTGGGTCGGGCTGGTCTACTTTTACGGGATGCAAGGGATCATGAACTGGGCGCAGGACACAGGGCCACTTGGACGCCCTCTGGCCGACTACATCGGAAAGAGCAGCCTGGTGGCATTCCTGTTTCACTTGGCCTTGGCCCTCATCTATCTTATCGCCCGGTAAGACAGAGGACCAGAAACGGTCGGGGATTACTGACGCACGTCAGCCCCGACCGTTTTTTCTATTTATTAAAGGCTACTTTTACTTCTTTGGAGCCACAAAGCATACACTCAAAGTTATTTCCTTCGGACATGCATGAAGGGCAAAGATAAAGCCCTCCTTGGTATACCAAGTCTTTGGTGTCGCACGTGTTACACAAAAATGCCACATCATCTTGACTCACTTTTCCACACTTTGGGCATGTAAATTCGGCCCCTTCGCCATCTGTAACTACTTTTGCTTGTTCCTCTTTATCTAGCTTATCAAAGTTATATACATGCTTTTTCATACTTTCCTTTCATCTAACCTTACATAGTCTTTGGCTTTGCGGGGACACTGTCAGGGCTGTACCAATCGCAAATATCTACGCCTGTAACCCCTTTTCCACCTTCAACCTTAACTTGAATAGGGCTGTGGTCTGTACAACTTACCGTCAGTCCGCAAGGAACAGCTTTTGAATAAGAGCCTCCAAGCTTTCCTCCGTCAAGCCATGCAAACGCAACATAATTACCAGCTGGAACTGCTGTAAACGAATAAGAAGTAGAGTTAGCAGGCATATCCATATTAAGCACCGCATTTGTAACAGTGTTCTTTAAGTAAACAGTAAGAGCTGGAATCCCCTCACCAGGGTAACAAATCTTACCAGCAACTTTTCCTACCTTTGTAAGATCAACAGCAGGAGTTTTTTTTGAAAGCTCTAAGGACTCATCAGTACCTTGCTTGCCCGACTCAACACTGGCAAATGGGTCTGCGTTTCCTTTAGTTTCAACAGATGCTGTGCTTTCTTTTGGCTCCTCTTTAACCTGAACTTGTTGAGCCTCGGCAGTAGGCTTGACCTCCCTAGCCTTATCAAGCTCAATCATTAGCCTATAAATTAAAAACGAAACTCCGAGAAGTGCAACTAAAATTAAAGATAAAAGGACAGCAATAACTTTTTTCATCTTCTTATTATAAACAATCAAAGGTCCAAACCCAACTAAATCTGGAATACCGCACTGTAAACAGTTAGAATGAGCGTATGAAAATAGCAGTTACAAGAGAAATTCCACAAACAGGTATAGAGCATTTGAAAAAAGCCTTTGGCGAAGAAAATGTCAAAGTCCATCATGGAGCCCCAATGCCTCATGAGGAACTCCTTGAATTCGTAAAAGGCGCGGACGGAATTCTTTCTCTTTTAACTGACAAAATTGGCGCGGACGTACTCGACTCAGCAGGGGAGCAACTAAAAGTGGTTGCAAACTACGCAGTAGGTTTTGACAACATTGATCTAGGGGCATGCACACAAAGAGGCGTGGCTGTAACAAACACTCCTGGAGTACTCACTGAAGCTGTTGCGGAGCATGTTGTTGCCCTCATGATGGCCGTTTCAAGAAGAATTGTAGAAGCTGACAATTTTGTAAGAGCAGGGAAGTACTCATACTGGGAGCCTATGCTTTTCCTTGGACCAAAAATCTACGGCAAAACTCTAGGCATTATAGGTCTGGGAAGAATCGGAGGTTACACAGCCAAAATCTGTAAGCAAGGCTTTGACATGAAAATTATTTACCACGACGTAGTAAGAAATGACAAATTCGAGCAAGAATACGGCGCAATGTACGTCAGCATGGATGACCTTCTTGAAAAGTCAGACTTTGTCTCCATAAACGTGCCATTAATGCCGTCAACCCATCATTTATTTGGCGAAAAAGAATTCAAAAAGATGAAACCAACTGCAATTCTTATTAACACAGCAAGAGGCCCTGTCGTCGATGAAAAAGCTCTAGTTGTAGCACTTAGAGAAAAATGGATTGAAGGCGCTGGAATTGATGTTTTTGAAGAAGAACCAAAACTAGCCGAAGGGTTAAAAGATCTTGCAAATGTTGTTCTAACGCCACATATAGCAAGCGCAACAAGAGAAGCCAGAATCGAAATGGCAAGACTTGCGGTTCAAGGCGTAACTGAGGTCCTTCTGGATAAAAAGAGCCCAACAAACCTAGTTAACAAAGACGTAAAGCTGAAATTAATTTAGGAAGTTCATTTACATTAAAAGGTGCTTGGGCGTCAACTTGCAATCGCAAGATAGAAAGACCGCCCAAGCACCGTACCGACTCACCACACTACCGCGATCCAAAGTTCATTGTTTGGCGACTATACCGCCACCAAACAAGATCAGGAAGAGCGCCGCGGCCCCAGCACAGATTGGATTGAAAAAGCCACTAGTAGCTTGCGCAACGGGAGCTAATAGAAGCGCAAGTAGGAGGCCGACCAATACCACAACTACTACAAGCCCCAGAAAAAATAACATTGAAAAGAGGGCCGTTTTATCTCTGTCCATGGGAGGCTCCTTAAGGCGTATAGGCACTAGGCCTATCCAAAGTTGTTGGCAGGATTGTACTCTAGGCTAACAGAGGAATCAAATGGCGTATACCATCTCGACAAATACATTAATTTCAAGCTAGTATTCATTAAATGACTGTAACAAAGCCTTCTTCAAAACTTAGAGACATAATTCTTGGCGGACAAGACGGTCTTGTAAATGTTTTAGGTGTGATCCTTGGCGTATCCGCTGCAACCCCAGACATGAGAATCATAATAGTCTCCGGCCTTGCTGCCACATTTGCAGAGAGCATCTCCATGGCAGCAGTAGCTTACACTTCCACAGAAGCAACATTAAGCGAGTACTACAAAAGTAGAAAAAACGAAGAAGACCTTGTGGACAAAGACCCAGAAAGCCAAAAAGAAGATGTAAGGGTAGTTTTAAGAAAATGGGGCTTTGAAAGTGAACTTCTAGAAGAAACAACAGAAAAAATAACCCAAGACAAAGCAAGGTGGGTAAAATTCATGATGCACGAGGAATTAGGTCTTTCAAAGCACACAATTGAAAACCCGGTTTTATCTGCCATAGTAGTAGGCTTGGCTTCATTTGGGGGATCGGTAATACCCCTAATACCCTACTTCCTAATTAACTCCGCAGCCCCAGCCTCGTACATTGCAATTAGCATATCTGCTATAAGCCTTTTTATTGTAGGTTTCATGAAAGCCAAACAAACCGTAGGAAGTCCATGGACTTCGGGAATAAAAATAATGGTGATTGGGATGGTATCAGCATTCTGTGGATATTTGATAGGAAAAGTTCTTGGAAGCGCTTCTTATTAAGCGCCTTGTGTAACTGCTTTATTCAGAAGCTTAGTGATACTTAGTTGAAACTCGAGCAACCCTTTTATATTACCTGATGCTTTTCCAGTAAGCTTTAATCCTTCAAGCATAGTTCTTGCGTCCACAAGTTCTGCAAAAAGTATTGCAAGATCATCTACATCCATAAAGTTAATGGACTCAATCTTATCCGAAAGATACTCAAGCTTTGTGGCTCTAAGTGCAAGCCTTAGCTTCTCTTGACCATAGTATTCACCACTCAAAAAAGTCGAAACGCCACTTAGGTACTTTGACCTCATCTCAAGGTATCTTTTAACATCAGAAGCCTCAAGCCTCTCTTTTTCAAGCTCAAGCAAGGATTTTATGTAGTTAACATTTACTGCGCTATCAAGTAATGCGTCGCTCATATTTAAACTGTGACAGGGGCTTCCACAAACCCCTTAACTTCCTTTAAAAGCTCCTCTTTGTTAACTCTCGCTTTTAAAAAGTATCCAACAGCCCCAAGCTCAAATGCTCTCTTAACAAGCGAATCATCGGCAAGGTTTGTGAGCATTGCCACAGGAACCCTACTGTTGATCTTTGATACGTCTGCAAGAACAGAAATACCATCTTTACCTGGGAGCATGATATCAAGCAAAACAAGGTCAAAAACTTCGGTTTGAAATTTATCTACTGCATCAGGTCCTGTGTCTGCAGTAACAACAGTATAACCCTCACTAAGAAGGTACATCTGGAAGAGTTCCCTGATAAATTTTTCGTCTTCAACAAGCAAAATCTTTTTTCCAACGAGCATTGAGTTTATTCTATGAAACTGATACCATATCGGTCAATGCGCGCGATTAAAGAAAACCTTGTGATAATCGTAATAGTGGCTGTTACAATCTTAGGCTTTTTTGGCGTAGTCTTTATGGCAAGTGGGCAAGAAAAGAAGTCAGAACAAGCTCAAACCATTGACATGGAAGTGCTACTTACAGAAGGGACCAACGTAAAAGGTGAGGCCACGGCCAGTGTAACTCTAGTTGAATTTTCAGACTTTCAATGCCCAGCATGCGGGGCTTTTTACCCCCTAATAAAACAACTTGAATTAAAATTCAAAGACCAACTAAAAATTGCGTTCAAGCATTTTCCTCTTCCACAACACAAAGACGCTCAAAAAGCAGCCGAAGCATCGGAAGCCGCAGGGGAGCAGGGCAAGTTCTGGGAATACCATGACATTCTTTTTGCAAATCAGGAGCGCTTAGCCGTAGAGGATCTTAAAAAGTACGCAAAAGAACTGGGACTTGATGAAGCCAAATTTAACCAGGCTCTAGATTCAGGAAAATTTGCTGACAAAGTCAAGGCTGATGAGAGCCTTGCAAACAGAATTGGGGTAAACGCTACCCCAACTTTTTACTTAAACGGTAAAAAACTTGTGATAAGGGAGGGTACAGACATTGAAAAGGCTATTCTCCAGGAACTTGGAAAGTAAAGCCACTAAACTTTAAACGCTGAAGGGCAGACTTTATTAAGCACGCACGAATCGCACTTTGGTTTTCTTGCAACACAAACGTACCTCCCATGAAGCACTATGGCGCTACTCACATATCTCCAATCCTTCTTGTCAAAAATCTCCATTAAGTCTCTTTCAATTTTTACAGGATCTTTTTGTTCCGTGAGCCCAAGCCTATTCATAACCCTTGTCATGTGAGTGTCCACAACAACCCCTTCGGCAATATTAAATGCTTCATTTAAAATTACGTTTGCAGACTTTCTTGCAATTCCGGGAAGCCTCATGAGCTCTTCCATTGTCTGGGGCATTTTGCTTCCAAATTCGGTCACAAGAGCTCTTGCCATCCCAATCAAAGATTTTGCCTTATTGTTAAAAAAATTAACACTTTTTATATATGTTTTAAGCTCGTCTATGTCAGCTTCAGCTAAAGACTTAGCATCAGGGTACCTTTCAAAGAGGGCAGGAGTTACTTTGTTAACAAGCTTGTCTGTGCACATAGCTGCAAGAATTACAGAACAGGCAAGCTGAAATGGGTCTATAAAAGAAAGTTCAGTTTTTGGCTCTGGTGTTACTTTTTTTAACAAGGGGATAATTTGTCCGGCTAGTTCTTTTTTTTGTTCTATTGATATAGGCATTCTCGTAATTTATAGCGGAGGCCGTGATTTGTAAAGTATAATAAATTTGTTCAAAGATGAAGTACCTTAACTACCCCGTGCGGTTTATCAAATGGTTACTACTTAAGATTGTGATTCCACTTGTCACAAGTACAGTGATTGCTATAGGAATTGCCTATTTTATTTCGGTTAAATATAACGTCCAAAATCCCTTTTTAAGTTTAGTCACAAATAGACCTTATCATGTCCTACTTGCAGGGACAGGTTCGATGTATCCAACGCTTTATTGGGATAAAAAGCAGGGCGGCCCTGACGACTATCAAGAGGCCAAAACGCAAAACCTGGAAAGAGTAAGCCCAGGAATGGTGTATAGAGTGGACATTAACCCTCAAAAGGTGTCTTCTGGGTTTAAAAGTAAAACGGGACTTGATCTACCCGAACTCTCCGCACTTAAATTTTCGTACCCCAGCGTAGGCTTTGGAGACATTGTTTCATTCTCAAGCGCTTCTAGCACGGAAAGCTACATCAAAAGAGCGATTGGGCTTCCTGGAGACAAAATAGTAATTAAAGATGGCTTTGTAGTAAGAAATGGAGAGGTTTTACATGAGCCGTACACATACAAGCCAAGATCTACATTCGGAGGAAAATCAATTCCCGAATGCAAGGAAGTCACAGTCCCTGAAGGAAGCATCATGGCTCTTGGGGACAACAGAAAAATCAGTATGGACTCAAGGGCGGATTTGGGCTTTGTTAAGCTATCAACTGTAGATTTTGTCCTACCTTATGGCAAACAAGACGCTTTAAAAGACACCTGGAGGAAAATCGAAGAAACCGAATTTGGTAGCAACGTAGCCACACTTAACGCACAAGACTTCCTTCAAAGAGTAAACACGCTCAGAAAAGAGCAGGGGTTAAAAGAGCTTTCTATAGATCAAAAGCTCAACGAGGCAACAAAAGCCAGAGCTAACTTCATTCTTGATAACGATAACTACACAACAAAAGATTCAAACGGAAAAAGTTTTGCAACAATGGAAATGGAGAGGGCAGACTATACAAATATTTTAACAGCTGAGTACCTTGTTCAAGGTTATTTGGAAGCTTCCGATCTAATGGAACTAAGACTTGAGAGTAAGGAGCTAAGCGCGCTGCTTCTTGAAAAGAATTATACAGATGTAGGAATAGCGGTTGTAAATAAAAACGTAAGAAACTGCCCAACACAAGTAACCGTAATTCACTTTGGAGGCTACATCCCAGCAACATACCCAGAAGAGACCGTTAAGTCGTGGAAAGAGGCCTCTGAGCGTGCTGTGGAGTCTTCCAAGACATGGAAGGAGGCAAGGGACAACAAGTTCTACGATCAGGATAAGCTAAATAAGCTTTTAGATAAGTATGAGGCGATAATCGACATCGCAAGCGCCATATACAACAAGGTTAAAAACAGACTTTGGCTTACAGATACAGATAACGCCAAAATTGAAGAGTACAAAAGGCAACTTACTCAAATTTCGGATCTTTCAAACGAATTAAACAACACTGCAAAAGAAGAGGTTGAAAAGATCAAGAAAGATAATTACCAAAAATGTACATCAAATTGGCAACTATACGTTAGCAAAAAAGACGAGTGTAAAAAGTTCCTTGAATAGAGCTAAAACATTTGGAGTTGTGATTTATCAGCTGGGGTGCTTTTTTTATTTTTATTTACACCAGGTGCAGAATCCTCAGGTTCAAAACCAAGCTTTCTTATTAAGGATTTAAAATTATATTTTTTTAGAACCTCAAGCACCTTCAACCTATCTGAGGACTTGATTTTGGAAGCATCTAGCTCAATTTCTAATTCAAGGTCGGTGATTATGGTAGCTAACGTCTTACTAAGGTATGCCATTTCCTTATCTCGATTAAGTTTATTTCTCACTGACTCTACTTTAATTTTTGGAATATTTTTATAAATTGTATCTAAATCTTTGAAAGCTAATACTAGCTCTTTAGCGGTTTTATCTCCTATGCCTTTAACTCCGGGAATGTTATCGCTTGTGTCCCCTCTTAACGCCTTATAGTCACACAAGTTCACAGGCTCAAATCCATTCTTTTTGATGAATTCCGGCTTTCCAAAATAAACTTGCCCATCTTTTGCATCTGGAAAAAAGAGCTTCACATTTCCATCAATACCGAGTAGCTGAGTAATGTCGGCATCCTTTGAAACAATAACAACATCAAAATCTTCTGAGGCCGCTTTCTTAGCCACCGAGCCAATGACATCATCAGCCTCATACCCGCTCTTAAATACCTGAGTAATACCAAAAGCGGTTAAAATATCTTTGATTTTTGGGATTTGAGAAGCAAGGTCTGGATCTAGTTCTTTCCTATGAGCCTTATAGGCTTCGAACATCTTCTTTCTGTTTAGCTTTTCATCTTTTTCATCTATGGCTGCAATAACATGAGTAGGTTTAGCCATGTCTAGAGTGGAAATGAGCATGGAGGTAAAACCATAAATTGCATTGGTTGGATTGCCCTCCTTGTCTTTAAAAGTCTTTGGAAAAGCATGAAAAGCCCTATGAATATAATTAAAGGTGTCTATTAAAAGAAGCCTCTTCACTAAGTGAGAATACCACGGAGAGAATATAAAGCGCTAACACTAGAGTTACTTTAGCGAACGATTACCAAGGGGCGCTATATCTAAACGCCCCTTGGCAAGTTTCCTACTTATCTAATACTGAGGAGGTGTCTTGGAGTCTTCAGGTGGTGATGGTTTCTTAGAGGAGACCCTACCCACAAAGACCCAAAGCACGAGCAGCAGAACCAAACAAATCACGCCAAGAGCTGGATTACTGGGTATATCGCCAAAGGATAGCAATACCCCAATCAGAAGAATCAAACTCGGCCCTCCTATGAGAAGGCAACCCATTGAAAACCTAAAGGCGCTTGAGCTCATGGTAACTCCTTACTAACGAATGGGCGACTCATCAAACCTGTTTGTTACATCCCCTTCCCACTCCAGTCCTCCTTATATTCTGGGGACTCAGATGTTTTTCGGACGGTAGATTCCTCTGCCTTAGGCTTTTTTGGTGAAGGGGTGTAGTAGCCCTGTATACCCCAAACCACTATCACAACAGCCATTACCAGGATCGCACCGCACCCCCATTGAACCACAGGCAAGTCTCTACATGACCACAGGATAAAACCCCAACAGACGATCCCAAACAGAAAGCAGAGGGAGTTAGCCAAACCTCTCATCACGGGACACCTCCTAGTGAAAATAGTTGTTGGCGTGATTCTAACAAAAAATGTTAACTTAGCAATTCGTTTTTGGGGTGTTTAAAGCCAATAAGTTTTTCAAAATCCTCGGCCTCAAGGGTTTCTTTCACAATTAATTCTTCAGAAATTTTATCTAGCTGATCTCTATGCTTAATCAAAATGTTCTTTGCGTTCTCAAAACAGGTATCAACAATCTTTTTAATTTCAGAATCAATTTTCTTTGTCACTTCTTCACTAAATGACTTGGATTCTCCCATCTGCATGGCCATAAATGATCTTCTTTCATCAACGGCATAATTGATAGGCCCAAGGTCACTCATTCCCCATTCGGTAACCATTCTTCTAGCAATATCAGAAGCCTTCTCAATGTCATTTGATGCGCCAACAGTCTGCTCTTTAAATACAATTTCTTCTGCAGCCCTTCCTCCCAACGAGGTTGTAATCATAGACATAAGCCTTGTCTTTGTTTCATTAACTCTGTCATTTGTTGGAGGAAAAAGCGTGAATCCAAGCGACATACCTCTAGAAATTATTGAAATCCTATGCACAGGGTCCATATTCTCAGAGTAAGCAGCAACTATCGCGTGACCTGCTTCATGATAAGCAACAACTTTTCTTTCCTCCTCTGACTGCATTTTCTTTTTCTCAGGACCAAGCTGAACCTTCAGTGCTGCTTCCTCAAGATCTTTGGAATCAACTGTCTTTTTACCAGCTCTTGCAGCAAGAATTGCGGCCTCGTTTATCATGTTCTCAATATCAGCACCAGTAAAACCAACTGTTCTTCTAGCAATCTTTTCGGTATTTACATCTTCAACAAAAGGCTTGCCTTTCATGTGAAGCTTTATAATCTCTTCTCTTTCTTTAAGGTCAGGAAGGGCAATCATGACTCTTCTATCAAACCTGCCTGGTCTAACAAGAGCCGAATCAAGCATGTCTGGCCTATTTGTTGCAGCAAGCACAATTACGCTAGTTCTTGGATCAAAACCATCCATCTCAACAAGAATCTGGTTCAAAGTTTGCTCTCTTTCATCATGACCTCCGCCTATGCCCATTCCCCTTTGCCTTCCAATAGCATCAACCTCATCAATAAAAATTAACGAAGGCTGACTTGCCTTTGCCATCTCAAACAAATCTCTAACTCTCGCGCTTCCAACACCCACAAGCATTTCCATGAACTCGCTACCAGCAACGCTAAAGAAAGGTACATTAGCTTCACCAGCCACTGCCTTTGCCAAAAGCGTTTTACCAACCCCAGCTGCCCCAACAAGCAAAACTCCTCTTGGAACTCTAGCTCCAAGAGCTCTGTACTTTGCAGGATTCTTCAAAAAGTCTACAACCTCAACAAGTTCTGCTTTTGCCTCTGCATTTCCAGCAACATCAGTGAACTTCACAGTAGAGTTATTCTTATTAAAAAGCTTGGCTTTAGACTTACCAAAGGCAAAAACGTCACCACCAGCCCCTTTAACCTGCCTAAATAAAAACAGGATGAATAGAATGGGAAGACCAATCTGTAAGAGAGTGACCCAAAAATCCATCCAAGGAACCGATTGACTAACCTCAACACCGCCACTTATTTTTGAGATTTCAATGCTGTTATTCTTCAATAGATCAGAAAAGCTAATAGAAGATTCTTTTTCCGAAGCAAACCTTGCCCCATCTTTTAACTCCACTTTAAGAAGGTCTCTATCTACAACCACCTTACTTACTTTATCTTCTTTTATAAGAACCAGCATTTCAGAAAGTGGTTTTTTTATACCTGCAACAGAGTCTTGAGCAGCACTGCTAAAGACCATTAGGGCCAAAAAAGATACAAAGAGCCAAAAGAAAACGTTATTAAATAATCCCTTTGGCTTAAGCTTTCCCACCTGATTTTGAATATTTTTTTTCTTATCGCTTGCTGGCATCTGGAAGAGTATATCAGATTAAATGCTAATTTGCATTGCCTCTTTAGCGACATCTAGTGTCTTTTTTGCCTCAAATCTGGTCTTTTCGATTCCCGTAACAAGAATGTCTCTCACAAGATTTCTGTTATTTTCAAAATAAATTCTTTTCTCTCTAATAGGTGCAATAAATGCGTTTACCGCTACGAGAAGCTTCTGTTTTACCTCAACGTCGCCAACTTTACCTACAAGATACCTAGCTTTTAGATCTTCAACCTCTTCTTTATTCGAATTAAATGCGTCGTGGTAAATAAAAACAGGATTCCCCTCAACAGTCCCCGGATCCGTGGCTCTAATTCTCTTAGGGTCAGTGTACATATTCATTATCTTTTGTTTGACCTCTTCAGGCGAGTCGCTAAGATAAATGCAGTTACCAAGTGACTTGGTCATCTTGGCGCTTCCATCTGTACCTACAAGCCTCTTCACCCTTCCTACAAGCCCTTTTGTCTCCTTAAGCACTTCAGAGCCTTTACCGTAGTTTAAGTTGAAAGTCCTAACAATTTCATTTGTTTGCTCCACGTGAGGAAGTTGGTCCTCCCCAACGGGTACTAGGTCGGCACCAACACTGATAATGTCAGCTGCCTGCAAAATAGGGAAGTTGATAAAGCCTAGGGAGTAGTTATCCCCCATACCTTTTACCTTAATCTCGTCTTTAATAGTAGGGTTTCTAAGCGCTCTAGAATGTGAAACAAGCATGCTAAAGATCACACCAAGCTCATAAATTTCAGGTACGGAGGACTCTACAAAAATAAAAGACTTGTTTGGATCAAGCCCCACTGCAAGATTGTCCATTGCAACCTCAAATACCGCCTGGCTAACAACTTCGGGGTTAGAAACATACTTTGGGTACGCAAAAGCATGCATATCCGCAAGGATAATAAAGGTTTCGTATTCTTCTTGGAGCTTTACTCTGTTTTCAAGAGAACCAACATAATGGCCTAAATGAAGCTTCCCAGTTGGGTTATCTCCTGTCAGAATTCGCTTTTTCATGTGCTGATTATAAAGGTAAAAAGGCTAAATCGCGAGGATTTCTTGGTGCCAGCGGTAGGAATTGAACCTACAACATGAGCTTTATGAGGGCTCCGTTCCACCATTGAACTACGCTGGCAAACACCGCAGATATAGTTAACTCAGTGGATTATATCAAATTGTTGTAAAAATAGGGAAGCTTAGAGCTATGGGATAATAGGGACTTTTGGTTGCGGGGCCCGGATTCGCACCGGGACCTTCAGATTATGAGCCTGACGAGGTGCTATTCCTCCACCCCGCGTCAAAGTCCGCCAGTATAGTACCACTTAAGCCTGTACCTGTCAAAAAAAGAGCTCCAGCCACTTTTTGTAATTTGGGAGACTTGCCTTATCAACCATACCCTCTCGTAGCTCCTCCGATAAACTCTTCCCCTGTGTAGAGGCACCTGCAACCACAGGAATTAAGACTTTTTCCCCAGGCTTTGCCAAATTAAGCTTGTTTCTTGCAACACCCTCAACAAACCCTTCGGTTTTACTATACTCATACTCACTGGACAGCTTTTTATTGTCCTCTTTCATACTAAAAACCTCACTCCTAAGTTGCTCCAACCTCTTGCTACTTTCATGAATTTCAAGTGTAGTTTTGGTAATATTATAGGTTGCCACAAGGAATAAGGCAGCAAACAGGAGATATTTAGCTCTGGACAGGATTTCAAACATATTTGTAAGCTCCAAACAGACCCATAGAGTAGGTTTGACAGCATCTTCCAATAATGCTAATCTACCCCATAGGAGTCACAATTTCAAGGATATTAAACAATATGATACCACTTAAAACAGCTCATAAAAACTTTGTTGAGCACTTAAAAACCAATAACAGATCAGAAGCTACAGTCATAGCCTATAGTAAGGATGTTGAGCAGCTTAACGATTTCCTTTATAAAAAGGGCAGAAACCTTGTTCATGAGGTGATTCTTCAGGATTTAGTTGAATACATGAAGAAGCTTGCAACTGAGTCTTTTACCGCCAAATCAATCTCAAGAAAGACCAATTCCACAAAGACCTTCTTTAAATATTTAAAAATTGAAGGACACGTTGAAACAGACCCGGCAACAGAGCTTTCGCATCCTAAAGTAGATCCAAAAGCACCAAGAATACTTTCTAAAGTAGAGTACAGAGCTCTCAGGGACGCTTGTAAAAACGATATCAGAACATTAGCTATTGTCGAACTTTTACTTCAAACAGGTATAAGAATAGGGGAACTTGCAAAGCTTAAAGTCTCAGATATCTCAAACGGTGATAGCGGAAAGCTTAAAGTACCTTCTCTTGGAACACACCAAGAAAGAGAAGTACCCCTCAACCAAGCAGCCCAAAAGGCTCTCAGAGATTACATTCATATCAGAGGAGAAGTTAAAAACGACCACCTTTTTGTGACCAAAACAGGCAACCCACTTCTTGTAAGAAACATCAGAGCTACAATTGACAGGTTCTTTAGACTTGCAGGAATCGAAGGGGCAAAAGTCAACGACCTTAGACACACTTTTGTTGCTCACCACCTCAGAGAAGGGGCAAATCTTGTCCTGATCTCAAAGATTGCAGGGCACAAAAGAATTTCTACTACAGAAAAATATCTTGAGTATGTAGAAAGAAAAGGCGAAGAAAAAACAGATCTTGTTGAGCTCTAATCCTTATTTAGCGGTTTTTGTAACCTTAACCCTTGAAACAACAAGGTAAGCGCAAAGAGCTATAAACACAAGGGAAACTCCCATAACACCTATTTCAAACAGACCTATTGATGTGCTGTTATTTTTGTATCCAGGGCTTTTGCAGTATTCTGAAATAACAGAGAAATCAGGCCCCAAATCCTTCACCACAAAAGACATTTTTCCAACACTTTCAGGAATCTGGCAGTAAGTTGCAAGCTCTTCACCTAAGTTTGGATTTTCAACCTCGCCCCCATACCTTACAACGCAGTCGCCCTGTGAATTTTTACCCACCACTTCGTAGGCAAAAGACCCATAAGTGATATACACTCGCTCTTTCGCAGGCGCACATTCCAAAAAATCAATTGAGACTGTTCTTATATCTGACATAGCTTTACTCTAAATGATACTATATTTACACATGGACTTTTTCATTGAGTTAAGCACACTGCTCTTACTTACTCTCTCAGTTTCTATTGTTATGAGGCTTTTAAAACAGCCTCTCATAATAGGTTATATATTTGCTGGTATTCTTGCAGGGCCTCATTTTCTAAACCTACTTAAGTCCCCTGAAATAGTTGAGGTGTTTTCAAAATTTGGAATTGAAGTGCTTTTGTTTATTGTGGGACTAGGGCTTAGCCCAAAGGTTGTAAAGGAACTGGGTAAAGTATCGCTGGCAACAGGCGCAGGTCAAGTTGTAGCAACATCAGTAATTGGATACTTTATTGGCACAGCACTTGGATATAAAAGTTTAGAAGCTGCATATATCTCTATTGCTTTAACATTTAGCAGCACAATAATCATCTTAAAACTTCTATCTGACAAAGGAGACGTAAATAAACTTTACGGTCGAATAGCTGTAGGCTTTCTACTCGTTCAGGACCTTGTAGCAACAATGTTACTTGTTTTTGTATCAGCCGCATCCTCTGCTTCTGGACAAGCAAACCCTGCGGCAACGGTGTCATTAATATTCCTAAAAGGTATTGCTCTACTTGTTCTCCTCTTTGCAATCTCAAACTACCTTCTCCCAAAGCTAGAATCTTTTTTGGCAGGATCCCAAGAACTTCTCTTTATTTTTTCACTCGCATGGGGAGCAGGTATAGGCAGTTTGTACTATATCAGTGGCCTTTCGATTGAAATCGGAGCTCTTGTTGCAGGAGTTTGCCTTTCAATGACACCTTACGCAGGAGAAGTTGCCTCAAGACTTAAGCCTCTTAGAGACTTTTTTATTGTAATGTTCTTCTTGTTTTTAGGGTCTCAGATGTCCGGCGCAAATTGGCAAAACATGATTGTTCCAATTATTGTTTTCTCTCTATTCATTCTTGTTGGTAACCCCTTAATCATGCTCATTGTAATGAACATTCTAGGGTTTAGCACAAGGACAGGTTTTCTTAGTGGACTCCTTGCAGCTCAGATCAGCGAATTCTCCCTCATATTAATTGCGCTTGCATATAAAGTTGGTCATATCTCAAACGAAGTAGTCTCAATGGTAACAATCGTGGGTGTAATTACAATTTCAGGGTCTACTTATTTAATCCTTTCTGGCGAAAAGCTTTACGAGTACCTAAAAGGACACCTCAAACACTTTGAGATCAGAAAACAAAGATCAGAAAAAGACGAAAACCCAGGCCGATACGATGCCATTCTTTTTGGCTACCATAGAGTTGGTAGGGATTTTGTGGACCTGTTTAAAAGGCTAAACTTTGAGTATCTTGTAATAGATTTCAATCCAGAAGCTATCAGAAAACTCACGGAAAGTGGAATCCCAAACAGGTATGGCGACGTTGAGGACATAGAGTTTTTGGACGAGCTTCCGTTAAATGAGGTTAAACTTGTTGTGTCCACAGTTCCGGATTATGATGCAAACCTGCTTCTTGTTAAACGAATAAGAAATGCGAACCAAGCCACTTCCGTAATTGTAATATCAAAAAACATTGAAGACGCCCTAGATCTATACAACTCAGGTGCAAGTTATGTTGTAATGCCTCACTACCTAGGCGCAAAGTTTGCAAGCCAAGTTATATCAAGAAACAACATAAACCCAAACACAATGCTACAAGAAAGAGAAGCTCACATAGAATATTTGAAGAAAAAACTCCTGGTGGGTCAGGATGGGATCGAACCATCGACATCCACTTTATAAGAGTGGCGCTCTACCACTGAGCTACTGACCCAGGAACAAGCTAACTCAAAGGATTATATCACTTAAATATATTTAAATTACATGTGATTAAAAGGAATTTCTAAAAGTGTAAGCTATTTAACTTCTCCTGACACAACCTTGTTTTCGGTCTTAAAAACCTTGCCATCCTCAGTCTTTATTTCAACTGAAAAGTTGTTTTCTTTGCCTGGAAGCAAACCATCAATGTAGTACGAGTGCTCTGTTGTAGGACCTTTCTCAGAGGTTTCAACCCCGTACAAAGGCGTTGTTCCATAATGTACTTTGGTTGTAACTGGTTTTTGAGTCTTAAAAGAAAGCACCATCCCTGAACTTTCAACCCTTGAATACGAAAGCTCGTTCAAGTGAACCCCTTTAATTCGCATTAAAATACTGTTTTTATTCCAATAAAAGTAACCCCCAGCAATTCCAAGTAAAAACATTATTAGAAACACAACTATGTAAACTTTCATAGATCTTTAAGGTCTGAAGAGAAAATAAAGCTTTTGAATTTTCTTAAAAGCCTCTTGTTCTTTTTATACGCTTTACCTTTATAGTCATTAATTTGTCTGATAACCTCCTCTATAGACTCATCTATAGCCCCCTCAACACTAAAACCACCGGCATTTGCAATAAAGGACTTGTTAGGAACAAACACCTCTGACTTAACAACAAATCCAAACCTTGGGCCTTTATTTATCACCATTCTGATTTCTCGTAAGTCCTCGCCAACATCTTTAATAACTCGTTCGATTTTCTTGGCTTTCTCTAAAGCTAATTCATGTGTAGTGGGTCTTAATTGAAGATTTGTAGATGTAATTTGGTATCCCATGTCTCTATTAAGAGTATAGCACTTAAGCAGCTACGTATAAATAAGAATTATCACAAAGCTAAAGATCAGGATTCCAAAACGAATGGAGCCCTTGAATCTATAGTTTTTTGCATGAGAGCCCTGTCTTGAGGCCTGTTTATTAGCACACATCCGTCAAGCTTTCCCTCTCGCACAAAAAACTGAGCACATTCGGTAGGCGAATAGAACTTTGTGGAAGTCTTAGTTTTTTCATCAACTCCGGTAAACCCCACAAAGACCAAATTGAGCTCCTTTATGTTTGAGGAATAAGAAGATAGGCTATCGAATGATAAGTTCTCGCCAAGCATATTAAACCCCGCAGCCCTTCCACTGGTAAGCGCGTTATTCCAGTTTCCATACCTTACATATCTCCCAAGCTTGTTGCTGTAGAATTTAGCTATATCCCCAGCCGCGTACACATCAGGAATGTTTGTTTTAAGTGTTGCGTCTGTAACAATCCCCATATCAAAAGTTAACGGGGAGTCTTTCATAAACCCTCTTTGCATTTCGATTCCAATACCCACTCCAACCACAGTTTTAGGATCTTCAACAAAAACTTTATAGGAGTCTGGCATATCTGACTTAAAGATTTTTACACCTTTATGCTCAAGGATCTGGATAATTGTGTTTGACACCTGGGGATCAAGAAATCCTGCCCAAAAACCTTTTTTTGAAACTCCAAGATAGGACTCAAGACCTGCTCTTAAAAAGCTTTCGATGAGCTCAAGAGCAATAAAACCACTTCCAATCACAGCCCCTCTAGTCGACTTCTGAATTGAGTCAACAAGCCTATCTGCGTCCTCAATGGTGTACATAAAATGGCCGTTATCTACCCCTGTAAGCTTTCTAGGAGCGCCTCCAGTAGTAATTAGGAGCTTCTTATACCCAAACGAATCCCCATCAAAGCAATGCACTGTTTTTTTATCAAAATCAATGGATTGAACCTCTTTTGAAACCAAATATTCAATGTTTTTTGCCCTGTAATCTTCAAGGCTTCTTAAAAATATTTCTGATCTTTTCTTTTCGCCTCTAATGTAGTGAGGGATTAAAACTCTGGAGTATAAAGGATTTGCCTCATGGGATAAAACAGTCACCAAGGAAGTAGTGTCTTTACTCCTGATAGCTTCTGCTGCGGAAGTTCCAGCAATACCCCCACCAATAATTAAAAAATCAACATTTTTCACCCACCGATAATACTCTGCAACCTAGTTTTTTAGCAAGGATCAAACCCTGTAGTATTACTTCTTTAAGGAGTTGGAAAGAGCAGGGGAGAATCTCACAGGATCTCCAACATTAAAGCCAAACCTCTCAGCTAGCCCTGAATTTACCTCAACAACATATTTTGCATTCGAATCAGGAGTTATTTGATAGCAGGTCTCTTTTGTCTTACAAGGCTCGGCGTTTTGTTTAATGTAAGACACCTTAAAATCTTCAGAAACCCAGACTATATCAAGAGGAATTAAAGTTTTATACATCCAAAACGAGGGCCTTCCTACCGAATCAAACACAAAAAGCATCCCGGAATCTTTTGGAAG
This sequence comes from uncultured Candidatus Saccharibacteria bacterium, assembly GCA_964636285.1. Taxonomy (GTDB): domain Bacteria; phylum Patescibacteriota; class WWE3; order UBA101185; family 2-01-FULL-41-18; genus CAZWQF01. The sequence goes on from CAZWQF010000006.1 coordinate 46,246, forward strand.
CGAACTTCTTCCCATAAGGCCCCTTGCCCTTTCGTTAAAAGAATCCGCAACCTCAACATCAAAACGCTGGTTTTTAACTTCAACCCAAACATCTTTTGAAACGCTTTGCCTCAAAACGGAGTCTTTGCTTGGTTTCATTGTAAGAAGAGCAACAAAAGAAATTACTCCAAAAATTATGATTGGAATAACTATGAAAACCGACATTTTTCTTTTTTTGACTGCATCGGGGTCGGCAGTGTTCTTTAATACTTCCTGCATATTCAAATATTATAATAATACTCTTCTAGTGCTGGTGTTTTAGCAATAGTAACGCACCAAACATGCCTAAATCCAAACTCTTTGAGTACCAAAGTAGCCGAAAGTAGGGTAGCTCCGGTAGTACATACGTCGTCGATCAAAATTATGTCTAAAGAGCTTGGATCAAAAAGCATTTTAGCCTTTAAATCAACGAACTTCTCTGACACTGCGAAGATACTTTTTACATTCTTTTTTCTATCAGATTTAGTAGCAGTGGTTGCCTGATCTACAGTCTCAAGACTTTTAACAAGTAGGTTTGTTGTACACCCAACCTCTAAAGTCTTAGCAAACATTTTTGCAATTATCTCCGCCTGGTTAAAGCCCCTTTCAGCGTACCTCTTTTTAGAGAGGGGGATAGGAACAGCAAGCACCTTTGATCTACATGTTTTTGGGATACATGCATAGGAGCTCTTTACCAAAGGCGCAGAGAGATTACACAGGTACTCAAGGTAGCTGAAAGTCTTCCCCGCAAACTTTGAAGCCAAAATCGCACTTCTAACAGCCCCTTCGTAATTAAAAACAGAGATAAGTCTTTCAGGATTTAAAGCGCCAAGGCAACACGAATGAGTAAACCCTAAAACGCTCGGCTTACCACATACAACACAAGTGCTTTCCCTAAGCACAGTTTTATTTAGGCATTCTCTGCAGATAAAAAGTCCAAATCTCCCACAACCTATACAAGAAGGAGGGTACATTATGTCAAGAAAAGTTGTGAACAGCTTTTCCACAATTGTTGAGAGGTTGTAGTGAAAACAAAAAACAAGTACTAGGCCTGTAGTAGTGATGTGTAGACATCCTATAACTATTTATGTTTGAGATCAATATTTTTCTCAAAAACTTATATAATGAGCTGATGAAAGTAGCTTTCTTAGACATTGATAAGACTTTGTACAACGGATACCTATTTTACGAATGGGCTAGGTATATGGAGAACAAAGGCATTTTTTCTTTTATAGACTTTGCTAAATTTCAGGAGATCGGAGTGTTCTACGAGCTAGGTGCTGTTGACTACACAAAAGCAGCAACAATGACATCGGAAGTAATAGGGGAGGTGCTTAAAGACAATAAATTTGATGTAGTAATAAAGCACACTCAGAACTTCATAGATTCGGTTAAGAACAGATATTTTGACTACTCCCCAGCAATAATTAAGTACCTTAAGAAACAAGGGTACTTAATTGTTTTTGTTACAACGGAACCTGATTTTCTTGCCGAAATGGTAAAGGCTCAAATTGGCGGGGACGATGCAATAGGAATTGACTATACAGTAAAGGAAGGCTTGTTCACTGGAGAATTAACAAACGATCTTTTTTCGCAGTTTGGAAAGGCTAATACTGTGAGCAAGTTTGCAAAAGAGCACGGACTGAACATGGAAGAGTGTTTTTCAATGGGGGATTCCGAAGGGGATATTGAAATGCTTAAGCTTACGGGCAGGTCTGTAATAATAAACACGAGTGGGCAAATTAAGGAGCTTATTCGTGATACAAAAATAATTCAGGCCAGGCGAGAGATGGTACTTGAGGATATGGTTATGACAGGAGTATGAGATGTATAAAATAATTATTGAGGTCTTTAGGGCAAAAATTGAGGGCAATTCCATACTCTATACAAAACATGATGTGGTTGTAGGGGAGGATGACAAAAGAGACCCAGACGAACTAGTACACGAAGAGCTTATTAAGCACATGCATGTTGAAAACATAAATAAAGCTATCACGCACTCTACAAGCTGGAGGTTTCAAAAAGACGGGTCTATAGTTTTAACCTACCTTGTTTATTCGGACTTTGACGACCTTTCGAGCAAGTACGATCAGGATCACAAAATACACGCACTTAAGATTGAGGATATGGAAATAGCTAGAAGTAAATCCCACAGGTCACCAAGACCGGAAAAGATTGAGGAAAAAAACGTAGTCTCCCACGCAATAAGACATCTAGCATTTTTAATTCAGGTTGGGGATAAGGATAGATACTCAAAGTTATTAGGTAGAAATGTTAGTAAACTTACCCAAATATTTCCACAAGTTTCAGGGAGAATTCGCAGTGACTTTTTTCCTATATGAACAATAATAAGACCTTTATAACACTTTTGATAACAGCACTCTCTTTTTGTGGTGTAATTCTTTATGTTGCAACCCATAGAGGAACCCCTGTTATAGATTTTGAGGCCTATTATACAGGCGCAACTATTGTGAGGGAGGGGAATGTCAAAAAACTTTACGATGTTTCTACACAAAAGGAAGCCAGAAATAAAGTAATTGATAGAGTACCAAGGAACGGACTTCTAGCTTATAGAAACCCACCGTTATTAGCATACCTACTTGCCCCCTTGTCAAACTTAGATTTTGATTACGCTTATGTATCTTTTATATCTTTAACACTACTCTCGTTCTGCATTTTCTGTTACATGTTGTATAAAAAGGGTTTTCTACAGTCAAACTCTGATATTTTAACTCTTTTTCTATATTTACCTGTTATTCATAGCATTATGATTGGTCAGGTGGCTCCCATATTATTGCTTTGTGTGGCAAGTAGCGTTTTTTTGATACAAAAAGGCAGATATAGATTAGCGGGGTTTATAATGACCTCTTTGCTATTTAAACCACAGAGGTTTTTATTAGGTCTAATTTTTCTACTTTTTGTAAAAAATAAAAGCCAGTACGCTCAAGGGCTCCTGATAGGTTTTGTTATGTTCGCTTTCTTAAATGTTTTAATAGACCCTAGTTTAATTTACAAAATGCCACAATTTCTTGTAGCTACTCAGAACATGAGTAATGGTACAGACTTAGCTGACAGCTATAGCATTCAAAGCATTGTTAAGTTTATATTTCCAGCAATAAATGACACGGAAAACCTTAAAATAACCATCTTTGTGAGCATACTTGGTTTAGTTTCTTACACAGCTTATATTCTTAAGAAAGGGGTTAAAAATATTGAAGAGGGGATCATCAGCGCAATTCCTATATCTCTTCTACTCGGAGTGCATACAATGCCCGCGGATTATGTTCTTGTAGCCCTCCCCTTAATTATGTTAAAAAAGTGGGGAGAAAGAGTGGTGTTGCTAATTCTAATTTGCACCCCCTGGCTAGGCTTTATAAAACACACATCCTGGTTAATCGTAGTAATACATGGTGCTGTTTTAATAGCAGTTTTAGCCAAAAACACTAAGATAAAGGCGAGGGCCTAAAAGAAGGTTTTTTATAGGTAGCCATTAAATAAGCTAGTAAAAAACCAAATAGCACATCAGTAATATAATGCTCGCCCAACATTATTACAGAAAACCCTATCATAATAGGCACGAGCAAAACAAGCTTTATCCATTTATTTTTATAAAATCTGGTGATTAAAAAAAAGCTAGAAAAAGCAGGCCATGCAGTATGCAGAGAAGGGAGTGCTGCAACTGCGTTACCGTAAACAAAATAATAGGCAACAGTTGCTGTCTTTTGTGCAAAGGGGGAGAAAAAGTATAGGTATCTAACTATACCTAGGTCTAAGCTTGACGAAACATACCAAGGTGGAGCTACAGGTATTAAAAGGAACAACATCAAACTAACATAGGTCATTAAAATAAATCTGAGTGAATAAGATCTAAATAGATTGGAATCTCTATACCAAACAATAAAGGCAACACCAAAGGAATACACAAAAAAGAGTCCATAAAAAAAAGTGCATATGGGAACAAGCCAAATATTATGTACAAACAAACTCTGGAAAAAAGCAGTTGAAGTTTGCCCAAATAAATAGTTTTCAAGAAGGTAAACGCTAAATAAAGTCTGCTGTTTAAAAGGTGCTATATCATCTACATACCCCCTCAGGAACTCGTACAGCAGGAAAGCAGCTACGAAAGGTATCCACACAGAAAGATACTGCTTGGATCTAGCTTTTTTCCAAGCAAGAACAAATAACATAAACTCTATCAATAAAATATCTGGTGTGGCCTTTATTACAAAAATGTTAACAAATACTAAATAGAATAAAATAGTAAATTTTGACAAGACTAGAGGGTTAAAGGACTTGCTTAGAAAATGGAGGACCCTTTGATTACTTGATGACATCTTGAGTCGTAATAAGGGCTTTTTCCGCCGCCTCGCCAGCAATGACAGAATTTACAGCAGTTTTCAAAGCATCTACCTCTTTGTCGTTTCCGGCTCTTGAAGCAAATACACCGCTTTTTGCAGTGTCGCCACTTCTCAAATATGTATCTAAATAGGCGTTACCTGAAAGCTCAGACTGAAGAGACTTTAGAGCGTAAGGTTGGCCAAACGCCCTAACTTTTGATCCCTCACTGAAAAGCTTCCTCTGTGTATCCTCAGTAGTTAAAAATCTTAGGTAGTCCCAAGCCACTGCAGGATTCTTACTGCTTTTGGAAACGGCAACCATCCAAAAACTACCCCAATTTACATCAATAGCCCTCCCCTCAAGATCTAAAGCCTTAGGAACTGACGCAACTCCCATATTGATTTGAGGATTTCTTGCAAGGATATTTAAAACTTCCCAGCTAGGTACAAAAGCCATAGCTACTTTTCTATCAGCAAAAGCTTCAACAGATTGAGGCAACACATCACTCCAAACCTTCTCTTGAGTAGCAAAGTTGGTATAAAAAGTTAAAGCGTCTGCAGCCGCTTTAGAGTTCAAATCATCGGGGACTTTTACAGAGGCCTGTGAAAAGAATAAACCTAAGATATCAGAGAAATGCTCAATGTTGTTTGCTGTACCAATCGCAGCACCAGCCTGAGATATAACACCGTCCTTATCTCTTTTTGTTAACGCTACGGCCATCTGTCTAAACTCCTCCCAAGATGTTGGAGGTGCAGAAAGGTTTGCCTCTGTAAACATGTCCCTGTTATAAACCAGAGCTAAGCCGTCATAACTAAGAGGAACAGCGTAGACAGATTTCTGATCCGCTGAAGAGCCCCAAGCCTTTGCTACAGGGTAGAACGCCTCGGCATTCACAACACCATCAGGAGCGGGGGCCAAGTTGTCCCTTAAGAAAGGCACCCAAGTATTGTGAACAACAATAATGTCTGGGGCAGTACCTTCGGAGAGTCTTGTAAAAACAGAGTCTTTGTAGTTCTTAAGGCTTCCTACAACAGACCTCTCTTCGTAATTTATAGAAACATTTGGTTTTTCTTTTTTGTACTCATTATTTACAGAACCTATCAGATCTTTGGGCTCCCACAAACCCCACATGGTGAGTTCAACAGGTGTAGCCACATTAGCGCTATCTTTTTTTGCAAAAAACTTACCTATTACAGGTAAGTCTGAAACGGAACATGCTGTAAGAATTAAAGGGCTGAGTACTGCTAAAGCAATAAGCTTAAATTTTGGGCTTGGATTTTTCAATTTCAGCATCTTGTTTAATTGTAGATGCACCCATACCTAGTGTCAACCAAAATAAAAGTTGCCCTTGCTGTAATGTAAGGAAATAATGGTCAAAATTCGAAATGAAAACAATCACGAACAAGAGTACAAAGTACAAAAAAACTCGTGGTCGTGAAAAATAGTAGAAACAGGAAACAAGCAACATACAAAAAAGTGTTAACGAAACAACCCCGCACTCAGAAAGGATAAGGAAAAATATGTTATGTACAGGCTGGATAAACCTAATAACCCCTCTAACTCCACCGTTATTATTTAGTTCAAGAGTAAACTTATTTAAGCCCACACCTGATAACGGATGTGACCCAAACATTTTTAGGGAAGCGTTTATCAAATCAACCCTTCTATAAACCGAATGGCTTTTGGATCCAAAACCCATATTTACTGCGGAGTAAACAGAAAGGGCGTTTATCAATACAAAAAATAAAACTACAACAATAAGTAACGCAGCGCGTAATTTTCCTACAGCGGCCTCTTTAACCGAGTGGCTACCTTTTGCCACATACTTAACAACAAGAAACCTGAGACCTATGTAGAGGCCAAAAAAGGCAATCCCAAGCAAAAACCCAAAAATTGCTACAGAGCCCTTAGTAAGTAGCAAAATAATCAAAGAATAAAGCCAAGCACAAACAACAAGCGGCTTTAACCCTTTTTTAAAAGTGTACATAAGTAAAACTAGCAATACAAAAACCAAAAAACCAGAAAGCACATTAGGGTGGGGGAATGTGCCGTACGGGGCTAGTTTAAGCTCGCCAAAGTAATCTTTATATACAAGACCTGGAGTTTTATAAGTAAAAGGTTGCTCACCAAAGAACAGGTAATTATTAAAAAAAGACCTACCGTTAACCCACTGAACTAATGAAATAAAACTTTGAAACAGTGCAGAACTGGCAAGCAAAGTAGATATCTTGTTAAAGTCGTCTTTGTTTGAGTAATTAAAATAGGTGTAGACAGCAAGGAGAGAAAAAAGCAAATACCTTCCAAATTTATAGAACGAAGGGGCGAATGAAAAATCCGTAGCAAAAAGCAAGCTCAGGATAAACATTAGAAGGAGGTAGCCAATAATGACAACCCTTCGATTAAAAAAACTTTTGAAAGTTAAAGCATAGGATTTAAAGCTAAAGTTATGAAATAAGTAAAGCCTTAAGAACTCATCAACCACCCATAAAGCTAAAGTAGCTAAAACAAGTATATCCGTGAGGTATATTGACGGGATTAGATAGTCTACAAGGACACCGCTCACGTATGAGTTTGGAGAGATAAAGTTTTTTGCAAGGTTTACTGGTACTAAAAGTACAAGTAAATAAAACAGCCCTTTGTGTAAAAGTCTGAACATATCCTATATTTATCACTATAGAGACGTGTTATGCAACCTTTCCACAAACCTCCTCATATTACTTTCTTATATAATATATCAAGAAGCAGTTGTATTAGTGGTGTGGATATGTTGATTTCGGTAGTTTTAGGTCTTGGTTGTCACTAATACAATTTATATTTGAGTTTATACCTTTAGAATGCTGTTATTCCTGCTGTTAACTACCCGAAACCCCCTGTTTTTTGTTGTACCCTCGTGTTTATAAGTTGTATGTTTTGGTGGATATCGTTGTGGATAAGTAGGGGTAGTTATCCACACTGCTTTACGCACCTATATTCAAAGTTCTTTTAATGTTGACAACATCTGCTTTGATCCTTGTATCTGCATTAAGCTCCAGCTCTACTTTTTCTGTTCCGTGCATTATAGTTGTGTGATCTCTTCCTCCAAGAATATCTCCAATTACCATATATGGCGTATCTGTAAACTTTTTTAAAAGATACATTGATACTTGTCTTGGAACTACATACTCTTTAACCCTACTTTTTCCTTTTAGATCTGTAATTTTTATATTGTAATAAGCACACACAGTCTTTAAAAGTTCGTTTACATTTACAACCGGTTTACCAATATTTTGGCCTAAAAACTTTGCGCAGTACTCAACGGTGAGGTCTTGCCCTTCGGCTTTTGCTCTTGTAATGATCTGCAAAAAGTTTCCTTCCAGCTCTCTAATGTTTGTCTCAATGTTTTGTGCAATGTAGTCCACTACATTGTTTGGGATGCTTTCTCTCATTATGTCTCTCTTTTCTCTTAAAATGGCACTTCTTGTTTCCGAATCAGGCTTTTGCATATCAGCAACAATTCCGCTTGCAAACCTTGAAGTAATTCTTGCATCCAGCTTTGATAATTCTTTTGGAGGTCTGTCTGAAGTAAGCACAATTTGCTTTTGAGACATGTAAAGAGCGTTAAAAGTGTGGAAAAATTCTTCTTGCGTGGCTTCTCCTCTTCCTGCAATAAATTGAATATCATCAATTAACAGCACATCTGTTTTTCTGAATTTGTCTCTAAACTTGTTTGCGGTATAGTTCTTATTCCTACCTGCCTGTATAGCCTCTATAAGCTCGTTCATGAAAGTTTCTGCTGTAGCATATACAACCCTAGCTTTTGGATTCTGTTTGAGCACAGCGTTCCCTATGGCCTGCATTAGGTGTGTTTTACCAAGACCCACACCTGCATGAAGAAAAAATGGGTTGTAAACTTTTCCTGGGTTTTCAGAAACTGCAGTAGCAATTGCATGAGCAAGCCTGTTTGATGGCCCCACAATAAAGCTTTCGAATGTATATTTTGGGATCAGGCCTGCGTCTTCATACGCGTCTTTTGTAAGCGCTTGCTGCTTTTTTTGCATGTCGTTGAAGAGTGGTAGGTCTTCAACTTTTGTTTGTACTTCTCTTTTTTCTACTCTGAATGTTATTTCAACGCTCGTTTTTGAAATTCTATCCACGGTTGATTTTAAAAGGCCGTAGAATTTTTTGTTTATTTGATCTGCAATGTATTCGCTTCCAACCACAACTTCAATGTTGTTCTCTTTTGTTTCTCCAAGCTCTGCATGAGAAAAGAACGACTTAAAGACGGCTTTTGATAGAACTGTTTCTAGTTCGCCTAATGTGGCTTTCCATAATTCAGAATGATTCATAGGATTTTGGCAGGTGGTAACAATCTATTTATAAAGTTATCCACAATTTTGTCAATGATTTTATGAAGTTTTAAGCGCCTCTTTGCACAAGGTTTTAACTATAGGAAGTATGTTTGAATCCTCAATTTCCTTATTGGTAAACCATTTAAGCTCTTGCCCCTCAAGCGGTTTTGGCTCCGCATCTGAGCTCACTAAATACGCAAAGCAAATATTCTTGTGCTTTGTTTTTGTAGTCCCGTCGTTTTCTAAAGTGTGTCTATAAGAGGCGAATGGGGTTGGCAAAGATTCGTGCAGCTCCTCAGTTGGGAAAAGAGGTTTACTTATAAAATTAATTTCTACACCAAGCTCTTCCCTCACCTCTCTTTTGACTGCAATATGAGGTTCTTCAAAAGGCTCAACATGACCTCCTGGGAGTTTCCAGCCGATAGAGCTGTTTGAGCTCTTTTCGAGCAGAATTTTACCATCCTTTATAAGTGCAAAATTAGCTACATAATCTATTGGGAGTTTTTGATCAAGTTCTACAAAATTCATACTTTTTGCATTTTCTGATAAATAGAAAGTCCTAAAATTCCAAGCATGGTAAATTGACACATAAGGCAAACTGGACAATAAACTTTTAGTTGAAAAAGCTCGATGTATGTAATTCTTAGGCAAAATAGCGTCCCAAACAAAGCCATTCCCAAAACCAGCTTAAACTTATTCTTTACAGCTCCAAACAAAATTATAATGTATCCAATAAGTCCGTATAAGGAGGTTGGAACTCCTAGCGTTTTTGAAACCTCTCCGCTAATCACAGCATCACAATTTACATTCTGGCTTATTGTACATAGCCTAACTTTAGGCTGAAAAATAAAGTTATAAAAAAGATAGCTTGCAAGAAGAACTCCAAAAACTGAAAGAAAAATTATGGACTTTTTGATCTGACCTTTCATGACCAGATTATACTCCAAAATTATTTTTTGCTTTTTGTAAACGAAAACAGAACGCTGTTCACAAGGGAAAGTACTACTGCAAATAAAAGCGCGCTTAAAAACCCGTTTACCCTAAACCCCGGCACAAAGTAATCAGTAATCATTACCATTGCAGCAGATATGACAAGACTAAACAGCCCAAGAGTTAATATGCTTAGAGGTAATGTAAGAATTTCCAGTATAGGTTTAATTACTGCGTTTGAGACTGCCAAGACAACAGACACTACAATAGCAATAAAAAACCCATCCACATGTACTCCAGGTATTAAGTAGGCACAAATCATGACTGCAACGCCGCTAAGAAGAAGATTTAAAATTGTTTTCATCGTATTATTATACCTCCGATCCGATTATTCCTGTGACATTTGTTGTTCTGTTAAGTTTTCCCCAAGAAACATTAGACCCCTTAATAGCAGATAGCACAACTTTGATGCTAATAAAATAAAAAAGGAACCTATATAAAACTCTTTGAAGAGGAAGAAGCCTTACCAAATACTGTTCCTCCTTTTCCTCAAGCATTAACGCTGCCACTGAAACAAGGTAATCCACAAACAGAAACACAAGGTAGAAGTAGGCAATTTTTCCAAGACCTTCAAAAGAAGCACTTGGGTGTTGGAATTTCTGAAACAGGTCTATTGCAACCAAAAACATTGCATATACGTCTAAAATTGGCGCTACCAAAGGAAAAGCTATTTGAAACACAATTACGTTGGGTACTACTACAAGTCCAAGAAACTTATACTTTGGCTTGAGAATCACATCCTGGTGTTTCCATATTGCTTGAAATGTGCCAAACATCCATCTATATCTTTGCTTGATAAAGTCCCTAATGTTTTCTGGAGCTTCTGTATAACTTATCGCCCTTTCTTCATACTCAACCTTGTATCCAAGTTTTAAAACTTTAAGAGTTAATTCGGCGTCTTCTGCAAGAGTGTCCGTTCCAAACCCGCCCACCTTCTCTAGCAGGTCTTTTCTCCACACACCTATTGCACCAGGCACCACTGTAATGCTGTTAAGCAACGCAAATGCTCTTCGATCAAGATTTTGACTTGTTACATACTCAAGGGCTTGGAACTTTGTTAACAAATTTACTCTGTTTCCTACCTTTGCATTTCCTGCTACCGCTCCAACTGAAGTGTCTTTGAATCGCCTGACAATTTTGCTGACAGCATTTGCTTTTAGAAGAGTGTCTGCGTCCAAAACCATTATTAACTCTGCACTACTTTGGTTTACTGCAAAGTTGATAGCGCTAGATTTGCCTCCTCCATTCGTTTGAAAAATTTTAACTTTGGGATTTCCTTTAAACGCTGCTTTTGTAATTTCAAATGTTGAGTCTGTAGATCCATCATCTACCACAATAACCCCAAGGTTGTTGTAAGTTGATCTTAAGATGTTATCCACAGTCCTTACAATAACTTTTGCCTCGTTTAAGGCTGGTATAACAATAGAAATCGAAGGGGTAAACTTGGCGTCATATACTTTTTTCCTTGAGCTAACCTTTTGAATTACAGCAAGAACAAATATTAAAATTTGTCTGGAAATACCAAGCATAATTCCAACTACAAAAAGATTTGTGACAAACTTATAAAAGAGATACGCAAGGGTAAAACCCATATTACTTGAATAGTTAATTAGAGGTTTGGTGGCTTTGGCAGGAGGCATGATCTGATCCCTTGTTAGACCCATCAATTCTGAAACTGTCACAAACTCATACCCTTGCTCTTTGAGGTTTGAAATTATGTAAGGAAGTGCCTGGATTGTTGCGGTTCTATCTCCACCACCGTCATGTAAAAGTACAATGTTCCCATCGCCGTTTTTCACCTTCTTTTCTACATCCTGCGCAATTTCAAGTGCGCTTGGTTTTGCCCAGTCTTTTGGGTCAACATTCATTCCCACTGTAAAGTAGCCTAACTCTCCTGCGGTAATGAGAGTTTTTAATTGCGAAGGGGTTTGCGGTTCTACATCCTCACCGTACGGAGGTCTAAATAGCAGGGTGCTTCTTCCTGTTGCACTTTCGATTAGTTTTTGGGTGGCATTTATCTCAAGAAGTGCCTCTTTGGTTGAAGTAAGTTCAAGGTTGGGGTGGGAGAAGGTGTGGTTTCCAATTTCGTTTCCTTCGTTATATATCCTTTGCAAAATGTCCCTATTAGCATTTCCTAGCGCTCCAATAATAAAAAACGTACCACGCACCCCTTGGTTTTTGAGAGTGTCCAAAATCTTAGTTGTATATTTTTTTGTAGGTCCGTCATCAAAAGTTAGAGCCACTTTTTTTGAGACTAGTCCGTATCTTTGAACGGTGTATGGGTTTGGGGCTGTCACAATTTTTTCAGATAATACTTTGGTGGTAGGGTCTTCTGTAATTTCCCTTGACCCCATTGTTGGCATCGCTTTTATTTTTATAGTCTCTCCGGTTCCAAGGTAGTTTATCCCGTACCCGTACTGCATCTCTTGCATATTCCCAACAGCCTGCCCGCCATTATTTAAGTCTTTGGTAAATAGCGCCCATATCTGTGGGTCTTCGGATCCGAGTCTCCACATTGCAAAACCTTTAACCCCAGAGTTCTGGGCCTCTTTTATCTGGTTATATGCGGTGATACCATCTAAAAACCAAAGAGTATGTGCGGAAAATCCGTTATCCACATATGTAAAATAAGGGTTTGCGCTGATTGAATCCCAGCTGAATGTAGCTTTTGCTAGCTTGGCTTTGGTCATAACTTCGTCGTAGCTGAGGCTTACTGCATTTGTTGTCCCTGCTTGCCAGTCGTACCCATACTGTCCCAGAGCCACAACAACTTTTTCCGCAGGTATTTGCTGAAGTCTCCAAGCAAGCTTCTCTTTAAACCAATTTTGTGACGAAATAGCCCCAGGCTCTCCGCCTGCCCAGTGTTCGTCATAGGCCATTAAAATCAAATAATCGCTGTACTCTGAAAGACTAAACCCGCTAAAGTCGTCGTCATCAAGAGGGATTGAAGCAGAGACAGCAAGCCCTTCGGATTTGAATCTTGCATACAGGTCACGCATAAAAAAGTGAAACGAATTCATGTCCTCGGGGTACATATTCTCAAAATCAATGCTTACCCCATCAAACTGACCCTCCTTAACAAACTTAACCGCGTTACTTATAAGCTCCTGCTTTTTTGTTTCGTTTTTAAGAAATATTGCTGTAAGCTCTGGATCAAAGCTTTGGGTATCAGAGTTGTAATTATTTATGAGAGGCACAATTTTTATTGAAGAGTTTTCTCTCCTAACGTAATTAGTAACTTCTTTTTGATAATCTTTGTTGTCTGAAATCACGTCCCCGTCCTTTGAAATGTGCCCCCATTCAGGTGTTAGTGTTGTAATGCCCTTGAGGTTTTGTTTTAAAGACGCAAAGCTTGCGGGGTCCCAGTTTACAAAATATCCCACAACTTCTTTTTGAGGAGTTTTATCCGTGGTTTTAGGTGTGGGTTGATAAGCAATATTTATACTTTGGTTGCTGTGACCTGTTTGTTGAAGGGCATCTACAGTTAAACCTCTGCTTGGCGCCCCGCCTTTTCTTGCAATTAGGCTACTCGGGTCTTCAATCCCAAAACTGTTTTGAAATTCGGGTATGTTTAAAATAGAGTACCCCATTGCGGTTACTGTGGTTGCAACAAAAATTGCAAAAACAAAAACTACCGCTAGAAATATATTCCATCTGCTTCTTTTTGAAGAATAAAAGATTGGTTTGACCTCAGAAGACTTCATTCTCTGCTATAATGCGCTGAATGAAATCGCGCAAATACCTGCTTTTTTTAATACCTATAGTTATCATAGTTTTACTAACTTATATCATTATTAGACAAAGTTCAAGAATTATGATGAGTCCTGTAGTTAAATCTAGTTTGACAGGAGGTTCCACAAAACTTTTGGAGATAGTGGAAGCACTTGAGTCGAGCGAATCGAGCACATCAAGCAAAGGATCAAAGATTCCAAATCCCCTAGCCTTTGTTGCTGACCTTTTTAAAGAAAAATACCCTGTACACAAAGATATAAGCACTACCTTTTTTTGGGTTGGAGAACCTTCCGATGAGGATAACCATTTTATTCCTAACAAAGCGAGCGCTTGGGATGACGAATGGATGAAGCATTACGGTGGTCCTGACGATCCCGAAAAAAGAAAAAACCTCCTTCCCGAAAACTTTAAGCCAAAAGAAAACCCATTTTACTTTGCGCTTCCCTACAATGATTTTGATGAAGATGGAAAAAGACGAAAAGATTTAAGTAAGGTTGTATATTGGTTTGACCAAAAAAAGTGGGGTAAAGAGGAGTCTATGCTAAAAAATAGGTGGATAAAAATAACCAAGGGGGATAAAGACGCCTATGCGCAGTGGGAGGATGTAGGTCCTTTTGGAGAAGATGACGCCAAGTATGTCTTTGGTAAGTCCGCTCCAAAAAATAAAGACAACAAAAGTGCAGGTCTTGATGTCTCGCCTGCCGTAAAAGAATACTTAGGTCTTAAAGATTTGGATAAAACAGATTGGCAATTTGTTGATGAAAAGGACGTACCTGATGGCCCTTGGAAAGAGGTTATAACCAAATCTCAGGTTAATTGGAAATAACTTTAATTATGTCAAAAGCGCCGTTGGGTTTTTTGCCCGCCGGCGCTTTTTGAGACTTTTTGTTAGGCAACTCCAAGACAGCTCGCCAGCTCATTGAACGCCACATCCGAGCCGTCCGTTTTCCAGTGATGGTTGGCATAAAAAGCCGCAGTTTGCCACCCCGCAAAATACCTAAGAAAGGCCCCAACATTGTCTCCACTCATCCGATTCATCATGCTGGCAAGAGCTTCTCTTGGGTTCTCGCTTCCCTTGACGCTCTCAACCATTTGGTCATATTTGGAGGTGTCGAGAAGTTCCATTTTAACCTCTAGCTCCTGTGAAAGCAGGATACTTGTGGGTTATATATTACCCTATAGTGCGAGTTTTTACAAACCAGTCTGCCTTCCTTCCCCCCCCCTCATTCTATTGCGGTTTTCTTCGGGTTTTATTAAAATACCACTGTGTTCCCCAGGAAAATGACATTTGTAGATGTCGAAACAACCGGCGGCTCGTACAGGCGAGACCGAATAATAGAAATAGCTCTTATCCAAACCGAAGACGGAAAAATAACAAGTACCTTTCAATCATTAATTAATCCAGAACAACGGGTTCCAGAGTCAATTCTTGAAATGACAGGGGTTATACAGGCAGAGCTTGAAAAGGCGCCTACTTTTAGTGAGGTAGTGCAAGAAGTGGGGGAGCTTTTGGCCGATTCGGTTTTTGTTGCTCACAACGCAGCGTTTGATTACGGATTTGTTAAAAACGAATTTAGACTCCTTGAGAAGAACTATTCTGCAAAATGTCTCTGTACGGTCAAGTTATCAAGAGCACTATTCCCAAGCTACAGGTCTCACAGTCTTGATAGCCTGATAAAAAGATTTGGGTTTGAGGTTAATAATAGGCATAGGGCTTATGATGACGCCAAAGTAATGGTTGATTTTTTTGATCTTGTAAAATCTCAATTTGAACCTGAAAAAATAGAAAAAGCTGTGAGCGCTATTCTTAAAAGGCCTTCAATTCCTGTTCGTATCTCAGAGAAAAAGCTTAATAGTTTGCATGAAGGGCCTGGAGTATATATTTTTTATGGCGACACGGGGATTCCGCTATACATTGGAAAGAGCGTGAGTGTTAGGGATAGGGTTCTTTCGCACTTTTCTGCGTCTAGCTTTTCAAGTACCGAGCTAAATATTGCTTCGCAAATAAAAGATATTGAAGTTATAAAGACGGAAGGGGAGCTTGGAGCTTTATTAAAGGAATCGGAGCTTATAAAAAGGATGCTACCTGTGTATAACAAAAGGCTTAGGGTTGTTGAGAACCTGGCTTATATTAAAGGCGGGATAAACAGCCAGGGGTATAAAACTATTTTTCTTACTACTGATGCTCTTGAGGAGGGGGAGACCCTTGGAATTTTTAAAACTCAAAAACAAGCTAAAGATAGAATTGAGGAGCTTTGTGAAAAGCATAGGCTTTGTAAGAAGCTTCTTGGGCTTGAAAAATCTCACACAAAAGGACAATCGTGTTGTTTTGGGCATCACCTTGGGAAGTGTAAAGGTGCTTGTGTGGGCGAGGAGCCTGCAAAAATGTACAACCTTAGATTTGATATGGCATTTGTGGAGACAAAGCTTAAATCCTGGCCTTTTAAAGGTCCTGTTTTAATAACCGAAGGAGACTCGGCTGTTATTGTTGATAACTGGGTCTGCAAAAGTGTAGAAACAAATATTTCAGAGGTGCCTTTGGGAAAAGAAGGGTTGCCTGATTTAAGTGGTTTGCACGAGACAAAATTTGATCTGGATACCTACAAGATTCTTTCAAGTTACATTTTTTCAAAGAAAAACCAGAAAAATATAAAGGTGATGTAGGAGGTAGAAAAGGCACCCCTACGAATATACATAGAGGTGCCTCCCTCACAACAAGGTTCGAGATGCGCGTCTTTTTCAGCCTTGCAGGCTCTGCTGGACGCCAATCATGTAACAGGAATCTTTTCCGGTTGCGCCGGGGTGTCCTGGGATTGGCGCTTGAAGGATGGTGTCCATGGCGTTCGCAACATCCTGGGGCATGTCAGCTCTGTTTGCTGGGCGTGGCTGGTCAACCCACCACTCATGAAACTTTTCCCATGCCCGTTTGACCACGTCCGGGTATTGTTCATGCTCTTCTGGAAGAATCGGAATTCCTCGCGGTAGCATCAGTGGGTCTCCTTACTTTTGTAGCGATTGTTGTGAGGGCTTTATTATAAAACTTTAAACCTATAGCATCAAATTGATTTTTCCCTGAAAAAATCAGAGGTTTTTATCCAAAAATTCCTTGACCCCATCTATATACCTTTTCTCTGCATCGTAATAAAACGAACAAATGCCAACAGACTCCGCGCTTTTAACAGCTTCAGGATTGTGTTCAAAATAAACTACGTCATTAGCTTTAAGGTCAAAATGAGCTAGCATTTTTCTAAAGTATTCTGGATCTATTTTATCTGGATTATGTTTTAGAGAAAAAAGTTCGTACGGAAGATTAGTAAGCCCAAACTTTACTACCTGTTCGTCATTTGCATTTGTTAGAATGATTTTTCTGTTAGGGTATTTTTCTAGAAGGTCGTGAAGAGGTTTGAACACTCCTTCGCCTTCAATTACAAAAGCATCTACAGCATCAACAAGAATTGTTTTCACTCAGTGAGTATATAACAAGTCTTGGGTTTATGCCTATAATACCCAGGTGAAATTTGCGGTTGTTCTTACGGCACTCTACATTCTTTTTTGCCTCCTGACGTTCAAACACTTTGGAGTTACATCTGACGAATATGTAGAGTACCAAAGCGGAAAAGCACTTCTTCATTATTATCAAACAGGAAGTCAATCAAAAAACTTTAATATTTCAGAAAGGCACTTCCCCACAGAAAGCACCTATTTTAGAGGGCACCTCGCACTTTTTAGCTTTTTAAACCCCAAAGGCTACTATGAAAACTACCATCTATTAAATATGCTTTTTGCTCTCCCAATATTTCTAATGTTCTATGCGTTGTTACTGCATACCTATAAAGATCAAAAAATTGCTTTTGTTGGAACCCTCTTCCTTTTTGCCACGCCGCGATTCTTAGGAGACCTACCTGCCAACCCAAAAGACGTGCCTTTTGCAGTGTTTTACTTTTTAACCCTTGGGGCCATCTACTTATTTCATCAGAAAAAACAAAATTTTATTATCAGTTCTGTTGCAATAGGGCTTCTAATAGGAGTAACCACATCTTTTAGATTAGTTGGGGCGTCCTTATTTGTTGTCATGTTTTTTTACTATGCTAAAAGATCACCAGTTACTGCTTTACGAGACTCCGTCATTTCATTTTTTATTTCAATTTTAGCCTTGGTTTTACTGCTTCCTTTGTTTTCTCAGGGGGTTTTGGAAGGCCTTAAAGTTTTGGTTGAAAGTAGTACTAACTTTGAATATTGGAATAATAAGATGCTGTTTATGGGCAAGTTTCTTTCAAAAGAACAAAGACCTTTTTACTACTTACCTGTGTGGCTTGCTATCACAACTCCTCTGTACCAGATCGTCCTTTTAGTGATATTGCCGTTCCTAATATATTTTCGTAAAGTAAAAAGAGCAGGCCTGCTATATTTCTTTGGGTTCGCATTTACAGTTAATCTTTTAGCTTACTTGTTAATTAATCCTGTGATCTACAATGGACTTAGGCACTTTTTATTTTTAGTTCCAATCCTATCGCTTTTAGCCTGTCTTTCAGCAATTGATCTGTTTACGTTTCTGAATTCCAGGGCAGGCAACTTCAAATTCGTCCATTTAATTTTAATATCATTTCTCTTTCTCGTTACGGTAATCAACATTACCAAATCGCACCCTTATGAATACATTTATTTTAACGAATTATCAGGAGGCTTAAAAAAAGCGATAGGGAATTACGACACAGATTATTGGGGAGCTTCGTACAAAGAAATGTCAGAATGGCTTTTAAAGAACCCTGCAAAAACTCGTTCGATTAATGTGTACACGTGCGATATGCCTTTTGCAGTCAGCTATTACTCAAAAAAATTATTTCAAGTTGTTTCTGACGAGTCCGAAGCTGATTTTATAGTTTGTGACGTGGACAATGTTCCTCAGAAAAAATATGATCTGCCTGTAGTTTATTCTGTTGATAGGGGTGGGGTTTCATTAGGCAGTGTGTTTGATAGCAGCTCGCTTAAGAAGTAGCGCCTTTTTACCCCAGTGTATTTTGTTCCAAATTCTTTCGTGGAAATAATAAAGAAAGGTATTCACAATCGTTGAGATTCCCGTTACCTCAAGAGTTATCTTTTGATTTCCCGTAAAGAGAAATACTGTTGTAGCGGTAGAGATTATAATAAGAATTCTATAGGTAATTGTTTTTACAAGAGACCTTTTATTGTCTTCTAGATGAGGCACTGGTTTATTATATATGAACTTATTGTATAAACCTACTCTGAGCTTAGCTATTGGATCCTACCTTCTTGCTGCCTCTTCAAGCTTAGCAATATCAAATTTCTTCATTTTAAGAAAAGCTTCAGTTACTCGTTGTGTTTTAGCTTGGTCACCTGACCCCATAAGCTCGCCCAATATCTTTGGCGTTATTTGCCAGGAGACGCCAAATTTATCTTTTAGCCACCCACACTGTTCCGCTTCTGGTACCGCTGAGAGCTTTTCCCAAAAATAGTCTATTTCCTCTTGGTCCTCACACTTAACAATAAGTGACACGGCTTCGTTAAAATCAAACTTATGGTCACCCTTCCCGTCCATTGCTGCCACCCATAAATCCCCAAGCTTGAAGTCGGAAAACATAACTTCGTTTCCAGTCTTAACCATGCTCCCAAGCTTTGAGTCTTTAAAAACCGAAAGATAAAAGTTTACTGCTTCTTCAGCCTTTCCGTACTTTTCACCTACAAACAAAAGGCTTGGGATGATTTGAGGCCTTTCGTCTCCACTCGGGTTAGTGAGAATTAACTGCCAGGAAACCCCGTATCTATCTTCAACAAAGCCGTACCATTCGCTAAATGGGTATTTATCAAGGGCCATCAAGATTTTCCCTCCCTCTGAAAGTTTTGCCCAAAGAGTGTTCAGACTTTCTTTTGCATTTTTGTCTTTTGATGGGTCAAAATTCACAAAAAATGAAATCGAAGGGTTAAGTTTAAAATACGGCCCTGCACTTATGGCCATAAACTCTACGCCTCCTAGAATAAAGTTTGCAGTTTGGCAGTCACCAGATGGTGTATCTTTAATTACGGAGGTCCCTAGCATCTTTGAATTCGCTATAGAAGATGTATAAAACTTTGCAGCTGTTACCGCTTCTTTGTCAAACCACAAATGCGGCACAATTTTTTGCATAATTAAGCTTTCTTTGAACAGTTAAGCATCCATTTTGTTCCAAACTTGTCTGTAAGGGATCCATAGTAATCTCCCCAAAACATGTCTTGTAGATCCATTTCTACCTTACCTCCCTCGGAAAGTGCTTTAAAAAGTCTTTGGGTTTCTTCTCTTGTGTCCGGCGCAAGGCTTATGTAAACATTATTCCCAGGAATAACTTTAAATCCCATGGATTCAGGAGCATCAGTTCCCATCAACAGGTGCCCTCCAAGAAGAGGTAGGGAAACATGCATAACTAGGTTTTTGTCTTCTTCGCTCATTTTTGGAGCGCCTTCCATTTCAGGGACTTCTGAGAATCTGTGGATTGGGCCTTGGAATTCGGTTCCAAAAACTTTCTTATAAAAATTAAACGCTTCTTCTGTGTTTCTTGAAAAATTTAAATACGTAGCAGTAGATGCCATTTATTCCTTTCGAAAAGTACTCTCAACATTATATAGATACTTGTCGATTTTATCTACTAATTATATTAAAATTAAAGCATGCAAAAAATTAACGTTTCCATTGAAATAAACGCCCCTAGAGAAAAAGTTTGGCACGTAATGCTAGATGACAAAACCTATCGCGAATGGACATCGGCGTTTTGTCCCGGATCCCATTACAGAGGTTCTTTAGAGAAGGGTTCTAAAATAGTGTTTGTAGGTCCTGACCCAGAAACTGGAAAAGAAATGGGGATGGTGAGTGAGGTTGCCGAAAATAAAGAGTTTGAGTATTTTTCTATCCATCACATAGGCATGTTTAAAGATGGAGTAGAGGATTACACAAGTGAGGAAGTAAAGAAATGGGCACCTGCTTATGAAAACTATTCATTTAGCCAGGTTGGGGATAAGGCTACCGTTACGGTAGATCAAGACATTCAAGACGAATATAAAGAGGAGTTTACTAAGATGTGGTTAGTTGCTTTAGATAAACTAAAACACATGTGTGAAGCCTAGCGCATCTTAGTTTGTAATCTCTATATTTTTAGTTTAAATAACGATAGCGCTACAATCGTGGCTGTGTCCTTACCTCTCCTGATTTTATTTTGCATATGTTGATTATAATGCTATCTTGCAAAGCAGTTTACCTGGTGGTCATTTATAAGCCCAACAGCCTGCATATACGCATACATTATAGTTGGTCCTACAAATCTAAAACCTCTTTTTTTAAGGTCTTTGCTTAAAGCTTCTGATTCATTTGAGGTGGCTGGGACTTGAGACATTCCATTCCACATATTTACTAAAGGCTTGTCTCCAACAAATTTCCAAACATATTTATCAAAGCTTCCAAACTCCTTTTGTACCTCCAAGAACAGTTTGGCGTTACTGATAGCTGATTCAATCTTGCTTCTGTTTCTGACAATCTCTTCATTCAGCATTAATTTTTCAACATCTTTTTGTGTAAATGTTGCTACTTTGTTTGCGTTAAAATTAGCAAATGCCTTTTTATACCCTTCTCTTCTCTTTAATATAGTTGCCCAAGTAAGCCCTGCCTGTGCAGCTTCAAGTATTAAAAATTCAAAATGTATTTTATCGTCGTGAACAGGCTTTCCCCATTCGCTATCATGGTAGCTATGAAAAATCTCATTTTCTGCCCACTGGCACCTCACTTTATTTTTCATATCTTCAGAGTCCCCCTAAATCCTCTGGAAGCGTAATAGGATTCAGCACCGTTATGGTAGATAAAAACTGTTTTGTATCTGCAGTCTCCAAAAATTGCTCCTCCAAGTTTTCTTATCTCTACAGGAGTTTTAAGCCAGCTTGAGGTTTTTGTGTCAAATTCCCCAAGTTTTTGAAGAGCTCGGTACTCATCCTCCAAAAGTAGTTCAACTCCCATTTTCTTTGCTAGCCCTTCCGCGCTATCTTTTGGCTTAAATTCTTTTCTGGACTGTCTAGCTTCTTCGTCGTAGCAAAGGCTTCTTCTGTCTTTAGGGCTTTCAGGCGAGCAGTCGCAGAAAATAAACTCCCCAGATTTTTTATCCTGCCCTATCACATCTGGCTCTCCACCAGTTTCTTCCATTTTTACTATTGCAGAGAGTTTTCCAGGATTTGCCTCAAGCCTTTTTTGAACGCTTTTCCATTCGATTCCTAGATGTCTTTCCGTGTTCTTTTCAAAGCGATTTTTAAGAATTTCTATAATATTTTTCATACTATCTTAAGCGTTATTAGCTTTCTTCATGTAATCAAAAGACGTTTTTATCATTTTAGCTAGGACTTCCATATTAGTATCCGAAAGCTTATTTATGTATAAACATCCTTTTCCTGCTCTATGCTTGCCTAGTTTTTCAAACAATTCTGTATTGCCTAAATTTCCTGACATTATATATAGAGAAAGGCTTTGTTTTCTTGGCGAAAATCCAGTAAGAGGCCATTCTCCTTCCTGAGAGCTTTTTTGTGACTTGTAGTGGTACTTACCGAACCCAATAATGCTTGGTCCCCACATGACCGGTTTCTCAGACGTAATTTTTTGAAAAAGTTCTAAAAGAATTTTCCCCTCCTCCCTTCTTTGCTCAGGCTCAACTCCTTCTAAAAAAAGTTTTGGGTCTTGATTTGTAGCTTTTGTTTTTGGTTCTGCCATTTGTAGATTATACCAGCCTAGGCCTTTTGCTACTGATGGTAACTTCTTTATATTAAGCCAAAAAAGAGAAGCGCAAGGGAACATGCAGTAATTATTGCAAAAATGCCTACTGTTTTAGCAAAAAGATTTAGTGTCTCTTTTTTCTTTCCTTCGATTAAAAGTAAAACTGGTTGGTAAAAAAACAGAAACGCCATAACTGCTGTTGAAAGAGTTAAAACTGAAATAGCAACAACGGGAGCAAAAAAGGTGTCCGGCTTGTTTTTAAGGGGCGCGGTGACAACTGTCATTAATGTGACGATAAATAGTCTATAACCCGATGCGCACAAGGAGTATAAAAGTCTCCGATAGGTACTCAAAAATGGAGGAGGCGATAAGAGAATCAATTGGTACCGCGCTTCTGACAGTAGAAGAAGCAAATGTGTTTGCCCAAATGGTAATTGAGGGTAAATTTGATACCCCTCAAGAGCTTGAAGCGGCTTTAACTGTATTTATTAACAATAAAAAGTCTAAGGGCGGAAGTACGCAGATTTCAGTTACAGACTAATGTTTGTAGCAAAAGCAGGTTACTTGATGATCATTTACAAGGCCAACTGCCTGCATGTAGGCGTACATAATTGTGGGTCCGACAAACTTGAAGCCTCTTTTCTTTAAATCCTTGCTTAGTGCTTCTGCTTCCTCTGACTTTGCTGGAATTTGCGCCATTTCTTTCCATCCGCCAACAATCGGTTTCCCGTTAACAAATTCCCAAACATAATTTTATTTTTGAATTTTTTGACGAATGTAGCCGTCCTTAACTTTGGTAAGAGCAAAAGTTTTATCTGGTGTCCCTAATGTACCATCTTTTTTATGATACAGTTCTACAGTTATTCCGGTATGGGTGCTTTTAATTTGTGTGTAGTAATTTTTTCCGTCGTTTTCAATGTCATACACTCTCTCATAATCAGTTCCTGATTCGTACATGCTAGGGTAGATCACGCCCTCTGTATGCCTATACTCAGAGTCAATAATAATTTTATATACTCCTACAGCAGGATAAGGTTGCTTTTGTGCCAAAATACTTTTGATTGTGTCGTTGCTCAAGAAAGAAATGTAGCTTGAGGTACCAAAGTCATCATAATTTCCTGATCCTAAAGGATCTTCGATTAATAAGTCATACCCTATTAACGTTAATCCTTCTGGCGTTGAACCCACACAGCACCTGTTGAATTTAAACTGAGATCCGTTAAAGGAGTACTCGGGCTTACTTCTGGTTAGAAATTTGAATTCATCTAATTCTTGTTTTGCAGATTTAATTTTTGTTTCAAGGTTTTTATTAGAATTTTCTAATTGAGCTATTTTTGGCTCATAGTCCTTAATACTTGGAGCCTGAGTGTTCTTGGGTTTTTGTGTGTTCGTAACTACTATTAGAAGGGTAGAAATGCTAAGTACTATCGCAACAATGCTGAGGGAAATACTCACAACTTGTTTTGCCTCCATAACCTAATAGTAGCACAAGGTTTGTATTTAAGATTGGCTTTACGCTAATCATCTTTGATGTTATAACTTTGTCCAAACTTATTAGAGGGAGGCTAGTCATGACAACCAAGAATGCGAGTAACCTCGAACCTGGGGAAGTGGTGGTGGCTTATGGGGTTGTGAGAATGCCAGGTTCCAAAGACGCTTCAGTAAGCATTTACCCTGAAGCAAGTCACGTTGGAGCTGTGGCTCGGCAGCTCATGGACTCCGCTGATCCAGTAGACAAGAAAGCTGCGTTTGAAATGCTTGAGGATGCGGAGGCCCGGGACAAAAAGGAAGGGGTTGGGAGGACATACACTGGGGTTGGTCCTGGGAATTGGAGTGGCAGGCCTGCCCGTAGTCGCGTTAGCTATCCAAAGCGAAAAGGTCGAGATCTCCGCCCCAACTAGCACTTTCTGTCCATCGTAGTTTGAGCACTTGGTTCTGAGGCCGTCCGTTCGATTGCAATTTTTGATCGAATGGGCGGTTCTTTATGAATGTATTTCCGCCATTTTTTGGTTATTTTTTGAAATAAAATAGGTTTTCAAAAGTTCAAGTGACTGTGCTCTCAAATCTTCAAAAGGTTCCGCTTCAATTTCAATATTGGTAAAAAGGTTTCCGTACTCTTTTGATACTTTTAGTCCTCTTAATCCTTCTCTGTGGGGGTCAGATAAAGCCCACACAACCTTTGAAATATTTGTTCTAGCAATAAAAAAAGAGCAACCTGAGCAAGGCTCTTCGGACGAAAACAAAACAGTCTTAACATTTAAGTCTTTGGAAAGGTTTTTAATTCCAGCCTGTCTTACGCAAAGAGTTTCAGCATGTGCCGATATATCACCGGAGGAAGTGTTCTGATTTCCTGCACTTGCTATAACTCTCTCATCCTCATCTGCAATTAAAGCGCCGATTGGGTAGTCTCCTTTGTTTCCTGACTCTTTAGCTAGAAGTAAACACTGTTCCAACAACTTTCTATATTCCATATATACATGATAACAAAACGGGCACCTTAGCGAATTCGCATAAAGGTGTCCGTTAGGCCTTTGTTGGGGCCTTCAGTTTTAGCGGTAGTGCCCATTAATTAAAATACCACATGCTTCGTCATATCTGTATTCCTAAAACTACAGTTACTAGCACAGCAATACTTATAAGTAGATACCAAAAAACTCTGAATAGTGAATATGCCTCCTCTTCCGTAAACGGCCCGCCCTCGCTTTGGGATAGGGATAGATACCAATCGAATCTGGCTAACTTCATTATGTTTCTATCCACATCATGAAGATGCCCTTTAATAAAGATAGACATTGCAAAAACAAAAAAGAAGAATCCAATTAAAGTAACTCTTAGTAGCAAGTCCTCAGAACCCCTTGAGACTTTGATATAAATCCAGATTAAAGCGCCTGCTACAGAAACGGGTAGAACAAATATATATGCTATTTTTAGTAGTTTGTTTTTAATCATTAATTTCCTGAGCTAGGCTAATAACACCCTCTAATGTGACAAAGTTTATACGAATTTGATGTTTAACCCGCTCCACATCTTAATTTATATTCTAACAAATGAAAGTCATAAGTAGTTTAAAATGCAAAAAGGCTAGCAAAAGGAGTAGGACTTTAATATTCATACTAGATTTTGACGCTATCTCTTATCACCCGAACCGCTAATTTTATTTCTCTCAAGTCTTGAAAGAACTTTTACAAGGTTGGCCTCAGCCACT
>CAZWQF010000007.1:0-63172 GCA_964636285.1 uncultured Candidatus Saccharibacteria bacterium
GTTGAAGCTTTGTACAGAACATCAACGGATCAGGCATACGATTTTAGGCTTTTAAGAGGTGTAATGGATGTCAACGAAGCTCAGAGAATGCACTTTATCAAAAAAATAAAGAGAGTCCTTGGGGATGACCTTACGGATAAAACAATTGCATGTTACGGTCTTGCCTTTAAGGAGAACACAGACGATGTAAGAAAGTCAGTTGCTCTTGAGGTGATAAGGCTCTTAAGAGGCGAAGGGGCTTCATTGAGAGTCTATGATCCTATAGCTAAAGAAAATGGAAGAAAAGAGCTTGGAAATGTAGGAATTGAGTATGTTGATGATCCATATGAAACCGCAAAAGGCTCGGATGTGCTTTGTATTCTTACCGAATGGAAAGAATTTAGAGAGTTTGACTATGAAAAAATAGGCACACTCATGAAAGATAAGGTCATCTTTGACGGTAGAAACCTTCTTGATTCTAGAAAAATTAAGGACCTTGGGTATGAATACTTTGGGGTAGGAAGAGGTAGTCACGGATGGAGTCACCAGACTTACAACTCAAGTCTTAACCATGCAAATGGTTCAAATGGAAACGGGCATAGCGTATCGGGTGGGGTTATTCTAAAAGGTAAGAAGTAGGCCACAGGCATTAAATCTCATTATATGGTATTACTACTTGTACTATGAGAGTTCTTGTTTGTGGTGGTGCTGGGTATTTGGGCTCAGTGCTAGTTAGAAAGCTCCTTGAGGCTGAGATAGATGTTGCTGTGTTTGATAACTTTTCTACTGGACACAGGCAGGCGTTAAATCCTGGTGTCAAAGTTATTGAAGGCAACCTTTTATCTAAAGAAGAGGTCTTTAATGCAGTTAATTCGCAGAATTTTCATGCCGTTGTTCATGCAGCATGCCTGAGTGATGAAAAATCTGCATACGAAAACCCATATCTTTCTCTTAATTACAATTACATCTCTACATTAAATATACTCGAGGCTATGAAGCTTGTTGGGGTTAAAAAACTGGTTCTGGCTTCTTCGTCATCAATATATGGCGTGGTGGATTCAAATCCTGTAAGGGAAGAATCCAGAATGGTGATTTCAGGTCCTTTTGGCGAGAGTTTTTACTCTATGGAAAAGCTCCTTGGGTGGTATGAGTTTATTGCACAGATAAAGAGCGTTAGCCTTAGGATGGCTGATTTAGCAGGAGCTACAATAGATGGGAATTTAGGCGAGGATAAGGGGGAAAACGCAGGCGTTGTATCTCAGGCAGTGAAAGCCTCTTTGGGGGATTGTGTGTACAGACTGAATGGAAACAACTATCAGACCTTGGATGGAACTCTTGTTAGGGACTACCTACATGTTGATGATGCTGCTTTTGCTATTGTGAAGGCGCTTGAGTTTTTAAACACAGGGAATAGGAGCGATGTGTTTAATATCTCTTGCGGAAGGCAATACTCGGTGAAAGAAATTGTAGCTGAGGTGGAAGATCAGTCAGGAAAAAAGCTTAATATAGTGCCTTCTGTCAGGAAACGAGGTGATAAAGATGTGATTTATATGGATATTTCAAAGGCGCTGAGGGACTTGCAATATGCCCCAGCCTTTGAGCTTCCAGACATGGTTCAATCAAGCATGTACTGGTTTGCAAGGTATCCAAAAGGGTTTGCCTAATCATCTGATTTTTTTTAAGTCTTCTGGGTAGGTGATATTTATACGTTTTCTTATCTTGACTCCGTAGATTTTGCTAGTTTCTATTTTTTTTGCAAGTTCGGTCATAAAATCTAATTCTATGCCTTCTCTTAAAGTATGGTTAAAGCTTAGGCTTCTTAAGAAATTAAAATTAATAACATGACTCATAACTACCCCATAATTACTTAATATCTCATCTTGTTTAGGTTTCTCAATAATTTTAAGTAATCTGTTTTCGTTCCCTAACTTTACAGTTGAGCCTTCTAAGATCTTTTCTTTTTTATCTTTTATTAATGATAATGTAGCCTCGGGTTTTTTTGATAGGTGTTTTTTAGCTAATTTTTTAAGTCCATTGTATGTCAAAATATTATCGCAAGCACATAAGAATATATCATCAGTTTTTATTAGGGGTAAAGCCAGTCTGATGGCATCTCCTGATCCATTTTGTAGTTTTTGGATCACGTGGTCTATGCTTACTTCTCTTGAAATTTTGGTTTTTATTTCGCTGGCCAGCCATTCATTTTTAGGATTTAGAACTAAGTGAATTTTTGTTATACCTAATTTAAGGTAAGGTTTAATTACGTGGAAAAGTAACGGCTTATTTTTTACAGGAACACCAGGTTTTGAGTATTTTTTGCCTAAATCTCCCATTCTCTTGCTGTTACCTGCTGCAAGAATGACTAGTTCATTTATCACAAATAGTATGCTAGCATCTATACTATAGGTTGTAAATAATCCAATTTTAACTTATAATGCCTCTCACAAAGGAGGTCCGTTATGGACTATTGTGTTCTACCTGCATGGTTTCCAGGAATTGAAAGCACCATCGCGGAAAGTACCCTGAAGAGCTTGGCAGATACTAATCTGCCTGAAATGCTTAAGAGCGCAGGAGCAGTGTTTGCTGGGGATAAGCAGCCCCATCCGGCTTTGTTTCAGCGTTCAGATGGGACTTTGGAAGTCTGGTCTCTCCCGTTCGATCTTCGTTTTGCCTGGTCGGATGCTGCAAAGCGGAGTCTCGATCTGGGTGGGGTGTCTCTTATTGAAGCCTGGAGGGTTGGGAATGAGCATCCGTTTTGGAATCTGGCTGGGCTTCCGGGAGTACCCCTTCTTTTCGGCGTGGCTACCGATGTGAGGTGGAGAGAATCTCGTATCCTTGGAGTAAAGAAACCCACCATGCGAGGAAGAATTCCTTCGACCTTCGGTGGGAAACTAACAATTCCTGGGGGCATCTTGGGGTTTTCGGACCTCATCCAAGGCCGTTCCCTAGGTGAGGCCCTGATATCGGGTGGTTTGAGGGAGTTGCTTCAGGAAACGGGAATTTGGGCTACACCTGCACAAGTGACGGGTACCTCGATGTGTCTAGAGTTGCAGAGAGCAAAGCCCCAGTGCTTTGTGGTCATCAGGTTTTCCGATGAATCAGCGGCTCCTGAGCTGAACCCCAGAGCAGTCGAGGAGGCTGAGTTTGCCAGAGGATTCAGCTGGGTGGAAGCGTCAAGTGAGTATCTGGAAGCGGCCCAGCTCTCTGGCTAAACCACTAGTCTGCCCCATCATAACTAGCGCCGGTCACATATTTCTGCTTAATGTGTGACCGGCAATTCTAAGTGACCGTGACCTATTATTTCTTCAGTAATATCCTTTTTATGTTCTTAGTTTTTCAAATTAGGTTTTAAATAAAGTTTGTAGGTGAAGCAAAAATTGAGGTAGTTCTATTATTTTGGTAGTGCAGGATACGCGGTAAAAATGTTATATAATTATCTACGGAGAGCGTGCGTCGACCGCAATTGATCTCACGCTCTCCGTAGATAACTACTTTAAATCTCATTTAAACGTGCACTTGCCAAAATTACTAATATTGCTTGCTAACATATAATAATTTCTTCCTACAAGAACTAAATATCATATGCTTTCTTTAGTAACTTTGGTAAGCCCTCCAATTGTTAAACTGGAGGGTTAATACACCCATTCACTATTCGTCGACCGCAAAGTCTAATGGTGAATGAATGTATTCTTGGCAGGTTCTAGATGTGCTGGACGGTGGGGGCCTTCAGGTTGGCAAACTG
This sequence comes from uncultured Candidatus Saccharibacteria bacterium, assembly GCA_964636285.1. GTDB lineage: Bacteria > Patescibacteriota > WWE3 > UBA101185 > 2-01-FULL-41-18 > CAZWQF01. Next base: position 3,722 of record CAZWQF010000007.1, read on the forward strand.
GAGCTGGGCTGCAGGCCTTGAGATCTTGCTTGCCATCTTCTTTTTGTGTGCCTCAAGCCTCTCACCGGTGAAATTCCTGGTATCCCAACCGTTTGAGCTGGGGATGCTGACGAGCTTTACCTGGCTGTTATACAACCTCTGGATCACCGCATAGGTGATTAGCTCCTCTACACCCGCAGTTGACAGATCCAGAAAGGTGCCATCACCGAGCATCGGGATGCCAGTTACACACACCGCATAGGGGTTCAAAAGCGAGAAGGTATTCCAGGGAATCTGGACTCCATTCGCTTCCTTGATGGTGGTGCCGGGGTGATAATCGTGCCCCTCAAGCGCGGCACCTACACACGCCGTGTGCCCATCCATGTAGCTGAAAAGCACTTCCACGTCAGTCTCGTTGTATCCCATCTCCGTGCTGGAGATGAGCATGTGGCAACCCTGCGCAAAGTGCTGCCTTCCCGCCATGAGAATGGCATTGAGCATGGGGACGAAACTTCCCGCAGGAGTGACCTTGATGAAAGTCACCTTCTCCGGGGCCACGATCTGGCTGATGGGGGAGACGTCCCGGTCTCCATTGATGGCGATTAAGACGTGCTCGGCGCCCGCACCCAGCGCTGTGCTCACTGCCTTGTTAAGGGCCGCAAGCTGTGGGAGGACCTTTTGCGGTTTGGCCTCAAACCACCGGATCCCGACAACAAACTTGTTAGCCATGACGTTTTCTCCTTTGTTTTATGGCTAAGTTGGGCTTGGAAAGGCTCCTTACCTTGAGTCTGAGGGACGGATAGGCCTCATAGGGCAAATAGACCTCATCTTGGTCACCTCTCCCTCAGGCTTAAGGTAAGGAACTACATATTTGCTATATCACTTATGTTGGATGTATTGTAATACTGGTATACCACTTTTGTCAAGGCTATAGGTTGATACAAAAAATTACTTAATTATTATTTGGAATTTATGTTCTAGCATTAACAATAACAAGGGTTCTGTCCACTTGCCCTACAACCCTTCCTAGAAGATCTAACTTTAGAGTTTTAAATTCATCAGATCCTTGAGTAACGAGTGGGTTTGCTTTTATTACTTCTTCCTCAACCCATCTTACAAGCAGATCCTGTGTTCTATTGGGAGGTGGGCTTAATTTATCAGTTCCAAGCTTAGACTCGCTTACCATTGAAAATTCCTCAGGCGTTGCATATGCATATAAAAAATAAAATTGAGCGGCTGGAAATGCTTTTATATCTACTCTTTCCACCATATAGGACTTTGGAGATAGTTGACTTGGCTCAACCTGACCAGAAGGTGTGTACCCAAAATTTTCAAGCTCTCTAATAAGTCTCTCAGGTCCTGGAAAAACATCCCAACCCACATCGCAGGCTACAATATGAGCTCCTGGATTGAGTATTCGTTCAGATTCTTTGATAAAACAGCTTGTTGCATCTCGGAAAGCTTGTAATTTACTTAGTTCAACACTCTCCTCTCGAGTGAGTGTGTCCGCAGAGGATTTAGCATTAAGCTCTGAGAGCCTATCTAGATCTTCATCTCCCGGAACCCAATATCTTAAGGTGCCGTGAGTGAAAACTCCAGAAAAACCAAATTTTGCAGTTGCTGATGGTAATGGGTAATTATTAACTGTACCTTGTACTTCAAACTGATGTGGGGTTGTGCCCAGTCTAATATTTGTATCCCTTGCCCAATTTAGCACAGGTCGACTGATATCTAGATTTATTATATCCCACTTCCCGCTTGTTTTAGCTTCAATAATATTTGCAGCAAATCTTGAATGAATCTCCCAACCCGAACCAGCATGCACAATCGGACCCTCTGGATCCATTAACGTAAAGCTTAAGATGTGTCGGGATAAAGCAGCTTTATCTGTCTCATTGCCCTCCATCTGGCTTATAACGTAGTCTGAAAGTACAGTATCCCCTCTAAAAATAGCATCTTCTATAGCACCTCTAGGGTAAAGGTACCTATGTTCTTTATTTGGCGCAATTCTTCTATAATAATCCTTAACACCATTTACAAATAGCTTAAGGTTATCAAAGTTTCTTTCCTCTTTTTCAAAAAAATCTGTAAATTCTTCGATGCCAACTGTTTCCCAAAATTCACCCCATAGCTTTAGATCGTCTTTAAGCTCATCTATTTTTCTAATGCTAAGTTTTTCAGCTTGTACTTTTTCGTATGTCACTTTTGTAATTTTATCATTTCTGATAGATTAAGTTGTATGAGATTTGTTATCACAGGTTGTGGAGGTTTTACTGGATATAGCTTGGCCAAAAAATTACTAAAGGAAGGCCATCTTGTAGTTGGGGTTGATAATTTTTCTGCGGATCACGGGACCAATATTGTTAAAGACAGAGTAAGTTTGTTGTCTGTTGATAAAAATTTTGAATTTGTTGAGGCTGATATTACAGATATAGATGCTAACGCTTTTATACTTAAATTTAGACCAATTGATTACTTTATAAACCTTGCTAAGAAAGAAGATTATTACTCGTTTAATGAGGCTGACAAGTTTAGTGAGTACATAAAAGTCAATGTGTGGGGCTGTATAAAAATGTATGAACTTGCCCTCTCGCTAGGAGTGAAGAAATTTATTGCTGCTTCGGCCTCAGGGGTTTATGGAGGTACAAAAAAAATAAAATTAACTGAGAAAAAGGTTTTACCAAAGCCCCTTACTCCTGTTAGTTCTTCTTTTTATGCCAACGAGCAGATATTACAGTATTTGAGTCAGAAACATAAGCTCCCCACCTTTGTTTTTAGATTCTCTACCATCTACGGGCCAATGATGAGACCTCATACTATTCTTACACATTTTATTGATCGAGTTGAGCGCAATTTGCCAATTGGGATGTACTCGGATATTCGAACCACCACTAGAGATTTTATTTATATAGACGATATAGTTGAGTATATATACCGCTCCTTGAACAAGAGAATTAAGTTTCAAGTAATGAATATTGCATCAGGAAAAACCCTTTCGTTATATGACGTTCTTGTACTTGTAGCTAATAAATTTTCTAGGCCTATTGAGAGTTTGGATATAACCCAGTCCCAGAAGTATTCTGAGAAACATACTTTTAAAACAACTCTACTAGACATTTCAAGATCTAGAAAGATTTTAGGCTATTTACCTCAAACTAGTATTGAAGAGGGTATCAGTAAGACTGTAGAATGGTATAAGCATAACTTAGAAATACTTAGGAGATCAGCCCCTTGAGTATAAAAGATGTATCAAATTTGCTTAAAATGACTTATAGTAATATAATATATACATATGCAAAATAACAAAAAACTCATCTCAATAGTAATTCCTTGTTATAACGAAGAAAAGAATATTGATAGAACTTTAGATGGTCTTTTAGACATTGCTAAAAATCACCAATATGACTTTGAAATTATCCCTGTAAATGACGGAAGTAAGGATAAAACATGGGATGTCATTGAGGAATACTCTAAGCATCATAAAAATATTGTTGGAGTGTGTCAGATGGGCAACTTTGGTCAATCTGCTGCATACCAGGCTGGGTTTGATGTATCAAAAGGGGATTACGTAATTACCGTTTCGGCGGATTTGGAAACTCCCCTTGAGGCAGTTTTGCAGGTTATAGAGTACCTTGACCAAGGGTATGACTTTGTAAATACCCATAGAACCAACAGGTGGGGAGCGGAGAGAGCTGCAAAAAGTGGGCTTGCAAATAAAATCATTCAGAAAATCTCTGGAGTTAAAATGATGGATAGGGGTTCAGGTGTCAAAGGTTTTACTAGGGTTATGATTGATAACTTCAGGCTGTATGGAGAGATGCATAGGTTTATTCCTGACTACCTGACTACATACGGAGCAAAAATGATTGAATTTGAAGTTGAATTTAAGGATAGGGATTTTGGTGTATCAGCTTACCAAGGGCATAAAAGAACCATTAAAGTTCTTCTTGATCTTGTCACATTAAAATTCATGCTTCATTTTGCTAAAAAGCCATTCACCATGATGCCAGGAAGGTTGTTTGGCTTTACGGGCGCACTTGTTAGCATGTTAGGGTTTTTAATGATGGCGTACCTTCTAGTACTTAAAGTATTAGGTCACTCTATAGGTAACAGCCCGTTACTTATTGGAGCAACTTTGTTAATTATAGTTGGCTTACAGTCCGTTATGATGGGAATGTTTGGCGAGCTCTTAATGAGAACCTACTTTGAGTCCTCAGGAAGAAAAACATACGCTGTTAGAAAGTACACAAACTACACTGCGTAACTCACCTTTGGTAGAATGACCGTATGAAAATTTTAGTAACTGGAGCTGCAGGCTTTATAGGTAGCTATTTATGCAGAGCCCTTATTATGAGGGGTGATGATGTTGTTGGTTACGATAATTTTCATGAATATTACCCAAGAAAATGCAAAGAGTTCAATATAGATCTCACAAATCTGGCTTCTGGAAGGAATGTTCAATTTTTCCCAAGAAAGCTAGTTGAGCCTATTTATAACAAGCTTGATGAGTGGTCCTCCTTCCCAAAGTCGGGCAAGAGAGGATTCTATGAGTTTATTGAAGGGGATATTAGAAACTTTGAATTTCTTGAGCACATGTTTGCAAAGCATAAATTTGATGCCATTGTGCACCTAGCTGCAATGGCTGGTGTTCCACTCTCTTTAAAACAGCCAAGGCTATATACCTCAGTAAACGTTGATGGGACGATTAATTTATTAAACCTCAGTACTATTTACGGAGTTCAGAACTTTGTATTTGCATCTTCCTCCTCAGTTTATGGAAATTCTGATAATGTGCCTTTCAGAGAGGACGGAGTTGAGAACAAGCCAATATCACCGTATGCAGCAACAAAGCTTGCTGGAGAGGTGATAGGGTTCACCTTCCATCACAACTTTAAAATGCCTGTTACTTGCTTAAGGTTCTTTACAGTTTACGGCCCACTTCAGAGGCCATACGGGATGGCAATTCAGAGATTCATAAATCAAGCGTATAGAGACATGCCTTTAACAATATTTGGTGACGGTAGCATGGCGAGGGATTACACCTATGTAGAAGATATAGTGAATGGGATAGTAGGTTCAGTTGATGCTAAGCTCAGTTATGAGATTTTTAATTTAGGTAACTCAGGCCCTGTTAAGCTTTTAGATCTAGCTGATGCAATTGAAAAAGCGATGGGAAAAAAGATAAAGATTGATTTTGTAAACAGGCCGCCTACAGAGGTAAATATTACATACGCGGATATAAGTAAAGCAAAAAGGTTGATTGGATATCAACCAAAAACCAACATTGAGGAAGGGATTAAAAAACAAGTAGAGATGTTTTTAATGATGCCTGATTGGTATAGAAACCTACCAACATTCTAATTCTTATTATCACTAAATTTGTTAGGGATTAGAAATAGAGGTATAATAGGAGAACTATGGATATTTCAGTAGTAGTATGGGTACATAATAATGAGGAAACTATCCCTGAGCTTTATGCACGGCTTTCTACTGTGTTTGGAGAGCAGGACAGATCGTATGAACTTATTTTTGTAAATGATGCGTCTGGTGACGGTTCCTGGAGTCTCCTAAAGGAATTAAATAGGCAGGATCCTCACGTAAAATCTATTAATTTTAGAAGATTTTATGGGCATACCGCTGGTTTGCAGGCAGGTTTTGATGCAGCAAAAGGTGATCTTGTGTTAACTATAGGAGCTAGCCTAGAAAATAATCCTGAAGATTTATTAAACCTTATAACTCATCTTGAGGAAGGCGGTTATGACGTTGTTTGCGGTTTTAGAAGAAACAAGTGGAAAGGTAAAGCATTTAGAAAAATGGTATCAGATGTGGCAAATAAAGTTGTAAGTAAGATTGTAGGGCATGATTTCAAAGATGTAACAACGCCTGTAAGAGTAATGAGAAAAGATGTGTTGTCTCACATGAGGCTTTATGGGGATAGTCATTTATATTTACCCGCGCTTGCTACCGTTTATGGGGCAAAATTTAAAGAGGTAGACGTAGACTATAACGCTCCAAAAGGTAAAGTGCTTCCTAATGCGGATATACTTAAACCCCATAGAACAATTTTGGATTTAATCGCTCTAAAGTTTCTTACATCGTTCTCAACAGCTCCATTTTCAACCAGCCCCATAAGGATTTTTGGTTCAGCGGGCATATTAAGTCTATTCTTTGGGATGCTTGGGCTATCTTATTTATTTTTTGATAAGTTTTATTATGCTCACGAGATAGGTAGCAGGCCTTTGCTTTTGGTTGCTGTAGTGCTGATACTGATAGGGGTTCAGTTTATAGTCATGGGGCTTTTAGGAGAGCTTCTTACAAGAATTTACTTTGAATCTCAAAACAAAAAAACATATGCAATTAAAGAGCAGGTTCAATAAGTATGAAAAAAGTATTATATTACCTCTCAACCTTTCCAGTATTTAGCCAAACCTTTATTACGCGTGAGATTGAAGGGCTTGTTGCTGGTGGAAAAATTGATGTTCAAATTTTATCTCTTGAGCAAGGAAATAAAGCAACTATTCCAAACTCTCTTAGAGACAGAGTTCATTACTTCAAAAAACCAAAAGGACAAAGAGTTGTTGATGGGCTAAAATTCGCTCTGCTAAATCCCGTGCTTTTTGCTAAAGTTTTAATCAAGTACATTGATAGGCCGTTATCAGTAGGCACAGCCATTTCAATGTTACCTTTAGTTAAAAGCCTTAAGCCGGATTTAATCCATGCAAACTGGATAACAGAAGGTGGGCTCATGGCCAATATTATTTCGGATCTAACTGGCATTCCATATAGCATTGAGTGTCATGCTGAGGATATTTGGCTATCAAGCCCCCAGGATATAGTAAAAAGAGTTACAAGTGCAAAGTTTGTTCTTACCTGTACCAAATTTAACAAAGACTATCTACAAAAGTTTCTTGATAAGCATCTTTGGGACAAAGTAAAAACTATCTACCATCATCTAGAGGGTGACACTTTTGGTGGAAGGACAACAACCTTCAATGAAATCCCAGTAATCTACCTGGTTGGAAGAATGGTAGAAAAGAAGGGTTTTTCATACTTTATACACGCAGCTAGGATTTTGAAGGACAAAGGGTTAAAGTTTAAAGCAAGATTTGCAGGTGATGCGGGCACAGAGCGTTCAAAGCTTGAAGCTTTAACTAATGAGCTTGGATTAACCGAGTACATAACGTTTACTGGTGAGGTTTTGTTTAATGAGCATTCGCACAACTATCTAGAGTCAGACATTTTTGTAATGCCGAGTATAAAGCCAAGTAATGGAAACCTTGATGGCATTCCGAATGTAATTGTTGAGGCAATGCTTGCGGGCCTACCAGTTGTTGCAACAAATGTGAGCGCAATCCCTGAACTAATAGAAGATGGAAAAACTGGTTTCCTTATTAACCAAAAAGATGAGAAAATGTTAGCAGATAGACTTGAGATTCTTATTAGAGACAAGCAAAAGAGAGTAGAGTTTGGCAAACTAGGCAGAGAGAAAGTCTTAAAAATGTTTGACACTATTCACCTTGTTGAAGAATCTTTAAGCTCCATCTAATAAAGTTCATGCGTATAGCCATTATTATCAAATCAACTACCTTTCATAAAAACCATGGAGGCATGGAAGTCCAAAATAGAATCTTAGCCGAAGGGCTTGCCGAAAGAGGCAATCAGGTTGTTGTATACAGCCCTAAAGCCGAAATGCAGTTTATGAACAAGATCGATCATAAAGTTTTGTACAGATTTGTAGATTCTCCCTATAAAAATAACAATATACTTCAAAGCATCTTTAACATAAACGTTAAGGGTACTTGGTACAATAAAAGCTTCCATGAGTTTAAAAAAGACCACGATGCAAGCCCTTACGATGTGGTGATAAGCCAAAGCTCAGCTGGTCTTGGAATTATAAGGAAAAAAGAAGAGCTCAAAATTAAAGTGATATCGATTGCACATGGGACAATGATGTCCGACTTTAAAACTCTTCTAAATAGGCCAAAAACAATCATTTCATTACTTAAAATTGCCAAAGATTATGAGTATGCGATTCGTACTATGCTAACAAGGCAAAAAGAATTCATCTTAAAGTCAGATATAGTTGTTGCTGTATCAAAGCACGTAAAAAAGAATGTGATTTTAGAGACTGGTGTTGAACCAGAAAACGTTCAGGTTATTTATAATGGGGTTAAGGAACCTGAACTTAATTTAAACCTTAGAAACACATATCCTGCGCCTATTTTGTATGTTGGTAGGGTTGAAGAGGATAAAGGCCTTTTTGAGCTTATTCGATTATTTAATAAGGTCACAGAGACCACAAAATATGATCTTAAGCTTGCAATTGTAGGAGAGGGTACGGCTACTCAGAGGTTAAAGGATCTAGCAGAAAGTTTAAAATGCCAAGACAAAGTTGTATTTGCTGGGTACTTAAATGGGGATGCTTTGCTGGAATACTACGCAAAGGCTAGAATTTTTGTTCTTCCCACAAAAAGAATTGAAGGCTTTCCAGTAACCTTACCTGAAGCAATGTTTGCAGGACTTCCGATTGTTGCAATGGATATGGGAGGTGTGAGAGAAGGCGTCTTTGATAGCGAAACAGGCTACCTAATAAATGCGGGGGACTTTGAAACTTTTGAGAAAAAGGTGGAACTTCTTGTTAAAGATGCCGACTTAAGGCAAACACTGGGTGAAAACTCAAGAAAGAAGGCCCGCTCTTTATTTTCGGAAGCAAAAATGATTGATAGCTATCTTGAGTTAATAGTAAGGCTGTAGATATGAAATTATTAAGACTTGTATATGAATGGCCTCCACCTTGGATTGGACTTACTCCAGCGCCATATGAGCTAACTAGAGCGCAAGCTAAGCTTGGGTATGACATTGATGTTCTATGTGGAAGATGGCCAAAAGCGGGCGAACTACAAAAAGTTGAAGGGGTGAATGTCAAAAGTTTTTACAGAGAACCCATAAGGGCAACTATGTTACTAACTGTAGCACCAGTGGTGACTCTTTATTTAATTTTTTGGAAGCTGTTTCATAAGGTTGATGTGTATCATGTGCATGGTCATTTTGGGCTTTATTTCTATATTTATAAGCTTATATTTGGATTTTTAGACAAGACTCCGGTTGTTGCCCACTACCACATTTGTGTAAAAGCGCGCTGGGAAGAATCAAAGAAGACTGGAAAGAAGATAAATTTTATAAGTAGGTACATAGACTGGCCCTTGGCTTTGTTGTCAGATAACTTAGCTTTAAAGGTAGCAAAATTCTATGTTTTTGTAGGAGAAAAGGTTAAAAATGACGTTGTTAGCTATTACAACGCAGATCCAGCAAAATGTTTGGTTGTAGAGTCAGGTGTAAATCCTGATGCCTTCTACAGACCAATGGACGAAGAGAAACTAAAGCTTAAGAAAGATCTTGGTTACACTGCTGAGGATGTTGTTATCTGTAACCTTGGATTTCTTGTTGAGAGAAAAAATATCCACCTGCTAATTGAGTCCTTGAAGCACCTTCCTGAGAATTTTAAGCTTCTTCTGGTGGGTAAAGCTGAATCAAAATATAATGAGAGGCTTAAGCAGATTATTGAAAGTAACAAACTTGAGGATAGAGTGAAGTTCGCGGGTGAGCAAGATTATCCTGACGTGCCTAGGTTTTTTAGGGCTTCTGATATTTTTTGCTTGCCTTCGGTCTACGAAGGTTTTCCAAAAGTAGTTCTTGAGGCGTTAGCGTGTGGCGTTCCTACTGTTGCATCAGGATTTAAGGTTCCTCAAATTGATGGCCTTTTTGAACTGAAGGAGTTTGATTCAAAAGTACTCTCAGACCTGCTTTTAATAGCGTATAAAAACAAAGAGAATGTTGATTCCGAAAAGGTAAGAAATGAGTATTCTTGGAATCAAAGAGCGGAGGTTTTAGACAAGGTTTATAAAGAAATTATAAAGTAGTATGAAGAGCTTTCTTAGTAAGGTTAACACTTTTATAAAAAATAATTTCCAGTTGATATTGCTTACTCTAGTTTGCTTTGTGATCTTTTTTGTTTCTGTAAAAGTTACGCTCTTTAGATATTCAAATTTTGAATTTGGAAAATTTGATTTAGGGAACATGGGTCAGATGGTATACAACACAATGAATGGCAGATTCTTGGAGGTCACAGATTATTTTGGTGAGAATATGCCAAGGTGGGGAATGAGCCATGTCGACCCTTTCCTAATACTTTTTGTTCCTGCATATTTCTTTTTTCCGGATGCTAGAGTGCTTGTGGTTTCACAGCTTGCATTGGTTATTTTTTCTGCAGTAATTTTATTTTTTATCTCAAACTTCTTGCTTAAATCAAAAACTTCTGCCCTTTTTATAGGGCTTGCCTATTTATTTTATCCAGCAAATGGTTATCTTCTTGCCTGGACAGGTTTTCATAGTGTTACCGCAGTCATCCCCTTCTTCCTACTTGCTTTTCTTACGTTTGAAAAAATGCATGATTCCAAAATCTTTTCCAAAAAAAGCCTAACTCTCTTTTATTTACTTCTAATAATTACAATGTCAGGAAAAGAACAAATTTCATTGATTGTGGCAATGTACGGAGTATTTATTTTACTATTTAGAGGTCATAAAAAGGTTGCTTTAAGTCTAATTGTTGGAGGGGTACTTTGGTTTATAGCCTGTTTTTTTTACATAATTCCAAGTTCTGCACATTATCGAATTGATGGGTATAAAGAATTTGCAAAAAGTGTGGGTCTTGATCAGACTCCTCAGAAAGATGTATTAAACTCAAATTATTTTATTGGAAGGTACGATGAATTTGGAAATTCAATCAGCGAAGTTGTGACAAATATCATCTTAAATCCTGTGAAGGTTGTGGATGTATTTTTTTCAGGAGACAAAAAGGAAAACTTCACAATGACGTTCCTGCCTGTTCTTTTTCTCCCGTTTTTTGCAATTCCCGTAATGGCAATTGCATCTCCAGACATATTAATTAATTACATGACAACCTCTGGTGGGATAGGGACATCAGAAATATTTAATCATAGGATAAGCATGATAATTCCTTTGATCTTTCTTTCAGTTATATTTTCAATTTTGCTTTTTCAGAATCTTGGGAAAAAAATATTTAAGGAAAAATCTAATGTAATAATATTTATACCTGTAGTGTTTTCTCTGGCCATTTTACTTTCGAATTTATATTATTCCGATAAATATCAAAACCCGATTATGCTTTGGTTTACACAATCTCTTGGAAGAAGACTTGCTTATCAAGAAAACATGGTTTTTGCTAAGGATGCTCCAACTGAACAGGCTCAGGATTCAAAGGATTATAAAGTGGGAGACAAGGTTAAAATTAATAAACTTGAAGTTAAAGATATGACTTGCTTCAATTCCGCAATTGCTCTAGTTCCTGAGGACGCAAGCGTTTCCGCTCCTGATTACCTAGGTGCACATCTATCATCCAGAAGAGTTAATGCCCTATTCCCCGCTAATTTTGAAAGCGCTGATTACGTGTTAGTTGATATTTTTTCTAAAAAAGTTGCAACCATTCTAGGGGTTGACCCAAGAATAGTTAACAATGCAGTTGGAAAACTTGTTAAAAATCCAGAGTACAAACTTATTTATTCATGTTCTAACTTATTTGTCTTTAAAAAAGGAGGAATAAGAGAAGTATCCAGTATGCTTCCTTTACAAGAGGAATTTACTTATCCGGAAAAATATAATTTAAATATTTCTCAAAGTTTGTATGTTGTTGACTTTGCGCTTCCTTCAAAAATTAATAGGAACACTGAGTTTGCACTAGGAATTACATATAAGAAAGACGGTGGGGATTCGTTAAACTCTTATAATCTTTATACATCTTTTAGAAATAAAGACACGGGGGAATTGGTACAAATTGCCAACCTACCTTCATTTGGAATTCATCCTGTAACAGATTGGGATAGCGATACCTATTATATTGAAGACAACCGTTTTGTAATTCCAGAAACAGCTGAGAATGGATTATATGATGTGTTTATTGGTATGACCAATGGGATAAAAACGTCCAACATTTATTTAGGGTCAGTTAATGTTGAATAAATATAAATCAAAAATTATCTTACTTTTTGTACTTATCTCATCAGCAGTCTTAAGATTTGTTAATTTAGGCTATTCTGAATTTCAAGGTGATGAAATCAGGGCACTATACTTAAAATCTTCAGGCCCATTGCTTGAGCACCTATTTACACAAAAAAAGGGACCCGCTCAATTTGTAATTACATTTATAATGAATGAGTTATTCAGATTGTACTCAGAATTTTGGCTAAGAGTGCCCTTTGCTTTAGTGGGTCTTGCTTGTGTTGTTGTTTTATATTATCTGGTTAAAGAATTATATGGGAAAAAAGCTGGAATTTTGGCAGCAACATTGTTATCAATAAACGGTTTTTTTGTTGCATTTTCTAGAATTGTTCAATATCAGAGTTTAGTGATCTTTTTCACACTTCTAACCGCTTTTTTTCTTGTAAAACTTAATAGTACAAAAAGCATTAAGTATATGTACTTTGCGTCAATTTCTGCTGGGCTTGGTCTTTTAAGCCACTATGATATAGCTTTTGCAAGTTTGTACTTTTTTTATTTGCTCGGTACATATGTTTACTCTCAATGGAAAAGTGGTGCTTCCCTAAAGAATATGTTTTTCAACTTGTTTTTAGCAGCTTTTATTTTTTTGTTAATTACTTCCACATTCTACGTACCATTTATACTTCACCAGTCATCTCAAAACACAACCTCTTATTTGTTCATGAGAATTAATGGTGCAGATGGAGGGAAAAAAATTACAGATACTTTCATTACTTACCTGATATATAACCCTTTAACTTCGTTTTATATTCTCCTTTCAGTCGCACTCCTATCGTTTCTTTTTAGCTTTAAGAAGTCTCTTCCGTTAATTCTTTGGTTTCTTCCTCCCTTTGTTATGATGAATTTTTATGTCTCCATCCCAGGTACTCACATTTATACTTATGTAATTCCTGTAATAGTTGCAAGTTCGCTTGCGGTAGTTTCATTAATTAATAAAATCTCGATTACAGCACTTAAAGGATTGGTAATTCTACCTGTTATTGGCTTCATTTTGCTGAGCTACATTCAAGTTTTCTCTATTTTTGTAGACCATACGCCTGAGTATCCTTGGAACACAAAGAAAGTACTTTTTTGGCCTGTCTCATTGCCTGATAAGAGGTACCACCTTAGTTTGTTTGGATTTCCATATTACAGAGAGCTTGAGGAGATGAATAAGGCAGCTTTAAGCAGAGGGGGGATTGTAAGCATTAATTCGAATGAAGGATCCAAAATAATCAGGTATTATATAGATCTGAAAGAACCTTTTTTAGCTAAATACGATGCATACTTATATGTTTATGGGGCTCAAAGTCACGTTAAAAGTAAGAGTAGTAAGGTTAAGGGTCTAGAACCAACCAAGGTGTTTGAAGGTCCAAGTGGGGTGCTTTCAGAGCTTTACTTAATTGAAAGGCCAGAAGTTAAGGGAGTGGAAACACAGCAGATTTTGGAGGAACAAAGTGAGTAAGAATCTAGGAAAGTGGCAGGTCATAAGTTTAATATCCAGATTTACAGCCCTCTTTGTAGGGTTGGCTCAGAGTATAGTAATCACTAGGATATTAACTGTTTCAGAATTTGGTCTTGTAAGCCTTGTTGGTGCTATAGGTGCCATGGCGGGGATTGCGCAGCACCTGGGTCTGGCCTCTGGAACCACAAGAGAAATATCCGCATCAAAAGATACCAGAGACATTTTTAAAATTTTGGTATCCTCAGTTATTATTAAATACGTTGTTACAATACCAATAGCCATGTTTTTGTTCGTGAGCGCAGGTTATTTTGCCAGTACAGTATATAAACATCCTGAGATTACCATCCCTATTCAGTTGTACGCACTTGTTTTGGTAATCCAAGGGGTGCAAAGCATTTTTAATTCTGTAATCGCTGGGTTGCAAAAATTTAAAGCTCTATTTGTGTACCAGACAGCAATAGCCGTTGTTAGTTTGGCGTTATACATTCCACTAATATATTTTTTTAGAGTTGATGGGTATTTCTATGCTTTAGTGCTATTTAATTTATTAGGTTCAATAATTCTTGCCATCCTTGCTCTATGGCCACTAAGACTAAGTTTAAAGTATCCAGATAAGAAAGAGTTTGGAGGAATGTTTAAAAACATATTTGTCTTGAGCATGGCAATATATTTTGTCAAAGTTTTGTACACTGTATGGTACAAATTCGGTCAGCTCTCATTGGGTTATATAAATGCAATCGAAGCAGTAGGAGTATTTAGTTTTGGCTTGTTGTACTCATCAAAACTAATGACTATTTCAGATGCTCTAACTGATGTGAACTTGCCTGTTTTTACCAAAGAGTTTGCAACAAATATTGAAAACTTTAGAAAAATATTCACCGAAAACTTTAACAGACTCTACCTACTTATACTATTTGCTGGAGTTTCTGCAATTTTTTGGTTTAAAGATATTGTTGCGATTGTTGGTCTTACATCAAAATACGAATCCTCTTACTTTATAATAGCGCCGCTAGTGCTGTCTTTTGCATTCTATTCGTACGTAAATTTGCTTAAGTCCAGCGTGTTTATACCTGCTAAGATGATGGTTGAAATGATAATTGGGTATTCAGCTATGTTAGTGGGTACAATTTTAAGTTTTGCAATTTTATGTTTGTCGTTTTACGGAAGCAGTGACTATAAAGTTTATATTGATAACATGGCAAATATAAATTTTATGTCATACGCAATGCTCGTTGGGTCAGCACTCGGGTTTATAGTTATGTCTGTTTTAGCAAAAATAAAGATAAATTTAAATGTGCTTGATTCAAAGGCAATCACATTGTCTTTGTATCTGATTACTTTGATGGTTGGTCATTTGATACTAGTGACGCCCTTCGTGAGATATGTCTTTTACTTTTTACATTTTGTAGTGTTTTTCTATTTGCTTGATGTTATGAAAATATTTAGTTTAAGAAAAGTTATACTTCAAAAATTTTCATGAAACAAAATAAAAATATTAAAAAAACTTTAATAAAAATTTCTATCAGTCTTGTTCTTGGCGTTATTCTTTACTTTATGCTTGATAAGAAACAATTCATAGAGAGTATTTCTAAGCTGAATCTTGTATACCTCCCCTTAATATTTGGTCTAGTTGTAACAAATTATGTAATAAGCTCTATTAGGTGGAGACGCTTGCTTGATGTGTACGAAAACGCTTCGCAAATCTCGTTAGTATCCCTTATAAAGCTTTATTTTATTGGAGCTTTTTTTAGTAACTTCTTGCCTACCAGCATTGGCGGTGACGTATACAAAGCTGTAAGACTTGGTAAGGTGCTAAATGACCAGTCAAAAGCCTTTGCTTCAACTTTTGTGGAGAGATTTAGCGGAGTAGTAATACTCGCGATTTTTTCAAGCTTTGGGCTTATTTTGACCTTCAAATGGTTAGGAGTGCTTTTATTTGTATCTTTTTGGATTTGTGCATTAATAGGGATTAGATTTATAGATTTGTTGGGAGCAAAAGTTAAGAAACTTGAGAAATTTGTTGATGCTATAAAGCTCTACTTTGCTAGAAAAGATATTTTAGCTTACGCTTTTTTTACCTCAATTTTTGTCCAGATTTGTTCTATTCTAACGCAACATTTTATATTCATAGCATTAGGGTATAAAATTCCGATTGGGTATTCTTTCTTTGCTTTTCCTGTAATTATTTTAGCAAGCTTTTTAATCCCATCGCAAAATTCATTTGGAGTTCAGGACGCATTGTACGCAACATTTTTCTTGCAGGTTGGAATAACGGCTGCAGCTGCGGTATCAGCATCGGTTATTTATCATATTGTGAGGCTAATTATAAGTCTTATTGGAGGTTTATTTTATGCAATTGAAAAATAAGTTTGTTGGGCTATTTTACAGAATAAGAGAAAACCAAAAATGGTCAATGTTTTTAACTATGATTTTTTTGGTTGTACTTTTTGGAATTACACATTTACCTAGACTTGGATCAGATGAGATTAATCCAGATGCAGTAAATTGGCACCAAAGATCCGAACAGTACATTGACGCAATCAAGAGTAGGGACTTTGAAAGAACGTATCAGCACTATCATCCAGGAGTAACACTAATGGTAATAATGGGATTTCCAATTGAAGTTGCAAAAAGAATTACTCAGGCCACCTACGACAAGTCTACCTATGAGCTATTTCATACTGTTGCAAAATATTCACTTAACTTTGTTCTTCTACTCTTAACTATCTACTTAGTTTTAAATTTGAGTAAGATTTTTGGTTTTGTAGTAAGTTATTCTGTTGGATTACTACTCACCTTAGACCCGTTTTTCTTGGGGAACGCAAGAATTTTGCATATGGACGCGCTCCTTTCAATGTTTGTGATGAACGCGCTAGTTCTAATGTACCTTGCATACCACAAAAAATCAGTCAGGAACTTGATTCTTGGCTCAGTATTTCTAGGCCTATCCTTTTGGACTAAAAATGTTGCATTAATTCCAATTGCTTATTCAATATGTTTTCTAATTGGGCTTGCAGTAGTGAAAAAAGTAGCCCCAATTTTTTCTGCAAAAGGGATACTCCTTATTGTCTTGAATTTTGTTTTGGTTGGGGTTTTTGTACTACCAGCACTTTGGGTTAATCCCAATAGAGTTATAACTAAGATGTACGGTGGGAGCAAAACAGTTGTTGACGAGGGGCATGAGCAAAAATTCTTTGGAGTTAAAACTGACGATCCGGGATTTTTTTACTACCCACTAGTTCTTGCATATAAGCTGTCTCCACAAGTTTTAATTGGATTTTTAATAAGTATTGTTTGGCTTGCAATTTTGATTTTCCGTGACGGGAAAGGTGTTTTAAATAGTAAAAATTTACCTTTATATTATTTTCTTCTATATTTTGTCTGTTATTTCACAGCATTTTCAATTTCCAGTAAAAAAATTGACAGGTACATGCTCCCACTCTTTCCAGTGATTTATTTATTTGTCTCATACTTTTTTATTCGAATTTATAGGAGCGCTAGCAACCCTCGTAAAGCCATTTCCTTATTGACGCTCACTATACTTACTTTGCACCCTCTCATTGCATATTTTCCTTATTACTTTGTGTACAACAGCCCTCTTTTAGGAGGAAACCCTTCTGCCGAAAAAACAATTGGTCAAAAATCATTTGGGATTGCAGTGTTTGAGGTTAGAGATTTTATTCTTAATAATTATGGAAATGTTAAAGTAGGGTTAATAGACAGAAAACCAATTGCTCAAATATATCCCAATTCAATGGTATTTGATGCTAGGGTTATAGGGCCTCATAACTATGATGTACTTGTTTTAGATAGTGATGACGATGCGCCAAAAAAAACACAGGGCAAGTTTGTTTACAGCAAGAGTATAAAAATTGCGGGAGTAAATTACTGGAATTTCTATGTTAAAAGTACTCAGTCAGAATAAATACCTAATCTTAATAATTTCCATTGGGCTTGCCCTTAGGTTATATGGCATAGGCCATGGTTTTCCATATATTTACAATGTTGATGAGCCTGCATTGGTTAGATCCGCAAGTCAAATTAGGTTTGATATAAACCCAAAGCACTTTGATTGGCCCCACATGCACTTCTATTTAAATTATTTACTGTTTACAGCCTTTAGTGCTGCTAGGTCAGTGATTCAAATGGCTGGATTAAAGTCCTCATTAATTGCTTCATTTCCTCTTCTCTGGAGGGATCCACTTATTTTCTATTATTTAGCTCGAGCTTTTAATGCTTTCTTAGGAACGGGTACTATTCTTGTTATGTATTTTATAGGCTCAAAACTTATGGGAAGAAAAGCTGGAGTTGTTTCTGCATTAGCTATGGCGCTTTTTCCGTACCATGTTTGGGCGTCCCATTTTGCTCTAATAGACGTACCAATGACTTTTTGGTTTAGTCTAAGTGTCTTGTTTTCTATAAATATCTATAAAGAGGGTAGATGGAAGGATTATATTTTGGCAGGTCTGTTCGCTGGATTTTCTGCTTCCACAAAATATAACGGTGGGTTTGCAGTCTTAATTATTTTTCTTGCTTATTTATTAAGAATTCAGTCGGAAAATGTTTTGAGTTTTGATTTTGCTAAGGTTCTATCAAATAAAAATACAAAGGCTATTTTGGTTGCTGCTGTTTTTTCTGTAATTGGCTTTTTTGCAGGAACGCCTTTTGCCCTTTTTGATTACAAAACTTTTTCCATCACCGACTCTCCAAAAGGAGCATACTGGCAATTTACTAATGTAGGTAAAGTTAATGCTGGAGAGTACTTTGAGCAGTTATTACAAGTTCTTACAACTAGATTTGCAGATGAATTTGGAGTCACTTACCTAGTAATCTTTGAACTTTATATTTTATTTGTGGCAATTGCAAAAAGAGAAAAGAGCAGGCTCCTAGTTTTGATACCGGGCATATTTTATTTTCTTTATGTCACTTCGTTTGATAAAAATAGAATTCATTACTATATGCTAACTTTTCCGTTCATAGCACTAATGGTTGCTGATGTATTTGTGTATTTGGAAGAGCTTCTTATAATTAGGTTCAGTCATAAAAAATACATGATTGCCTTAGTATGTTCAGCCATCTTCTTTGCCCCTTTAGTGATCTCGCTTCAAAAAGCTTTTTTTATATCACAGCCTGACACTAGAAACATTGTGTCTGAATGGGTCAGGGCTAATGTCCCAGCAGGTGCAACTATCTACTACTCTGGAGGAGACCTTGAAGCGGTTGTAGCAGATTTGAACTTTAAGACAAAAAAAGCAGGATCACTAAGTAACCTAAACATAATGTCAGGCTCATATGTGCTAGTTTCTACAAATCAAACTATATTGGAGAATCAGGCCTTGAAAAATTTAAGTTTAAAATCGGATGTTGTATTTTTAAACGAACCTTTTGGATCAAGGCCAGGACCAAATATTTATGTACTTGCTATTAAATAAACTTAAAAACTTGCTCCCTGAGATCCTAGTATTTTTGCTCTTAATTGGCATGAGAATACCGGATCTTGGAAGAGATACCTTTAATACTGATGTATGGAAGTGGAAAAACAGGACTTACGATTTTTTGAATGCTGTTACATCTGCAAACGCAGAAGGGACATACCAAACATACCACCCAGGCGTTACCTTGATGGCTCTAGGAGGGGCTGGAACACTAACATATAATGCTTCGTATAAATTAACGCACAGGGGCATCAAGCCGCCTGATGGTAACCAAACTATTCTTGGAGTGCACACATTTCAGAAAATTGCGGTAGCTCTGGCGATTTCAACACTACTTACATATACCTTTTGGATTTTAAGAGGGCTTCACGGACTTATTTTCCCCGCAGTCTTTACTTTGCTTCTAAACACAGAGCCTTTTTTTATTGCTCATACGCGAGAGTTTCATCTTGAGGGTCTTGTTACTGCGTTCATGCTCGCTTCGTTTGTTAGCTTATACAAATTTTTAGTAACTTTTGAAGAAGGAAGTGCGTTTAGAGTAAGAAGAACTTTTGTGCTCTCAGCAATATTTGCTTCCTTGACAATTTTGACTAAAAGCTCAGGGCTATTTATTGTCCCCTTTAACTTAATGGTGCTAGTTTGCTTATTAGGGCTTAAAAAATTTAGCGTGAAGGATATATTAAAAATTGGAAGCATCTGGACTGCTTTATTCGTGTTAATTTTTGTGATGGCTTGGCCATCTATGTGGGTCCAACCTATCTACACTCTACAGAGATACTTTGGCGGTGTTCAGGAGGTTGGCCTTGAGGGAGATCATCTTCAGTTGTATTTTGGAAAATATGTTGAGAACCCTGGACCCTTCTTTTACTTATTAAATATCATTCTTAGAGTGACACCGGAAATGCTGCTTGTTTTCATGGGCTCAACAGCACTTCTAATATTAGGGATAAAAAAGAAATTTTCAACTAAGGCTCTATTATCTATCTGCGTATTGTACTCTGCACTATTTTTAATTTACTTATCGATACCAACAAAAAAACTTGATAGGTACATAATTCCTATGTTTCCATTCGTGATAATGGGTGCGTCTATTTATATTAAGCTTATTTTGGATTTAGCAAGGTCATCAAGCTCGGTAATTAAAAGAAGGGTAGCGTATGGTGTGCTCAGCCTGTTTTTATTGTTCAGAGTTATTCAACTTGCATACTACCATCCAAGTTATTTGTTTTATTACACTCCCGTTATTGGAGCAAAAGAGGCAATTGGTATTGTAGAGCCAAAATGGGCATTTGCAGCGCCGTTAGTAGCATCGCATTTTGAATCCATGGGTGGTCAAAAGTTTAATGTTGTTTTTCCCGAGAAATATTACACTCAGATGTACCCCTTTTTCACTACAAAGGGGACAGGAATCCTAGACAAAAAAGAAGATGCCTTAAAGGCAAAGTACTTTGTGTATCCAGTCTGGGAGGACTTATCTGGACAATCAAAATATAAAATAAAGTTTTCTGAAACCATAAAACTAAAAGGAGTAGCATTATATAATGTTTATGAAAAATATTAGTGCATCCTTCTTTTCCTCTTTTTTTAAAAACGAAGCTCTAAATAGCACAGCAATTGTGTCAGGAGGTATTTTTTTAGCTTCAATAATCAACTACTTCTTTCAGATTTTAGTTGCTAGAAATACCTCAGTGCATGATTTTGGAGACTTTACCGCTCTTCTATCTTTGAGCGCAATCTTTTTGGTTCCAGCAAATGCAATAATGGCAGCCTCAATAAAAGAAGTCACTCAAATTATAAAAAAAGATAACAATAAATTAAGCACTAGGTTTTTCCTTGAACTTACAATACTGACAATGCTTACGGGATTTTTTGTTGCTAGTGGTGTTTTTCTGTTTTCATCCTATGCAATGAGGTCATTAAAAATTGAAAATATTTTTTATGTTTATTCGTTTTGTTTCATGATGCTTTTTTCATACGTGATAGTGGTGCCTAACACATATTTACAGGCATATTTGAGATTCACAAAATTTTCAATCAGTACTGCAACAGCTGCCGTGTTTAGATTTGCTTTGCCTTTGACACTACTTTTTTTGGGATTTGGTGTTTCAGGCCTGTTTGTTGGTATGGGAATTGCCCTACTAGCTTCCTTTCTTTTTGGAAGTGCCCTCACCATGGATGTGTTTAAGGAGGGTTTTCATCCTTCCTCATCCGGAGTGTATAAGAGCCTTCTGAAAACATCTTTATCAGCACTTCTATTAAACCTTGGAATGACAATGCTTAATAATGTGGATGTAATTTTTGTTAAATACAGGCTGTCCTCACTCGATGCAGGTACCTATGCAGGGCTTGTTACCGTTGGGAAAGTGTTTTTGTTTGGAGCTGGATCTATTGCTCTTATTATGTACCCTCAGATTTCAAACGCCTACGCCCTAGGAAAGGGGTATATTCGGAAACTAAAACTCTTTACGCTTATACAGCTTTTTCTTGTTATTGGTGGGCTGATTGTATTCTCACTCTTTCCAGAGATGATAATTAAGGTAATGTTTGGCGACTCGTTTTTGGGTGCTGCCAAGTACCTTCCAATGTTTTCAGTTTTCACAGCGCTTTACATTTTAAGTAATTTTGCGGCCTATTTTCTTTTAGCTGTGTCATTAAACAAAATGTTTGTAGTTCAAGTATTGGCGGGAATATTGCAGGTAATTTTGCTTTCTTTTTGTTCGAGTATTGATTCGGTAATTAAATCAAATATTATAGTTGCTTTATTTTTGCTCTCAGGCTTGATATTGTACTATAAGCTCTATGCTCGTATCGATAATAGTCCCAGCATATAAACAGGAAAAAACCATCAAGAAAGATATTCTCAATATCCATAAGGTAATGAGCTCTACAAGATATGAGTTTGAAATTCTTGTTGTAGTTGACGGTTTTCTGGATGATACATTTAAACGAGCCAAGAGCCTTGAACTTGATAACATAAAAGTTTTGGGATACGAAAAGAATAGGGGAAAGGGGTTCGCAGTAAGGTACGGAATGACTAGGGCAAGAGGAGGCTTGATTGCCTTTATTGATTCTGGCATGGAAATTGATGCTAATGGCATTTCAATGGTTCTCGAGCACATGCAGTGGTATTCCGCAGATATTATAGTTGGTAGTAAGAGGCACCCGGCTTCCAGAGTTCATTACCCCTTTATTAGAAGGGTTTACAGCATTGGGTATCAATTGCTTGTCTTGATGCTATTCTGGTTACGAATTAGAGATACACAAACAGGTCTAAAAGTTTTTAGGAGAGAGGTTTTGGAGGATACACTTCCAAGGCTTACAATTAAGCAGTACGCATTCGATATAGAACTTTTAGCAGTTGCAAATTATCTTGGTTACAAAAGAATTTACGAAGCACCAGTTCAGGTTTCATTCGATTTTTCATCAGGTTCAAGATTTGCTGGGTTTATGCTTTTTGATCCTTTGATCAGGTCTATGCTAATTGACACCCTGGCTGTATTTTACAGAATGCGAATAAAGAACTACTATGCTACAAAGAACAAAAGCAGATGGAGGAAAGATCCCGAGCTTGTTGTTTTAAATAAGTAGTTATGCCAAAAATCTCAATTATTATACCTGTTAGAACAATTACAAATTATTTGAGAGAATCTCTACCATTTCTTCTTGATCTTGATTATAAAAATTATGAAGTTCTGATTTTCACTGACGAAAAAGAAACGCTAGTGTGCGAATCTTCCAAGATTAAGGTTATACCATCAGGGAAAGTTGGTCCCGCAGAAAAAAGGAATTTGGCACTCAAATACGCTACTGGTGAAATTTTGGCATTTCTTGATGATGACGCCTATCCAACAAAGAATTGGCTAACTAATGCCCAAAAAGCATTTTCTTCAGAGTACTGTGGGGTAGGAGGGCCATCTATTACCCCTCCAAATGAAAATTTTATGGCGACAGTTTCTGGGGATGTTCTTTCTTCGTTTTTAACAAGCGGCGGGACAGTTCATAGGCACACCCCTCAAAATGCAAGGGTAGTGGATGATTATCCAACGGTAAATTTATTCGTGATGAAGAAAGATTTTGAGAGCGTTGGTGGGTTTAGCCCTGAATTTTGGCCTGGAGAAGACACAAAACTTTGTCTTGATTTAATTAACCACACTGGAAAGAAGATATTTTACTCTCCAGATGTCCTTGTTTATCATCATCGAAGAGAGCTGTTTACCCCACACCTCAAGCAGATTTCTAGATACGGTATGCATAGGGGTCAATTTGCAAGAATTTTTCCTGAAACATCAAGAAAGCTTCAATACTTTATACCAAGTGTATTTGTATGTGGATTGGCCTTAGGATTTTTATTTTCCTTGCTTTTCCCAGTAGTTTTTGTTGCCTACATCGCTTCTTTAGCCTTTTACTTCTCAATTTTAATTATTGAGGGTTCAAAAGTTCTATGGAAGAGAAGAAGCCTACTGTTTCTTATTTACTTTGTAATCGGAGTGTTTCTGACTCACGTTGTGTATGGAGTTAACTTTATTTATGGACTTTTTGTTAGACCAAAGTTAAACTTGAGGTCTGTTGATAAGAAAACAAATAAGTATTTAGGAGGATAGATGAAAATTAAAGTCACCATTGTAAGAGATCTTTGTATAGCCGCTGGAACTTGCTTAATTCATGCACCAAATACATTTGAGCTTGACGATCAAAATATTGCAGTAATTAAAGATTTAGAAAGTGACAGCGTGGTTTCGATCATTGATGCTGCCAAATCGTGTCCTACAAAAGCAATTATTGTGCATAATGCTGAGACCGGCGAGCAGATCTGGCCTGTTGTTAATTCGTAATTGAAAGTAATTAAAACCCATCGATTAGATTCAAAATTTAACGGAAGCAAGCCTGAGCAAGAAAGCGCAGTTTTACTAAGTGTGTTTTCATCGGATTTAACTACAGGAAAGCTCGCTTTGTTTAGCGATGGGAAGCAGCACCAAGGGGACTATACTCCTGTATGTCCAAATGATTTAGAATTTGCTGATGTTAGATTAAAAGAGATTGCAGACTTTGTAGAAAAGTATAAGCCGGCTTATTTGCTCCTAGAGCACCTTCATTTTCCTTGTTATTGGAAAGCTTTAGATCCCAGCCAACACGATTCATGCTACTGTAGCTTATGCATTGAGAAGTTTAGAAGTAATAAACTTTTGGGCGAACAATTACCAGAAAATCTTCAGGATCTAGTTGACGTAATTGATGGGAGCTTTTATATAGATTGGCTTGAGTTTAAATGTGAAGTTATTTTGGAATTTATTAAAGAGCTAAAATCTAGGCTCAATCAAAAAGGGGTAGCTATTAAGGTTGGGGTAGTAGTGCCGGCTTGGAAAGAAAAAGATCATGGTTCAGGCCTTAAGAGGCTGTTAGGCCTTGATTTGGATTCTATTTCTCAAGAATGCGACTTTGTTGTTCCAGATATTTCTGAGGTTTTAAGCAGGGGGGAGCTAAATGTTTTGGAAGACTATATGGAGACTTCTAAGGCTTACGGCTCTAATTTTATGCCAATAGTTGAAAACATAAATATGCCTTTGGATACGCATTTTCCTAGTATATTTAGTATTGTTTAGGTATACCCCATATAGTACAATCCTTAGATGAAAGTTGCCGTAGGTTATCCACCCATAGAAACCGATAAAGGTGTTCCTCTTCTGTCACAAAATAGGCAATTTCAGTACTTTAATGCAAAAACTTTTATATACCCAATGGTTCCAGCTTATGCAGCCTCCAATCTAAAAAAACATGGTTATGACGTGATTTGGATGGACGGAATTGGTGCTCAGCAGAGCTACAAAGAGTGGACTATCCAGCTCGAGCTTGAAAAACCAGATGTTTTACTTGTTGAAACAAAAGCTCCTGTAGTAAAACAGCACTGGAAGATTATTAATGAGCTTAAACAGAGATTTCCAGAAATGATTCTTGTTTGGGTAGGTGACCATGTAACCTTTATGCCAAAGGAAACTTTGGATAATTCTAAGGTTGACTTCATTATTACCGGTGGTGACTATGACTTTCAGATAGTTAACTTGTTAAATCACATGACTAAAGGGGAGGTTCTTGAAGGAGGTGTTTGGTATAGAGCTGGGGATAAAAGAATAAAGCAGGATCCATTCAAGGTTGAAAAATCAGAGGGAGGCTTAGATCTGGCTTTCTCAGGCGTGCAAAAGCTTAAGCATGTGCTCGATGAATTACCTTTTGTAGATAGGGATCTTACTCATTGGGAATATTACGCATACGCAAACGGAAACTACAAGTACACGCCCGCAACATATATGTATTCTGGTAGAGATTGTTGGTGGAATAGGTGCACATTTTGTGTATGGGATCACACAATGAACCCAATAGGGTCGTATAGAAGATTTACTCCTGAAAGACTTTTTGCTGAAATCAAGCATCTAGTAGACAACTACGGAGTAAAAGAAATTTTTGATGATGCAGGTACTTTGGCTGTAGGTCCTTGGCTTAAAACATTCTGTAATCTGTTAATAGATAGTGGATACAGTAAGAAAGTAGTATATGGATGTAACATGAGGCTAAACGCTTTGACACAGGAATACTATGATTTGATGGGTAAGGCAAACTTTAGATTCATTCTGTACGGAATGGAGTCTGCAAACCAGTACACGCTTGATAAACTTGATAAGGGCCTTAAGGTGCATCAAATAGAGGAAGGCGTGAGGATGGCTAAAAAAGCGGGCTTAGCCCCACATCTTACGGTGATGCTTGGATATCCGTGGGAGGACTACGATATGGCCAAGAACACTATAGCCCTAGCAAAGAGATGTTTTGATAAAGGTTACGTAGACACCATGCAGGCTACGATAGTTATACCTTACCCAGGTACTCCTCTTTGGAAAGAGTGCAAAGAAAAGGGTTGGCTTTTAAGTGAGGACTATGAAGAGTACGACATGAGAAAAGCAGTGATGAAAGCGCCTTTATCCAATGAGCAGGTACTTGAACTGACTCAAGAGCTTTATTCATCGTTCTTTACACCCAAATATATTCTCAGAAGAATTGTTGAGATACGAGACCTGAATGATATAAAATTCCTAGTATATTCTGCTTGGAAACTTATAGGGCACTTGCTTGATTTTGATCCAAACCAGACTAAAGTTGGTATGACATCACCAAAGTTTTGGATTAACGCTGTTAAATCAATGTTTAGGGTAGCAATGCCAAGTAAAGCAGAGGCAAGGATTGAGACGTCCATAAAAGAGAGTGCTGAAGTTGCAAACAGAGAAAAGCAAAAATTTCAATAGTACTAAAGAAAAATCCTCTGCCCACTTAACGGTGTATGTACAAAATAGCAGTATTGCATAGGTATCCAGTTCAACAGGTGCTTGGCACAAATGCCTCTTTTCTTGAATTCATAAAATCTTTAATTTCAAAAGAATCCAAGGTATATTATCTAACTTATAAGGACTCTGGTATTTCACCTGAAATAGAAGGGTTAACATACATCAGACTACCGTTTACTTTTAACAGAGGAGATAATAGAGACAAATTGATTAAAACACTAATTTGGATTGCTCTAAGTCCATTTTATGTACTTTACATGCAGGTTAAATACTCCCTTGATTTAGTCTACTGCGACGATTCTGTTCCCTACTATGGATTTTTATCAAAGCTGCTTAGCCCCTTTTCCAAAGTAGTAATCAGGCTTGGAGATTTGCAAACTGGATACTCCCTTTCAGATAGCAATCCAGACCTATTTAAATTAGCGATTTTTTTTGAAACGTTGATGTGGAAGTATGTAGATGGGTTGGTTGCAATAAGTAAGCCTTTCAAGAGGTACTTGGTAAGTCTTGGTATAGAAGATAAGAAGATTGAAGTGGTGGAGGAAAGTATCAACTTATCTAATCGTGTAAGTTTTGAAGTACTGGAGCGTGATTCATCCAATATAAATCTGCTGTTTCACGGCGCTTTACTTAAATGTAAAGGGGTTGAAACTCTTATTGAAGCCTTGGAGATTTTAAATAATTCTAAAACCAAAAGATTTACTTTGACAATAGCAGGAGGTGGTGATGAAGAGCACAGTCTTAAAACACTAGTTCAAGAGAAGGGTCTTCAAAATGTTAAATTTACAGGGTGGTATAACCATCAAAAATTAGATGAAATAATGAAAAACACTGACATAAGTATTGTTATGCGTAGCACAAACATGGCAAATAATTTTGTTGTGACAACTTGTTTGCTTGAAAATTGGGCAGCAGGAAAACCTGTAATTGCTCCAAACCTTGAGTCGTTTAGAGGCGTTATTGATAACTGGAAAAATGGTGTTTTGTTTGAAGCAGGTAATGCAAATGACTTGGCCTCAAAAATCATGGAGCTTTCGATCCAAAAAGAGGCGTGGACAAATATGGCTATTGAGGGAATAAAATCTGCTGAGAAGTACTTTGATCACAAAATGATTGCCAATAAAATGTCCAACAGTTTGGTTAGTTTAATTAAAAGCAATGAAAAGTGAAAAGTTTTCTATTGTTATAAATACTTATCCAAACAGCACTCGTGATTTTGATTTATCAAGGTGTGTAGATTCCATTCTAAAGCAGACATACAAAAACTATAAAGTTTTCATAATCGAAAACTACAAGGATGACTCAAAAATTAAGCCCCTTGTTCAGAAATATAAGAAAGAGATTGAGCTCAATGTTTTGCTTGATCCAACAAAACGCCTTTCATTTTTATTTAATTTGGGTTGGAAGTCAACTGATACTGAACTAATTGCTTTTATTGCAGATGACGCTGAAGCTGACCCGCAGTGGCTTGAGGCTATTTATAACGAACTTAAAAATGATGAAAATGTTGGTGTAGTTTCAGGTCCAGTTGTATCTACATGCTTTCCAGCAGGAAACATGCATGCCTTATACCTCTCCAGTAGAAAAAACTCCTTTTTGAAGGTACTGGCATGGCCGTATCTACATTTTGCAATGGAGGACAAAGTGCTACTGCCTGGTAATTTTTTTGAAAGTGGGGCGTACAGTATTGGAGCTGGTCTGAAAGAATCAAAAAAATATAAAAGACAGGAGATTGATCTAGCTACAACTACAAGTATGGGTATACGGAGAAGCGTACTTGAAAAAGTAGGTGGTTTTGACGAAAGGTTTAATTTTAACCATGCTGACGGAGACCTGTTTATTCGAATAAAAAATGCTGGTTATAAAATTATTTTTAATCCAAAAGTTTCTTCGCTTCACCATGTAAGGCTTGGGCCATCTAGAAACGCGTATTTTATAGGAAAAGATACTGGTATATTTTTTAAAAAACATTTATTTAATAAAAAGAGTATAAATGGGTATTTAGGCTTCATCCTTAACATTCTCATGCTCAACTTTTATTGGGTTTACGCGGCTATTAAGAATAAAGATCTTTCGCAACTTAAAGGAACCTCTGGTTTTTGGCAAGGAATAATATTATGATACATCTAATACTTCTGCCCCACAGTATTCTTTGAATAAAAATATGTTAAAAAAGAAATTTAGTCTTGCAATATTTTATGGTACACGTCCGGAATTTTTAAAAGTTATTCCATTGATTAAACTTATTAGAAAGAAATACAAAACAAATATTGAGCTGAGAGTTGTTTCAGTTGGGCAACATAGAGAGCTTCTAAATTCAATCGAAGAAGAGTTTGATTTTGAGCCTGATCATAGATTTAAGCTTATAGATGAGACAAATGTGCTTTCTGGTGTCTATGGTAGAACAATTGAGAGGGTGCATGAGTACATAAGTATTGGTAAATTCGATGCGGTTCTAGCACAAGGCGACACAGCTACCGTTTTTGCAGTCTCTTTAGCCTCTTATCTAAATATGGTCCCTTTTATACACCTTGAAGCAGGAATGAGAACAAATAACAAGTACTCTCCATTTCCAGAAGAGATTAATAGAAGATTAAGTTCCTGCGTAGCAGACTTACATTTATGCTGGACAGACACAGAAAAAGAAAATCTAATTAGGGAGAATTATAGAGGTAGAGATATTTATGTAACTGGAAACACTGTAATAGATACGCTTCTGGAAACAGCCTCCAAAACCTTTAACCTGAATACATACTTTGGAAAGTCAGATCTTGCTGCAAGAATTAACAATGGCTCAAAAGTTATTCTAATGACTGAACACAGAAGAGAAAATCAAGGGAAAGGACATACCGAAATATTTTCTGCTGTAAAAGAAATACTAAAAAAGAATAAAAATTATGTGTTAGTGTACCCAGTGCACTTTAATCCCAATGTTAAAAAATTAGCAGCAAAAACATTTTCAGGAGTAAAAAACGTATTTCTTATTGAGCCTTTGCCGTACACACCATTTGTAAAATTAATGGCAAGAAGTTCAATCATTATTACTGATTCAGGTGGAATTCAAGAAGAGGCTCCTTCACTTGGTATTCCTCTTCTCGTTACGAGAGAGTTTACTGAAAGACCGCTTGTAATTTCAGAAGGAAAAGCCTTTCTTGTAGGAAGCAAAAGAAGTAAAATAATTTCCGCTTTCAATCAGGTTGAAAAAGAATGGGACTATAAATCTAGGAAAAACCCATATGGCGATGGAAAATCTGCTGAAAGAATAGTAAATATTTTAATAGATAGATATGGTAAGTAAAAATAAATTAAAAATATTAGTAATAAATAGGTGGGTTGGGTATAACGAAGGTGGAAACGAAACTCACATTAAAGACCTAATGGCTTGGTTTATTAAAGTTGGGCATGAGGTTCATGTAATAACTACAAAGGGAGATAAACTTGAACACATGAGGGGCAAGCTCCATCTTCACTATGTAAATAGCAAACAAGGGTATTACTCATATGGTGCGTTAGGCATTGTCTTTGCATTAATCTTTGATATTAAATGTTTATTTAAATTTCTTGAACTTTATATTTCTGGAATTAGATTTGATGTAATGTCTATCCATTTTGCCTTAGAGGCTGTACTCGCAAGATTTATAAAGCTATTTTTTGGAATTCCATATGTGATGATATTAGCGGGAGACACTCCAATAGAACTTATTGAAGCAAAAAGAGCAGATGGAAAAATTCAAATTTCTGAATTTATGAATGACCAATGCAAGAAGTATGGATATTCTTCTGAGATCATTCCAAAAGGTTTTGATCTCAAAAGATTTAATCCAGAAATAGAAACAAAAGACCTAATTGAATCACTGGGAGTGAAAGGAAAGAAAATAATACTAACAGTTTGCAGGTTAGATCCTAGAAAAAATCTTATATCTTTAATCGAGTCGGCAGACATTATTGTAAATAAAAAGAAAAACAAAGACTTTGTATTTTTAATTGCTGGTGACGGTGTTGAGAGAGACTTATTACTTGAAGAAATTAAAAAACATAAACTAGAAGGGGTTGTGAGACTAGTAGGATCTGTTTCAAATACTAGTAATCTTCTTCCAAAGTACTACGCAATGTCAGATCTATATGTTTTACCAACACTTTACGAGGGTTTTGGTTGGGTATTTCTGGAAGCTATGGCTTCAGGATTGCCTATAATTACAACCAATGTAGCTTCGAATCCTGAAATAGTAGGGGATGTAGGCAAGCTTGTTCCACTCAAAAACCCTAAGGTTCTTGCTGAGACTATTTTAGAAACTCTGAATGACAGAAAGGAGCTCTCTAAGATGACAAAACTAGGCTTGGAGAAAGCCCAGAGATTTACATGGGAAGAGCAGATTAAAAAATACGATGCCTATTATTTTAAAGTTAGTAAAAATAAATGTAATTCATTGTCCTGTAAGCTCTCTGTATTTTCATCGGCAGTCAGGGATATTTCGGATTTATTTATTTCTTTAATTAAAGATAAAGTTATATTTAATTTTAGATCAAAAGAAAGCAATTGGAGGCCTGCAGGACAGGAGGGTGGTAAGTAGTGGAGGTATATAGGGGAAATAAAATCAAAAAGCTTATTAGTAAGTACTGCTCAGCTAAGAATCCAAAAGTACTTGATATTGGTTGTGGACTTAATAATGAATTCTTTAAGTTTAAAGATTATACAGGTATAGATATTAGAGATTACGGCCTGTCTCATAAAGTAATATTTCAGAATCTAAACGAGAACACAAAACTCCCGTTTAAGGATAGTACTTTTGATGTGGTAATGGCCACAGAATTTTTAGAGCATATATTTAGACCTGACATTGTTGCAAAAGAGATTAATCGTGTAACTAAAAAATCTGGAGTTATTATGATTTCTTTACCAAATGAGTTTACTCTTAATTGTAGAATTGGTTTTGCAATGAACGCAGTACTAAATAAAGGATTTGATCTGTACTCACACAAATACTTTTTTAATATAACAAAAATTGACGAGTTTATTAAGAATAACTTCACTCCTGTTGAAAGAGAATTAGCATGTTTAGGTCATTTTTGGAAAGGCATGCCTGACTTTATTAATGATCTGATGGTAACAATATCACCAAGTTTATTTGCTAAGAGTGTTATTTACGCTTGTAAAAAGAATAACTAATTTTTCATTTATTACTAAAAATTAAGTATGAAGCGTTAGGGCAACCCCAAGGTGTTGAGGTTGCCCTATATTAGTTTGTGCAAATGCTCTACAGCATGTTTCTGTGTTTCAACGCTGCCCAGATTGCAAACTCTGCGTGAGGCGATGTCCTCCCACCGCTGTTGAGCTCAGTTAGGATCGAATTCTTGTCGAACTTGACTGCGTAGGCGGTTTGGTTTTCCCAGCGGCCGCTTGCTTGGGCACAATGTGCAAGCAAAGTTGGCATATTACATGGTGCTTCCCAAATGCAGGCAAAATCTGGTTGCAGTAGCATGTAACTCATACCGAGTGCAACAAGTTGGATTTGACTTCGTGCTACAGGAATCTTTTTGAGTCCGGGTTTTTCAGACGCAAGCTCCTCTTGGACTCCTCGAAGCACGGTTTCCACGGGATCGTGAGAACCCCTGTTGTTGACATCTGTAGGAAGCATGCCTTCCGCAAGCCCAACATGCCTCATGCCTGGTACTACCGCGGTCCTGTGTGACCTGTGTACAAACAGACAGAATCCGTCAGTAGTTAGTACCATGGTGGATACGCCGACCATCATGGAATATGGTGATCTGTTGAATCCCTTCTCGGTGCTAAGGTTTGCTAAGCCGGGGTATTCACCTCTGACAGCTACACCTGGTGACAGTTCTCGCTCAAGTGATCCATGGGTTGCCAGAAAACCAAAGTAATCTGAAGATTGAAAACCAAACCTTAGATTCTTGATGTCAATTTGAGTCAAGGAGACTGTTGGGTTGTTTGCGACTCTGGCTCCAGCAGCCAACTTTTCCTTAACCACTGCCTGTCCCAATACGTTGAGTTCTTCTGGGATTTCAACGTGCCCTGGGATTTGGTATGTGCTGTAGCTTCTCCCTCCTATCCAAATTATTGGAACCATCGGAACTTGGTAGTTCCCGATATTTGGGTATTTGAATGCCATTCTTTTTCCTCTTAGATTGTGTGTTTTGGGACTAGATTGTATCATGATGCTGTGAGAAAAAACAGAACTATAAGTCGTATAGCTACTGCTTTAATACCAGCAGGTGGATATGGAACTAGGATGCTTCCATTCACAAAACTTATACCAAAGGAGTTACTTCCACTTGGTACAACACCTATAATCCAACATATACTGGAAGCCTTATCTCAGGCTGGTATAAAAGACACAATTGTTGTTACAAAGAAGAATAACCCTATATTGAAAAACTATTTAACAAAAAATACAACTAGTTTAATAGAATTTCTAAGGCAAAACAAAAAAACCTTTGAAATTAAAATGCTAAAAAAAATCCCAAGGTTGATGAATTTAAGATTTATAATACAAAAAGGTCCATATGGAAGTGCTACCCCTTTAATAAGTTCTAAAAAATACTTAAAAAACACTCCTTTTATCTATAAAACTAGTGATGATCTCATTATTGGTGGAAAAGGCGAATTCAACGAATTAATAAAAGCATACAACAAATTTGGGTGCTCCTGTTTAACTGTCATCAAAATTACAGACACTTCAGATCTCAAAAAGTACGGGTTTATAAAAGGAAAAGAATTAAATTCAGGATACATAGAGGTGGAAAATATTGTTGAAAAGCCAGGCATAGGGTCCGGATATGAACTTGCCACAGTGTCTTCGTGCCTATTAACATCTGATTTTATGCAATATTTAGAGCCGGCCTTAGAAATGAAAGGAAAGGGTGCGGAATTCTATTTGAACGATGTCCTAAAGCTGGCATTGAAAAATGGCATCAAAATAATTGGGGTTGAATCAAAGCGCTCTGTTTACCTTGACCTAGGAAATAAAACAGAACTTCTTAAATCTAATGTGCTCTATGGGCTTCATGTTAATGAAAATAGAGCTGAGTTTAAAACATGGTTACGCCACTTGATAAATAAATAAGTACTTTGAGTGTATAATTTCTTCATGAATTCAAAGGGAAATCTGGATTTACTAGTTATTTTCAATGCACAAGTAAGCGGAAAGAGCATGGGCGGTGGTGACAAGATAGTTCTTAAAACTGTTAAAGGGCTGAACAAGAGATTTAATGTGGCATTTGCAGGGTGTAGCGAAGGTGAAGAGATGGCGTTGCATGAGCTTACAGATAGCCATTTTATTCATCTAGGGAAGTTTGAATTCAAAAGATTAGGTTTACTTCTTTCTTACATATCTAGAATTGTTACATCCCCTTATTTTATTTTTAAAAGTGTGCCTAGTGGAGTAGCATCCATCTGGTCTGCTTCGGACTTTTTACCGGATACCTTACCAGCCATTGTATATAAGCTTAGAAACAGAAGTACAAAATGGATTATGAGCATGTTTCTAAAGGCTAGAAATCCTTTCAAAAAAGAGGTGCCTCTAAACATTAATACTTTCCTTTTTTTCCTTTCTCAAAGAATCTCATTATTATTTGCAAAATATTTGGCTCATACAATTCTTGTTTTATCTATCGATGACATTTTGTTTTTAACAGGGCTAGGAATTAATAAGGAAAAAATCCAAAAGTTTTCTGGAGGCGTTGACATAGAGGAAATTAAAGCAGTTTCAAATAAAACAACTCAATATGACGCTGTATTTGTTGGTAGGTTTCATTATCAAAAGGGCATAGAAGACCTAGTTTACGTGTGGAAGAAAGTTTCTGATTTTCAAACGAATGCAAAGCTTGCAGTGATAGGTTGGGGAGAGATTGACATAAAAAAGTTGTTTGATCAAGCTGGGGTTCCTGAAAAAAATTACAAAATTTTAGGATTCCTTGATGGCATTGATAAATATAAAGTTATGAGGTCAAGCAATGTTCTGCTATTCCCCAGTAGTTTTGAAAGTTGGGGAGTTGTAATTGCCGAGGGCATTGCCTCCGATCTGCCTGTTGTCTGTTACGACATTCCTGTAGTTAAGGAGAATTTCACTCATGGTGTAAAGTCTGTTCCTTCTTTTGATAGAGATAAATTCTCGGATGCAACTATATCTCTTTTGCAAAACCCCCAGGAAAGAAAAAGGATAGTAGAGGAGGCTGTTGAATTTAGTAAAACTTTAGGTTGGGAGTTTGATGTACAGCTACTTACAAGTATTATTTCTTCATGACAATGTTTATGTTCCACTTGTCCTCAGCTTTTTTAAGAACCTCCTTTAGAGTGTTTTTTGTAAGTTTCTTCTCAAATTCATCAACAATATAAAATTTAAAGCCTAGTTTATCAAACATCTCGAGCATTTTTTCTGGATTTCCTTTGAGATTTCTAATTCCAAAAGGCCAGTACTCCATAAAAATTGTAAGTTCTTTTGCATTTTTGAGAAGGTTTTGTGCACCTGAAAACGTAAGATCCTCAGCACCTTGTACATCTATCTTAATTATATCTACTGATTTTCTTCCATCTTTTAGGATTGTACTTTTAAGAAACTTATCAAGAGTTACCGTTTTTACATTTACAGATTTGGTTCTGCTGTAATCTGGGATATTTTCAACCGAAAAAGATGGGCACGATAGGTTATCTTTATCAAGAAAAAGCTTGAGCGTTTCACCGTCTTTATTCGAGACTGCGTTATTAAAAGGCAAAATTATATTTTCATAATTATTATATTTTATGTTTTCATTTAAAAGAGAATAGTTTCCTGGCTCCGGTTCAAATGCATATACCC
Organism: uncultured Candidatus Saccharibacteria bacterium; assembly: GCA_964636285.1. GTDB lineage: Bacteria > Patescibacteriota > WWE3 > UBA101185 > 2-01-FULL-41-18 > CAZWQF01. The sequence continues at coordinate 38,799 of CAZWQF010000007.1, forward strand.
TACCTGTTTTTCCTATTTTACTTGCAGCAATAAGCGAATAAAGACCTATATTGGCACCAAGGTCAAGCACAGTCATGCCCTTCTTTAGTGCTTTTTCAAAAAGTTCGGCTTCTAAATTCTCGTAGCCTCCTCTTACCAAAAACCCCTGAGTTACACCTATATCGTTTGAGTGCGCGAATAACTTTATTCCCTTGTATTCAACAGTAATTTTTCCTTGAGGACCTAATTTTTTGAAGAGGAAAAAATAAGTATTTCTAAGAAATGGAAATCTCCAGAGACCTTTTCCATATAGTTTTTCGCAAAAAAATTTAAAAACTCCAAATAATGCTTCCTTCACACTGTTCTTTATACCACAAAAGGAGATATAGTAGTCAATCCAATTATTGACTTATAGTTCCTTAAGTTGATAATGTAGTGACTGATTTTACATTACAACAAATGAAGATTATTAACAGAACTTTCATACTACATTTGGCAGTCTTTACACTTATAGTTATTGCTTCAGGATATAAGCTTTTATTTTTGGATGGGCAACTAGCATACGGAGACCTAGCCCCCTTTCCAGAAACATATTCACAGGCGTTTAATGACTATTTCTACCTCTGGCATGAAGTTTCCCTTGGAATTTCAAGGCACCCAGGCTACATTTTACCTCTGATCCAGGGATCTTTACTTTACTTGCTCAAAAACCCAATCTTAGCGCAAAGGCTTTTTATCTTTTCCATACCCATCCTCTCATTTGTATCAATGTACCTTTTACTACTAGTTAAATACAAAGAAAAGGCCTCAATTAACTCATTTTTTGTAAGCGTTTTTTATGCATTTGGTCCAATGTTTTTCCTAGAGTTTATTGGTGGCACTGTTTATACAACCTTGATTGGGTATGCTGTCTTCCCATTGCTGTACCTGTTAGCATTCAGACTTCTAGAAAATGGAAAAATAAGCACAATTCTTCTCCTTGCAATGCTTTTTGGCTTTATATTTTCTCTAAACCCTCATTTGATAATTGCATTTTGCGTCTCAATGATTCTGCCGTTTATATACTCAGTTATAAAGTTTAGGAATTTTCCATTGTTTAACTGGGCAAAACTACTTTTATCAGGTCTTTTGAGCTTTTTACTTAACCCAATATTTTTCCTTGCAACATTTAATATTATTGCAACTCAGAATGGTGGGGTTTCAACGCCGTTCACAAGCAATATCCAGAGTTTTTTAGGCGATGTTCATTACACTTATTTTTGGAGTAACGTAATAAATATAATTCGAATAGGTAACAATTTTAGTTCACTCGGTTATACTGAATTAACTTTTTGGACCATTCCTTTTCTCATTTCTGTATTCATTGTTTTTTATTTCTCATTAACAAAAAAGATTTCAGAAAAAAGTTTGTTTGATTTAACTGCTTTTCCTTCATATATTGCAATATCTCTTTTTATTGCCTTCACACATCTTGAACAAACTGACTTTATATTCAAACTATTTCCAGCTCTTTTTACATTTAGAAATCCAGCTAAGCTCACATACTTGTTAATGATGCTTCTATGTATACTTTTATATAAGACACTGCAGTACTTAAGTCGAGAAGGAAGAAAAAAAGTGGATACAATACTTAGGTTCATCATTGTAACCTCCATGATTGCCTATGTGTGGCCATTATTTACAGGTAGTTGGGGGCTTGATGTTGCAAGAAAATACTATACAATTCCAGGTTTATACACTTCTATATCCTCTATTGTTTCAAACCAACCAGGTAGAAACTTATGGCTACCTTCTTCCCATGAGAAGACCTCTATTAAGCTTGTTTGGCTGGATAGAGATAAGCTTGAATCTCAACTTGGTTTATCTCAGTTTAGTGGGAATTATTATTCAGGTGACGTTTCATCACAAATTAACTCTGCAATTCTAGGAAAAAATAAAGCCCTTCTTGAAAGACTGCTTAAACTTACTCAGGTATCAAATGTAGTACTACTTAAGGATGAAAAGTCTGGGATTTCAATAGATACTTTTTATAATACCGAAAATATAAAAGGAGGGAGTAGGTCAATTGAACTAACTCTCTCGGATCTAAAGCTGCTTGAAGATAGGAAGTTAGTTTCTGTCTACGAGGTTTCAAATATTTCCCCCGATGTTGAATCCTTTAATTCTACTGTTTATTCCAACAACCTTTCTGCAGCTTTAGAAAATTCAAATAATCAATCACTAATTCTTCCAATCGAAGAAATGCCTGAAGGCGAGGGCTCCTCAGAGCAAATAGTTCTTAAGGCCTCAAGGATAAATCCGTATTTGTCAGTAACAAAACTAAGGTGGAAAAAATCATGGGTCTGGCCAGTAGTTAATACTGATCCTAACTCGCTCAAATTTAAAGCAGTTTTAATTTATGAAAAGCTTAATGAAAAACTTCACTCAAAAGGTCTCGAAAGTATTGACTATCTTCTATGGAATTCAGCAAAAAGATCAGCTGAGATATCAAAATATGAACTATCAGCATCTCAAATCCTGTTTTTAATCTCTGAAATGGAAGACAAGGCACAAAAAGTTCTTAGTGTTCTGATGAGTAACCAGCCAGGAGAAGACGACGTGAATTATTATAACTCCTTCTCAAAAGCTTACCTTATGTTTAAGCGAATGATAGAGAACATTGAAAAGGTGCATCCCGGCCTCTCTCATCCAAAGACTGACAGATTACTTTCTTGGATTGAAAGTCAATCCTGCCCAGATTTTTGCTATTTTGCGGAAGTTCCTGTCTCAGGTAAATACAAAGTAAAATTATCACCTAGAGGTGAGTACGAAGATGGAAATTTTGAGCTTAAAGTAGTAGGAGAAAATAATATAGAGCAGTTTGTAAAATTGGATTATTCCAAACTTTCAGAAGGCGTAAGTTTGGATCTATCTGAAGGTAAGGTATTTTTTGTACTTAAAACCCCCAAAAATAAAGATTACGTTAATCAGGCAGATATTTGGAATGAATATAAAATTGAATCCTTAGAGCTAAAAGATGGAAATCCAAGTTACATATCTAGACCACTACTAACAAAAAATGATCAAGATGAAAAGAAGAGTCGAAGTAAAGAAAATAAATCTGAGTATTCTGAATGGGGGCACCGTTTTAAAATCTTGAAAAGTTGGCTTCCTTTGGAAGAATACCAAATTGATATGGATTACACCATGAATTCTGGAGGTATAGGTATTGCTCTTGTTGAGATAATAAAAGATGCAAATGGAGAAGATAGCAGGGTACTTTTTAATCAAAAACTCTTCAACGACTTTGTGACAAGAAAGGATTACGGCTGTACTCAGGACAGTGATTGCACTTTTCACTTTAGTAAAAAGATACGATCCAGCGGTGACACTGTTGGAGCTATGGTTGTTACATATTCATTTGTAGAAGATCCAATAAAGTACATTGCGTCAGTGGACAAGTTAAGTGTAGTTAAAGTTGAAAATCCGAGTCTTAGTCTATTGCATAATGTTTCTAATGTAGCTGTAATAAACAATATTGACCCCTCATTTGAAGTTTCAAAAGTTTCTCCTGTCTTATATAAAGTGAAGGGTTTTGACCCCTCTGGCAAATCGATAGTACTAAATCAAAGCTTTGACTCAGGTTGGGAGATTTATGCTCCAAAAAATAAAAAAGGTATGTTCCCAGAAACTCAGAGAAGGGTAGCCACTCTAATTAAACGTATAGTCGAAACGGTTAAGCTAGACAAGCATGTTATAAGTCTATTAATGCTTGATAGGTATGGTAAAGAGAATGCACTTGAAAACTTAACTCATACTGTTGCGAATGGTTATGCTAATAGTTGGACATTTTCATGTGATCTTGTTTGTCCAGAGGAGATGGAAATTATTTTTATGGGTCAGAAGCTACTTTTATTTAATATTATTTTTGGTATGGTATCGCTGGTATATCTATTGATTTTTGTTATTAGCTATAGAGGGGGTAAATAGGGATATGAAGATAACTAGATTTCAGGTTTTGTTAGCTTTATGTGCGTTTGTAGGTGTTATTTTTTTTGGATATGGGTACCTATTGATGTTGCCAGCAGCGCTATATTTTTATGTTAAGGTAGGAACTAGTTCAAGAAGACGTGTGGTCTTTCTACTTTTGCTACTTGTCCTTTCAGCCTTTTTACTATTTGTTGGGTTTGAACCCGCTTCACATAAAGTAGGTTTAGTGGCCTTAGTTTTACTTTTCTACACAACTTTTACTATTTAATTTCTAGGTGACATTCTGTAGGTATCATATAATGAGTGCATGTTATTATTCGGCGGGTTAGATGATCAGCTTGGTTCGTATATATGGTCTCTGATAGCAGGGTCAAAAAATTTAGAATACATATTAAGATTTCAGCCGTATAGGGATTCGTTTTTACCTTATTTAAACCCCCTTACATCAAGTGAACCTTTAATGTGGCTGTACTATTCAATTCTAGTCAAAATTTTTGGTCACTATACTCAGGTAGCGCTAATTGGTATCACTCTTTTACTTACATTTTATTTCACACATAGGCTTTTTAAAGGCTATAAGTTTTCTTTAGTTTTAACTTTGATTTTTTGCTTCTCAAGCTACATGTGGCTTCATATAGCAATTCACCCCGATCTTGCTCAGATTTGGGTAATCCCTTTCTTCATAGGAACTCTAATAGATGCAACTAGAGGGAGTAGTCAGAACTACAAAGTGGGTTTAGCCCTTGTCATAAGTAGTCTGTTCTCAAACTATTACGGGTTTATTCTCTTTCTTTTTATGGTAGGTTTTCATCTGGGTGGGCTTTTTATCAAGCAGGATAGAAAAAAGCAGGTGACCTTAATGATTACTCAGTTTGGAGTAGCTACCGTTTTGCTCGTAGCGTTTTTATACCCTTACATTTCCGCAAACTATTTAAGTTCAAATTTAGGTGGTAAATCCATTGAAGAAAGTAGACACTTGGTGCTTAAGCGCCCTATCGAGGACTACTTCTTTTTTAGCGTCAGGCCGTGGTATTTTATACTCCCTCCAAAAAATAATCCATTTTTAGGCGCCATCACAGAGAGCGCGGTGACGTCACTTTCTGAGACCCGCCATTATTTGCTGGATGACTACTTTGCCGGAGAGCATTCTGGGTTGTATTTTGGGACATTACTTAATATTTGCATAATTTTTATGCTTGCAATTCACTTAAAAAAGAACAGAATATTAACTCTTCTTGATTCGAATATTAAAGTTGGTATTTTCTCAGGGTGTTTGCTCTTATTATTAATCTCAATGCCTCCCTATGTCTCTTTATTGTCCGCAAAACTTTACACACCAGGGTATCTTGTTTATAGGCTGTTCCCAATGATCAGGGTAACTGCACGGGTCTCAGTTGTTTTGCTGCTTTGTCATCTCCTTTTGCTCGCGTACCTATTACATAAAGCAGGTATTGGCGAGAAAGTAAAAGGAACTTACAAATTGATCCTGCCTGTTTTATTTCTACTGATTACCCTGGGTGAAACTTTTATACCAGTCTCGATATCATATTTTGACAAGAGGCCTTTAGTTTATGAATACATAAATTCAGCGTTGCCTTCAGGTTCGGTATTTGCTGTGTATCCATATAGCAGGGTTGAAGAGCCATTCCTCTATTTACCTGTACATAATAAATATTTCCTAAATATCAAAGGTTACGTGTTTAGCGATATTACCTCCGAGGCATTAACAAAAAGCATCCCTACTGATAAAGGCTTTTCAAATTTGCAAACAAAAAATGTTCAGTACCTTCTTCTATTTAAAGATGGAAGTGAAGGCACACAGGTAATAATGCAAAATTCTAACTTCAAAGTCATGAAAGAATTTGAAGACGCCTATTTGTTAAAGCTAAAGACAGATTAGTTCTGTATAATTTGCTCAATGAGAAAATTTTTACTCATAATAATACCCATACTTATTTATCTTGGCTCTTGGTATTTTGTATATGCAATCGGTGTAAACAAACTTTTAATTCAAACTGAAGATTCAGTACCCGCTCTTTTTACCCCTGTCACAATAATTAAAGAGGGTAGCCCATACCTGGATTCATATTACAAAATGATGATATTAAGATATCCGCACCCTGATGACAAAAAGCAGGTTATAGGGCTAACCCCTTTCTACTTAAAGAGGATAGGGAGTCATTATATTTCTGCATTTACTCTTTTACCCGCACTACTTGTACTACCAATCTTTCTTTTTCCAGTATTGTTTGGAATAAGCATAACTTGGTTTAATTTGGCACTGCTTGGAAAGATTGCCTCAGGGCTTGCAGTAAGCCTTGCTGGGTACATATTGTTCAAAGCAGGAGGCAAGATATTAAGTAGAAAAAAGGCCCTTCTATTATGGTCAGTTTTTTTATTTGGAACAATTAATTTTGCCAGCATTTCTCAGGCACTCTGGCAACATGGGTTTGTTGAATTGTTCACTTCTCTTGGGATTTTACTTTTATTAAAAGAAAAGAAGGAGCCTCCTCACTTTTTTTGGATAGGGATTTTGTTTGGGGCGGCTGCGCTTTGCAGGCCTACAGCAGGGGTTTCAATTGCGATTTGGGGCATATACACACTTTTGCAAAAGGACTACAAAAAAGTCTTATCGTACATTTTAGGAATTTTAATTTGCGCGTTGTTTTTTTATGCTTATAACAGTATTTACTTTGTGGATGTATCAAACCAAGGGTATTATTCACAAGCATTTGATAGCTGGAGAACTCCTATTTACCTAGGCCTTCCGGGAATGTTATTTTCTCCCAGTAAAGGGATTTTTACTTATTCTCCAGCACTATTATTTTCTCTAATAGGGTTCTGGCTCGTTGTTAAAAGTAAAAAATATAAATCAGATTCAAACGAAAGGGTGTTCTTTTTTTCGTTTATTGTAATTGTTGTGCATCTTATTATTTTAAGTATGTGGAAGCATTGGTATGGTGGTTGGTCATTTGGATATAGAATGGCAGCAGACGTTATTCCATATTTTTCTATATTGCTTATTCCTTATCTAAATTCTGCATTGTTTGATAGGACCAAAAGGATTTTTCTATTTCTTCTTGCGTGGTCGGTTTGCGTTCAGCTTATGGGGATAGCCTTCTTTGATGGCATTTGGCACGCAGCCTATGACAGGGGGTACAAGAATCAGTCATGGCTTTGGTCACTTGAAAACTCTGAAATAGTGTTCAACATCAAAAGATCCTTAGTTAAAGCTGGATTGATAAAACCGTTTATTTAGTGTTTATCCATTGAACTGATTTAAGTTGTGAAAAACTGAGCTATAAACTATAATTTAGTTTGTAGTTTATGGAACAAAAATACAACATTGTCATTCTTTCAAATCAGTTTTACGACCAACCGTTAAAAACAAATAAATGGCATGTGGCTACAAGACTTGCTGCACTTGGTCACAATGTTATTTTTGTTGATCCTCCAACTAGGTTTAAAGTCTTCAAGTCTGTAATTAAGTCCCCAAAAGATTTTTTTAGCATTTTATTCAGGCCTATCAAAAAGCTTGAAAGTGAGGTTTTTCTATACACTCCTATAAACCTATTTAATTTTGGAGTTTTTTCAAAAATCAATTCGTTTTTTCAAATTAAGAACTTAAAAAATAAACTACTGGAATTTGGACCTGCACCAACAATTTTGTGGATATATCACTTTGATTTTCCTGGTCTTGAAAATTTAGTTAGTAGCGTAAAATTTGATCTAAAACTTTATGATGTTGTTGATGAATACACAGCATTTCCTGAGTATTCTAAAAAAGCCAAAACAAACACTGGGCTTGTTTTAATTATTCAATCTTTTGATGAGGCACTTAAAATTAAACTAAACCAAGGGGGTCTTTCGGGTAAGGATTGGGTAATTAATAGGGAATCTTGGCTCACTGAAATTTCTGATCTAATTTTTGCAAGTGCTCCTGGTCTTGTTCTAAAATTCACTAAAATACTTTCAGAAAAAAGCTTAAAGAAAGATGTGCACTTTGTTCCCAATTCTGGAGATTATCAAAGGTACAAAGATGTCAAAGAGTACAAAAAAAGTATTCCATCAGATATAGAAATTCTCCCAAGACCAAGAATCTGTTATGCAGGTGCAATAGATACTTACAAAATGAACCTTCCCCTAGTTGAGTTGGCAGCAAAAGCGTACCCAGAATATTCATTTGTTTTATTAGGACCAGAGAAGGTTTCTGATCCAGACCTTGATCTATCTGGGCTTAAAAAGCTAAGCAATGTGACTTTTTTGGGAACTAGGCCATATGAAAGCATGCCTTATTATTTTGCAGGTTCAGATGCATTTATTATTCCATATAACTTAAATGACTACACTGTTGGTGGCTGTTTTCCTGTGAAATTTCACGATGCGCTATCCGCTGGGCTTCCTGTGATTGTGACCAATATGCCAGCGTATACCCCATTTTCGGACGTATGTTACATAGCAAAATCAGATAAAGAATTCGTGGAGATGATTAAGGAGGCCTTGGAGGAAGATAATGAACAAAAGTTTGCTCAAAGACAAGCTGTGGCAAAAAATAACTCATGGGATGGTAAGGTAAAAACCCAACTTTCACTAATTTCAGACTTTCTTGCCTCAAAGAAAAAGTAAGCAATAAGTTGATATAATAAGGTAGATGCACATTTTGTATGTCTTAAATTCAGACAAACCAGGTGGAATGGAGAAGCATGTTGGGGACTTAGTGAGCGGTATGACAGCCTTAAGCCATAAGGTAACTGTAGTTTGTCCAAGGAGTGAGCTTTCTGACTGGTTTATAAATCTTGGTGCTAATGTTATTAATCTTAAGGTTAAGTCTGAAGTTGATTTTTCCTATATACGGGCTTTATCTCAGAAAATTAAAGCTATTAAACCTGACGTGATTCATGCTCATGAACTTAAAGCAGTTTCTCATTCGCTTATTACAGCGTTTTTTTGCGGTTTAAAAATTAGAATTACTCACACTCATACACCAATTTCAAGGTGGAAAATACCTCTTTATAAAAGAATAATAAATATTGTTGCCAATTCAATTCTAGTAAACCTATTTGCTACAAAAGAAGTTGCACTTAACTCGATTGTTAAATTGGAAAAAGAGCATGAGGGCATTTTAAGCTCAAAATTGCTAGTTCTTTCTAATGGAATAGATTATGAAGGCCTCCAGATTTCACAAGAAGATAGGAATGAATACAGATTTGAAGTATTAGAAAATCTATCCATCCCCAAAGATTCAAATGTAGTTGGGAACATATCAAGACTCTCCGCCGAAAAGGGTCACAGTGTTTTGCTTGAAGCTGTTGCAGAGCTTAAAAACAGAGGGAAGTATGTGTATTGCATACTTGCAGGTGGGGGAGTTCTTCATGAAGAGCTTACCGAGCTTTCAAAAAAACTAGGAATCTTTGAGCAGGTGAGAATCACAGGAGTGTTTAATGATGATGAAAAAGTTAAATATCTTTCCACCTTTGATGTTCTCGTCTTTCCTAGTTTGGCTGAAGGGTTTGGATATGTCCCAGTTGAATCAATGGCTTTTGGAGTTCCAGTACTAGCTTCAAATTTGCCGGTACTTAAAGAGGTTTGTATGGAAAATATAAACTATTTTAAGGTAGGAGATTCTATGTCTCTTGCTGATTCACTTGAGGGGATGTTGGCAAGAAAAGATCAGGTGGTTATGGATGCTAAAAATTTTGTCAGAAACAATTATTCCCTGGAAGTGTTTTGGTCAAAGTATAATAATTTATATACAAAACTGTATGAGAGTTCTGTTTCAAAGTAGAGTAGACCTTCTCCAAAAAAAAGGCGGGGATACCGTTCAGGTAATAAAAACAGCCGAGGAACTTAGAAAACTTGGCGTTGAAGTAGACTTAGATTGCAATATAGGTGCCCAAGTCGATTCGTATGATTTGGTGCATGTTTTTCAGCTGGATTGGGTATGCGAATCGTATCTTCATGTACTCAATGCTAAAAAGGCTGGGAAGAAAGTAGTTTTATCGCCTATTCACCATTCAGAAAAAGAGGTAAAGCAGTATGAAAAAGAGGAACGCTACACATTTAGAAGAGTCTCAAATATTTTTATCACATCTCAGGAGTTTTTAGACGTACTGAAGAATGTATACAGATCATTTTTTGATTTGAGAAAGCTGTATCCAACACTCCTTTCAATAAAAGATGGTTTTAGGAATCAGCAGAAAAAAGTTCTTAAAATGAGTGACGCAATTCTTACACAAACAGACAAAGAATTTCAGTTTTTAAAGAGAGATTTTGGAGTTGATATTTCTTGCGTAAAGATTCAGCTTGGAGTGTCAGACGATTTTTTAAATCCTATCAAGAAAAAATATTTTGATTTTAGCGACTATATTTTGACTGTAGGTAGGATTGAGCCAAGAAAGAACCAATTAAAAATCATTGAGGCAGTAAAACTTTTGAACAAAACAAAAGGACTAAATCTGAAGCTTGTCATTGTGGGTTCGTTGAATTCAAATAATTTTGAGTACTACATGAGATTTAATAGGCTCCTAAAAGAAAATAACTTTGTTGAGTATGTCCCAAAAGTTAATTATGAAGATATGCCTTCAGTCTATAATGGGGCAAAGGTTTGTGTAAGTGGGAGCTACTTTGAAACTACCGGACTAACACTAATTGAAGCAGCCCTTTCTGGAACGAATGTAGTAGCAAGAAATGGAGACACAGGGGAGGTAGTTAGGGAATATCTAGGTGACATTCCAGAGTATTGCAACCCTTCGAGCATAGAATCTATTTCTGAAGCTATTTTTAGAGCTTATAAAAAAGAAAGACCTGAAATTTCAAACGAATTTAGAAATAAGTATACCTGGGCTAATGTGGCAAAGGAGACGCTTAAAGTTTATAATGAGCTCGTAAAATGATTTCAGAGATTTTTCTTGTAATATCAATATTTGCGCTATGCGCGTTTTTAGCTTATGAGGACTTAAGATCTGCTTTTATTTTTTTACTTCTTGTTTCGCCCCTGTTACATAAGGAGGTTTTTAGCCTTGTTAGGTGGGATCTTTTGCCAATTAGAGTGGTCATGCTTGCAATTCTTTCAGTGAGTGTTGTCAAATTTGTTAGTTGGCTCATTAAAAAAAGGAATATGCAGGATGTTAAAAGCTACTTTAGAGATCCTTTTCTGATTGCGCTTTTGTTTTTATGGTTATCTAGGCTTATTTCGTTTGTTAATACAAGGAATATGCAGGCTTCCATCCTAATTTTTGGATTTTTCACAACTGTAGTTTTTCTATACTTTTTACTCAATTACCTTGCTATCAGGTACGGTGAGAAGTTTATTTTTTCTAATATAAAGTTTTATTCTTTTGTAGCTTTTGCAACAGCGTTTATAGCCCTTGTTCAATTTTTTATAGAAAAGTACACGGGTTTTGCTTTTGGGGCTATTTGGAGAATACCAGGAAAATTATCAAGAGTAGGCTCTGTGTTCTGGGATGTTAATCACTACGCGGGCTTTTTGGCGTCAATGATTCCTGTAGTTTTTGGTCTATTTTTGGTAGCAAAAACACGAGTTGCAAAAGGGTTTTATGGATTTTCAACTCTATTCATGATTGGAATATTGTTCCTCACAAACTCTAGAAGTGCCTGGATTGGTTTTGGTGTAATGTCGTTTTTTGTCTTGAGCTCACTTTTTATACTGAAGTTTGGCGCAAAAAGTTTGATACCTGTTTTTATTACTGTAGCGCTTTTATCCGGAGGGCTGTTTAAACTGTATTCAACCGAAGGGAGTTTTGTTAGAGAGAGAATAAATGGTTATTTGCAGTACAGGGGCGACTCATTCGCATCCCATATCTTCTTGCTACAAGGCGCCTTTGAAGTGTTCAGCAGATACCCGGTGATTGGTGGTGGGTATGGAAGTTTTTATGAACATTTTAAAGACGCGCCAATTGCCCCAACATATTATTCAAGAGATCCGGCAGCCTTGTCTGGTAGGGTTCCAGCACACAGTATATGGGGAGAGCTTCTTGCTGAAACAGGAACACTTGGAACTTTTGCTTTTGTACTCTTAGCCCTCACTTTTTTTGCCACGCTGTATTATGCCTATTCACTTGAGACAACAAAACGCGGAAAAGCGCTAATGCTTTGCTTGACCGCACCAATGCTAGGTTATTTGGTTTCTGGAATCTTTTACTCTTACAACGGCGAGTTTTTTTGGATAGTCTTGTTCCTTTCGTTCATGTATGCCAAGACCAGACTTGGAAAAAATTTCTCGGTTGAGGACGTTGTCAGGTTTTCAATGTCAAAGCACCTCCTTTTTGTATTTGTCATAAGCATAGTTTCTGGTCTACTAATTTTTGTAAATCTAGGGCATAACGGACTTATTCCTTGGGACGAAGCGATCTATGCAAAAATCTCAAAAAATATAGTTAAGAGTGGGGATTTTCTTACTTTAAGGTGGGATGCGGAGAAGCCTTGGTATGAAAAGCCACCTTTGTACTTTTGGATTAGCGCCATGTTTATGAAAGGTTTTGGAATTTCAGAGCTTACTGTGAAGATCACCTCAGCCCTTGCTGGATTTGCTACTATACTCTTAACTTACGCTATAGGTAGTTTATACTTTTCAAAACTTAAAGGCTTTCTTGCTGCAATGATGCTGGCAGGAACAGTTCAGTTTATCTACTATTCAAGAGTTGGGATGCTTGATGTTACCCTTTCTTTGTTTATTATTGGGGCTTTATTATCCTATCTTGCAGTTCTAAATAGCAGATCAAAAGTTATCTACTGGGTGGTGTTAGGTATGTTCTCGGGATTAGCTGTAATGACAAAAGGGGCTTCTGGTTTGGTAGTTGTTCCTTGTGTTTTACTTTCAGAATTAATTCTCAGACAAAAACCAAATCTAAAAGGCTATGCAGCTTACTTTTTTGCCTTCCTCCTAATAGCTTTGCCTTGGCACGTGTACCAATACGTAACATTTGGGAAGAGCTTTATTGATAATTACATTGGATACCATGTGATAAAAAGGGCAACGGAATCAATCGAAGGAAAAGGGGAGCCATTTTATTGGTATTTTACTGTACTTAAGGTTGGTATGAGAATTTGGTTTATTCCTTTGATAGCATCAATTCTTCTCTATGTGGTGTCGCTAGTCTCAAGAAAATTGAAGTTGAGTTATAGTAGCGATGCTTCCTTAGGTTATGACAATAACTATATCTCAACACTGCTTTGGTTCGCACTAATTTTTGCTTACTTTTCTTCCTCGGTATCAAAATTGGTTTGGTATATCATGCCTTTATACCCCATAGGTGCACTTCTTGCCTCCGACTTTATAGTTAGGGTGACTTATTTTGTTACATCTAGATTTAATTTTCATTATGCTAGAACACTTAGAATTATTGTTGTATCTATAATTGCTACCTCAGGGCTTTTATACCTCTCTTACTATAGAGAAATGGCTTATGCCTCAGATTTTACAGGTCCAACTGCAAGACTAATTAAATTAAAAGATTCTCAAGTAGGGGTTAGTGAGACACTTTATTACGACAGGATTGAAAAACCGCTTCCGCTCTTTTATACAGACGGGCCAATTGAAGCAGTGGATTACAATCCTTTAGTTAGAGTTATTAGTGACGCAGAGTTTTCAGAGTCTGTTGTATATATCACAAAGAATTCAAGGTATCAGAAACTGTCAGTGATGTTTCCAAACACCGAAATGCTTGGGCAATCGGAAGATTTTACACTTGCAAGAGTTAAGTCAGACCAAGAGATTTTGGATTCTAAAATATCAATACTCAAGAAAGACATCGAATGGGCCTCACAAGAGTCCGTCAAAGGGAATCCAGACGCTATAGCAAGAGTGCCGTTTCTACCTGAGATGAATAAAAAATTGAAGTGCTTCTTAGAAGAAAAAGAAACAAAATTACTTGGTAAAGATCCCGCTTTTATCTGCGAATAAGCTTAATTCCTATTACGGTAACTAATAAAAATAAGGATGCTACTATCAGGTTAACATAAGCAAGTCCTGCTACCCCATAACTTAAACATGCAAAATAGCCTATTACTGCTAGAGTAGTAACTTTGACAAAGCTAATCCCAAGGAGTTTCTTTGTTGATTCGGTTACAAAGAAAAAGTTATCCAAAAATAAGCACACAGCATTGACCCCTCCCGTAACGGCAAGTATTTTTAGAATAAAGATAGATTCAACATATTTTTGTCCAAAAAGATTTGATATAACAGGTGACGCAGTCATAACAATTACCGTTACGGAAAATATAACGATTACTATTAGTGGGATAAGTTGATTAAAGCTATAGTTGTTTGTTAGTTTAAAATCCTTAGCTTTTTTTGGTAAGAGTACCGTAAAAATTGAGAGGCCTACGAGTGTCATTATTGATGCTATCTTATCCGCGAATGTAAATACTCCAAGCTCGTGTGTGCTAAGAGTAAAGTAGAGTAACGACCCGTTAATAGCCGGTATACTAAGGTTTAACATTTGGGAAAACCCTCCGGGAAAACCAAGCCTTATTAGATTTTCAATATCAGTCTTTAAATTAACGTTTTTTGATAAATCTACACTTGGTAAGAGTGGGAAAATTAGGACACTTGCAAGTAGTGCTAAGAGGTAGATCCCAAGGACTTGACTACCTGTTGTTTTAAAAAATTCAAACCATATAGCAGCTCCAAACAGAAGCTTAAGCCCAGCAGGTAGAGAATTAACTAGGGTTGTACCTAAAAACTTTTCTTTTTCCTGAAAAACAGCAAATAAGTAGTCGTTTAAAGCGTATCCAACAAACCCCACAAAAAACAAAACTACGTTTGTTAAGTTAAACTGTGCGTAGATATAAAGTACTACAAGAGTGAATAAGAATGCGAGTATGGTCATTCCAACCTTAAGTGTAAGTAAGCCAAGAAAGGGACTCCTATTTTGCTTAACACTAAAGGACACAAAAGAGGACGTAGTTCCAAGCTCAGTGAGTTTTGCTGTAAGTATAAATATGGATGTGAGAAGTGCAAAAGTTCCATACTCTGAAACACTTAACACCTTAGCTGCAGCTAATACAAAGACAAATCCTCCAAGAGCATTTACAATATTTCCAGTCCCTACAATGAATAGATTTTTAATCATTGAGAAAAGTATAGATTACCTTTTTGCTTTTTGGTAGTTTATGCCCTAATAATTAACCTATGGTTTCGCTAATAAGTACTGTTTTTAATGAAGCAAAGAACATCCATAAATTAGTCCTTAGCTTAAAATCGCAAACTGTATTGCCCGATGAGGTTGTAGTTGTAGATGCAGGCTCATCAGATGCTACGGTAACTTCCTTAAAATCGGGCATTTCACACCCTAACCTTAACATTATTGTAGAGAATGGGGTGGGCAGGTCTGCTGGTAGAAATCTTGCCATTAAGTCCTCAAGCTCTGACATCATTGTAGCTTGTGACGCGGGTACAGCCCTCTCATTAAATTTTGTTGAAGCCTTATCAAAACCTCTTATTTCAGATCCAAAAATTGATGTTGTCTGTGGTTTTTTTAAACCAGACGTATCCAATTTTTTTGAGCAGTGCCTTGCTTCTGCAACAATCCCAATTCTAGAGGAGATTGAAGAAGATAGATTTTTACCATCTTCAAGATCGGTAGCTTTTAGGAAAACCGCATGGGAAAAAGTTGGAGGTTACCCTGAATGGCTTCCTATATGTGAGGACCTTATTTTTGATTTAAAATTGAAAAAGGCAGGATATAAATTTAAATTTGAGCCAAACGTTATAGCCTTCTGGAAGCCAAGAGAGAGTGTAAGGTCTTTTTTTAAGCAGTATTTTTTGTATGCAAAGGGCGACGGTCACGCAAAACTTTGGGCAATTAGGCATTTAATTAGGTATTCCGCCTACATAACTGGTTTTTTGATTTTGTATCTTTCCTTTAGCGTTTCATTCTTGTGGTTACTTCCTTTCTTTGCAGCTCAGCTTGGATATTTTAGTAAGTTTTTCTATAGATACCTTGGACATTTTGAGCACCAAGATGAGTTCGCAATAATAAAAGCTGTTCCTCTGATCTCATTTTTGGTAGTAGTAGGGGATATAGCAAAAATGATAGGATATCCCATAGGTATATACGATAGATTATCCGGCAAAATTAAGTTTGAGGCTTGGTAATTCTGACAAAAATATATGAAGGTTGCGTTAATTCATGACGACCTAATACAGTTTGGTGGGGCTGAAAGGCTCCTTCTTGCCCTTCACGAAATCTGGCCTGAAGCACCAATCTATACTTCCATTGCATCTAGCGAATGGCTTGATCTTGCTTCAAAGCAAAATATTAAAATAGTAACCTCTTTTATGCAAAAACTTCCAAACGCAGTTTCTTGGCATAAATACTACGCGCCAACACTTTTATATTTAAATGCTTTTGAAAGCTTTGATTTATCGGGGTATGACTTGGTTGTTTCTTCGTCATCAAGGTTTGCACACGGAGTAATTACAAAACCAGGAACAAAGCATGTTGCAATCTGCCATTCGCCAAATAGAGCTGCCTGGGATTTTGGAACCTATCTTAAAAACGAAAAGATTGGAGGGGTAAAGAGGCTTCTCTTAAGTCTTGCTTCATTATCATTAAGTTATATCAGACTTTGGGATTTTACTGCGTACCAGAGATTAGATACCATATTTTCAAATTCGGTAAATGTCAAAAATAAAGTGAAACGATTTTACCTCAGGGATTCTGTAATTGTTCACCCTTTTGCTGATGTATTGGGGTTTACTTCAAGTTCTGTAGAGGCTCATAAAAGCGAAAGGCCGTACTACCTGGTACTGTCTAGACTGGTTTCCTGGAAGCAAATTGAGGTGGCAATCAAAGCATGCGAAGGCCTTGGAGTGGATCTAGTGGTTGCTGGAGAAGGTCCAGATCTTTCAAGACTTAAATCAATTTCGAACGGATCTACAAAGTTTTTAGGTAGGGTTTCAGAAAATGACAAGATATCGTTAATAAAAGGTTGCCAGGCTGTGCTTTTTCCTCAAAGTGAGGACTTTGGCATTGTTCCTGTTGAAGCCATGGCTTGTGGAAAGCCTGTGATAGCATTTGCTGAAGGTGGCGCCTTGGAGACTATTGTCCCTGGAAAAACGGGACTTCTTTTTGCTGAGCAGACACCAGAAAGCCTTGCCACAACAATCAAAAGCTTCAATCCCGCATCATTTATGCCTCAAGATTGTCTTCAAAGAGCAAAGGAGTTTGATAAAACCATATTTATTGATAGAATCAGGGCCTTAATTGATAGTCTTTATGTACCCACTAATTAAAAGACTTATGGACATATTAATATCCCTTGTGGCTCTGGTAATTTTGTTACCTTTAAACCTTGTAGTAATGATTCTAATTTTTATTGAGGACGGAGGATTTCCACTATATTCCCAGGAGAGGGTTGGTATGCATAGGGAGCACTTCAGGTTTTTTAAGTTCCGATCAATGGTAAAAAATGCTGATGATCTTCTCTTTAGCAATCCAAAACTTTTAAACAAGCTAAGGACTGGAAATCATAAACTTAAGGATGATCCAAGAATTACAAAGATTGGTAAATTCATCAGAAAGTACAGTATTGATGAGGTTCCACAGTTCATTAATGTGCTAAAGGGGGATATGAGTTTTGTAGGTCCAAGGCCCTTTAGGCCAGATGAGCTGGAGAAGTACGAGATTAAAGAAAAGAAAATTAGCTCTGCCGCAGTGGATCAGTTGCTGTCGGTTAAGCCTGGTATCACTGGCTTGTGGCAGACAGGAGGTCGATCAGATGTTACATTTGACCAACGAGTGGATATAGAACTCAGGTATGTAAAGAATTGCTCTTTTATGCTTGATTTGTATATAATTCTCAAGACCCCAATTGCAGTAGTTCAAGCGAAAGGAGCTTTATAATGGGAGAATCAAAGTTTTGGAAGCCAAAAAGCGGAGTACCTTTTTCACCAGAAAGGTCAGAGTCTTTGTCTGGCTCCATCAAAAAATCTAAGGGTTTTAATAATATTTTTAAGGGGCTCGGGATATTTGGCGGGGTTTTATTAGTTGCATTGATAATAGTAGGTGTTGTTGCGTTCTTTTTTGTAATTAAGCCTGGTGTGTCTTTAATGGCGTATGCCAATACATTAAACCAGGACAAAGCTTCTTTAGAAAAAGCCCTCAAAAATCAAGATATAGACGGGATTAACGCTGCACTAGATTCTTCTAAAAAACATATTGAAGAGTTTAAACAAGTTAGAGACTCAAATTTTTCTTGGGCAAAAGGCTTTTCGTTTACAAAAGCTTACTATGATGATTCAGAGCACTTTGCAAATGCAGGTATTTTGGGGGTTGACGCAATTCAGGAGTTTGTTCAAGTAGTTGAGCCTTTCCAGGAGGCAGCAGGCTTTAAGAAAAAGGAAGATGTAGTAGTTGAGGACCCAAATGCTCCGTCCGGCCTTGCAGACGCTATTGCGCAGTGGGTTGCAATAATGCCAGAAGTTGCTGATAAGATGGATCCTGTTATTGAAAAAGTGGACAAGGTTGGAACTGAGCTTGAGAAGGTTGATGCAAAAAGATACCCAGAGAGTTTTAGAGGTGTCCCAATAAGATCTAACATTCTTGCTGCTCAGCAGTACTTAACACAGGCGTCAGAATTTGGCCCTGATATTAAAGCAGCTCTTGTCATTGTCCCATCGTTACTTGGTGTTGGCTCAGCTGATAAAAGATATGCAATTATAATGCAGAATAATGTTGAGCTTAGAGCTACAGGTGGATTTTGGACAAATTTTGCAACATTCAAGATTAAAGATGCAAAGCTTAATTCAGACTTTTCATCAAAAGATATGTATTCGCTTGATGAGATTATTAGCACAACTGACACAGCTTGGACTTCCCCCTGGAAGCCGCCATTCCCACCTTACAAGCAGTTCTTGAAGGTTGAGCATACCTTTGCAAGAGACGCAAACTTCTCTCCGGACTTTATTACGGCAGTTGATGATTGGATGTGGTACTACAAGAAAGTGGGTACCATAGTTCCTGCTGAGGCAAAGCCGTTAAACGGAGTTTTTGCAATTGATACCGAAGTAGTTAAGAAGCTACTAGAAGTCACAGGCCCTGTCTCTGTTGGAGGTTACACATACAACTCAGATAATGTTGTTCTCGAACTTGAAAAACAAGCTAGCCTAACTCTAAAAGAGCAGCAGGGTAGAAAAAGAGTGCTAGGCGACCTTATGGAAGAGATGCTTATAAACATGTATAAGTCGGAGAGCAATCTTTGGCCTAAATTTATAGAGACTGCACTAAATTTGGCAAGAGAAAAACATGTCTTAGTTTATGTATTTGATAATCCAAAGGGTCAGGAGCTTATTGAGAAGTATAACTTTGCTGGAAGAATAAACAGTTATGACAAAGGTGACTTCTCTTACATAGTTAGCTCAAATCTTGGTGGAGATAAAACAAATCTATTTATTACCAAAGATGTAACTCACAATATAACTCAGGAAAACGGAAAGTGGGTTCATGAACTTGCTCTAACTTATTCCTACAATCCAGTTCCTGCTGGCTGGGAGCCTCTCAGAGCGGTTTATAGGGATTGGGTGAGAGTTTATGCCCCTGCTGGGTCCACGCTTCTCAGCGTTGATGGTAGTGAGGCTACAACGGAATCCGATAAGGGTGAAGAAAGAGGAAAGGTCTATTTTGCAGGTTACATAACAGTTGAGCCTGAGACAAAAAAGACAATTAAGTTTAAGTACCAAATTCCAGACTCACTTGTCACTGACAAAGCTTACAGTATTTATTTACAGAAGCAGCCAGGAACATTCTTAGATAAGCACACTGTAAATATCAAAGGAAAGACTCAATCCGCTGAACTTAAGCTTGATAAAGAGCTAAAGTTTACGTTCTAAGTCATGCCTCAAAGTAAATCTGTTGGAATAGTCGTCAGAGTTAGAAACTTTGGTGAAGCTGATAGAATCTACACAATTCTTACTAAAGATAGGGGTAAGGTTTCGGTTTTGGCAAAAGGTGTTAGAAAAATTAAGTCCAAAAGAGCAGGAAGCCTTGACCTATTAAATGAAGTAAACTTTTCTTTTGACGATAAATATAGTATTCCCGTTTTAACGGAAGTTCAGCTGCTCCATTCGTTTGAGCCAATAAAAAATGATCTTAATAAAATTAAAAGTGCATACATTGTCCTTGAACTAATTGATAAGTTTATAGAGGACCTTGATGTAAACGAAGGGGCTTACAGGCTTCTTAAAGGTGCTTTAGTTTGTCTTGAAACCGTTGAGAATACTGATACCGACCTGATGCTTTGTTATTTTGAATTAAAGCTTTTGGAGAGTCTTGGGTACAATCCAGAGGTTTCAATGTGTACCGAATGTGAAAAGCATTATTCAAGCTCTTGGTTGCAAGTCAGATTTAGTTTTGAAAATGGCGGGCTTGTTTGTGAAGATCACAACAACGGCCTTCTTATAAGTCACAAGCAGGTTGAGCTAATGAGGTTTATACAGGCAAATAAATTTGCAAAAGTGTTATCTGAATATTCTGGTTTTGAAAGTGGCAAAACGGAGCAGGTAGTTAGGGGTCATATTGAGTATCTACTTTCTGGAAAAATCAGGAGTGCAGGATTAAAATTTAATCAAGACTTGATGGCGTTTTAATCATGTGCTTAAATACCATTACGCAAATGTGTTGAAAGGCTTGGCAACCTGGAGCAAATGCAAAAAGAGTTGGCAGTTTAAAATTAAACTGCAACAAGGATGGAACCGCGGAAGAACTTCCGTTCCTTGATCAAAGCTATTAAGTTTGGATCAGGGCACGGAAGTTTTTTGTTTTGTGCCAGATTCGTTTTGATGCCTATTGGCGGAAAGGAAAAATGGAAAATAAAAAAGAAAACCAAAAAGTACCGGACATGATGCAAAAACTAGTAAGTCTTTCTAAACGCAGAGGGTTTGTATATCCAGGATCAGAGATTTATGGAGGTTTAGCAAATACTTACGATTACGGCCCACTTGGAATTGAGCTATTAAGAAACATTACAAACGAATGGTGGGACTTTTTCATTACAAAAAGACCAGAAATGTTTGGAATGGATTCAAGTATATTGATGAGCCCAAAGGTCTGGGAGGCTTCTGGACATACTCAAAGATTTAATGATGCTCTCATTGACTGTAAGAACTGTAAGCTTAGGACCAGAGCAGATCATTTGATTGAGAATGCTCTTCCAAACGAACATGTAGAAGGAAGAACAATGGATCAGCTGGAAGAAATCATAACATCAAATAAAATAAAGTGCCCTTCGTGCGGAGAAGTAAACTGGACAAAGCCAAGAAAGTTTAATCTTTTGTTTGAAACTCATATTGGAATTGTTGAAGAAGCCATGTCTCTTGCTTACTTAAGAGGCGAAATTGCTCAAGGAATGTTTGTTAACTTTAAGAATGTTGTTGAGAGCATGAGACCAAGACTTCCTTTTGGGATAGGTCAGTTTGGAAGCGCTTTCAGAAACGAAATCACAAAGGGTAACTTTATCTTCAGAACGCTTGAATTTAAGCTTGCTGAATTTGAATACTTTTTTGATTCGGAAAAGCAGGACTGGAAAGAGGTTTTTGAGTACTGGGAAGGAGAAATGCAAAAGTGGATTGAGTTGATGGGTGTTAAGCACGAAAATCTTAGCTGGAGAACCCACACAGACGAGGAAAGATCCCACTACTCAACACTCACAAAAGATCTTGAATACAAGTTTCCATTTGGTACTAAAGAGCTTTTTGGACTTGCATATAGAACTGATTTTGATTTGAGAAATCACATTGAAAAATCAGGTGCTGATCTTAGGTTTGTTGATCCAGAAGATAATAAGAGAAAGATTGTTCCTCACGTTGTGGAGCCTACATTTGGAGTAAATAGAATCTTCCTTGTAATTCTTGCTGATGCATATTGTGAGGAAGGCGAAAGGGTAATTCTCAAACTTAATCCTAAGCTAGCTCCTTATAAGGCAGCAGTTTTTCCACTTGTTGCAAATAAAGAAGAGATTGTGGGTAAGGCGAGGGAAGTATTTAAGACTTTGTCTGCTGAAATGAGTGCTGCGTTTGATGCCAGAGGAAATATTGGAAAAAGATATTACTCTCAAGACGAAATAGGAACTCCTTACTGCGTAACAGTTGATTACCAGACTATTGAAGATGGAACAGTTACTTTAAGAGAAAGAGATTCAGCTCAGCAGGAAAGAGTGAAAGTTGAAGATCTTAAAGCAAAACTAAAAGAAAACTTGGGGTAGTGGGAGGTCCTACCCCAGAGTTTGAAGCTTGGAAACTGCTTGTTTCAGAGTTCTGTCAGTTGTTGCTTTGCCTCATTGGGAGACAAACGAACACAAACAAAGTGAATAGGTATTAGGCCCGGCTCGGATCTCCTCTGCACGTCTGCGGTAGTGATCCTATCTCTCACGGTTAGCGCACTTCTGAAATCCTCTGGTTTCCAAAGAATCACGAGCTGGTCATTGCCCAGAGGCAAGAGAACGACTTTGCACCCATTAACTCCCAAGCTAGTCGCAGCATCGGACTCATTTTGGCCAGTCAGTGTGACAATCTCCTGATCCGTAAAAGGTTGGGTTGTCATAACGCCTCCTTGAGTGAGCACTGGTTAAGTTTCATTGAACATTGATCAACCGATGCTTAACCTGATCCACAGTCATACTTGGAACAGTCACTGAGGAGGTGTTAAACATTGGGTGCGTAGCTCCCAAAGTGCTATTAGGCATTACTTTGGTTATCCTGCTTTTGACCAGGTCGGTTACTTCTGAGTCTTCCGAGCGCCAGAGCAAAACAGTTCCTTCCCGACGAAATGAGTCTCTTACAGGTAGCAGAACAAGTCTGTAAGTTTCACCTTGTAGATGACTGATCACATCTAAGCTCTCTCCGTAGGAAGTGGTCTTGATCTCGTTTTGTTGAAGAGGTCGGATTTTCATGTTGCTCCTTAGAATGGCCCTGTTGAAACTAGCTCATCCATGATCTGTCCCATTGATGCAGATGTGATAAGGGAGTTGAAGCCATTCGTTAAGGTCACTTCCCTGTCTCTGAAGTATTTCAGAATCGTTGTTTGGTAGATACAATCAGGTCTCCAGATCACTTTAGTTACCTGATTATTACCATTCCAAAAGGGGTAGAGCACAATATAAACGGAACGAGTTCGATCCATCAGCAAAACAAGGGCTTCTTCTAGGTTGGCTGCTTGAGCCAAGTCCATCCTTCGGATTCGTTGAAATGAGGAATCCATTTTTTGACACTCGCTTTCTTTTTTTACGATTATACTACAACCCCATAGTTTGTTCGCTTCATCGATGTACAGTATCCATTTCCACTCTTCGCCTTTTGTTTGTCTTGACTCTCCTGCCACTTTGGTTTTAAATGGTGATAAATGGTGAAGAGCTTATGATCGTAGGTGAATTCAGAAGTAAATTAGCATCCGGAAGCAGATTAGCTTTTCCCAAGAAATTCAGAGATGAGTGGGGGCAAAAAGTTGTTGTCACTCAGGGTTATGAAGGCTGCTTAGTAATAGTTGACGAAAAAGGTTGGCAAGGACTCATTGAAGACGCAGCCAGAGGCCCTTTTGTTTCTGAAGCGGTAAGAGATACAACAAGGTTTCTTTTAGGAGGAGCCTCAGAAGTAGAGCTTGATGATCAGGGTAGGTTCGTGCTGCCTGCGAACTTAAAGGAATTTTCAGGCATAAAAGAGGAAGTTGTGTTTTTAGGGCTGGGTAGGTGGGTTGAACTTTGGTCTCAGGACAAATGGTCCGAGAGAAAAGATTACATAGGTAAACATAGCGGTGAAATTGGCGAGAAACTGTCCAGACTCGAAGTTAAATGACAGAAAACATTACATATCACAAAAGCGTATTGCTAAATGAGGCAATAGAACATTTAAAAATTGAACAGGGAAAAAAGTACATTGACTGTAATCTTGGTGATGGCGGTCATACACTTGAGATTCTAAAAAGAGGCGGAATTGTCATGGCCCTTGATCTTGACCCGGATGCAATTATAAGGGCACAAGAGAGGGTTAAAAAAGAGCTGCCAGAGCTTACTGAAGACAGAATAAAGCTGGTTGAAGGAAACTTTAGCAACATTGACGAAATTGCAAAGAGAGAGGGTTTTGAAGGCGTAAGCGGAATTATATATGACGTTGGGACTTCGTTTTTGCAACTTGAATCAGACGAGAAAGGCTTTTCATTTGATTCAGAGGCACCTCTTGATATGCGAATGAGTCCGCAAATGGGCGTTACTGCTAAAGATCTTGTTAACGCACTACCTGAATCTCAGCTTGTACACATAATCTCTGAATATGGCGAAGAAAGATTTGCAAAAAGAATTGCAAAGGCTATCATTACGGCCCGAAAAGCAAAGCCAATTGTAACCTGCCGTGAGCTTACTGAACTTATAAAAAGTTCTACTCCCAGGATTAAAGGTGTAACAATACACCCGGCTAC
>CAZWQF010000008.1:0-1897 GCA_964636285.1 uncultured Candidatus Saccharibacteria bacterium
GAAAAGTCCAAAATTAAAAACGACAATTTCATAATTATTCAAGATTATCCGATCGGGAAGTATTGTATTTTGTTTTGGCTAAAGTGTCAACAAAAGGAAAAACTGCCCCAGGTTCAAATCCTCTCCTTATTAAAAACGAAGAAAGCTTTCTTTTAAAATCATTCTTTTCTTCTTTGGCTAAAGCCTTGAGTTTTGACTTTACAGCGTCCTCCATTCTTGATTCAGTACTTTCCTCATTCTTTGATGAAAATTCAAGCAGAGAGTATCTTATAATCTCCTGGGGCACTCCTTTGGCAAAGAGCTCAAATTTTACTTTATTTACTCCGCTCTTTTTTCTGGAATTCATTCTTTGATCAATAAACCAGGCTGCAAAATCCCTGTCATTTAGAAGTTTTTGCTCCTTAAGCTTTTGTATGAGCGAATCAGAGAGCTCTTTTTTTATTGCCTCCGAATTGTCTTTTGACTTAAAAGCTATCTCTTTGAGCTTATTTTTAACTTCATGTTCGCTTCTTGGCCTAAAAGATAAAAAGTTTAAAAGCTTGTTGTACCAAATAAAAAAAGCGGACTTTTGCTTTAGCACACCGTAAGCTTCTTCCGTGAGCTCAAGCCCTGCCTTAATTTTATCTTTTACCACAACTTCATCTGATACCGTAAAGGCGAGCTTGTTATCAACATAGATATCAAACCCGCCTATTCTTTTTCTTGGATAGAGCTTTGTGATTCTCATCAGCTTTATGCCTACGCCTACTTAATTATTCCTTATCTTCCTCATTCCCAACTTCTAGAGGTGTTGGTCCGCCCTTTTTAACAGCGTCTTTGATCTTCTTTTCAATTTCAGTTGAGATTTTGGCATTTGCCTTAAGGAACTCTTTGGCGGCTTCTCTTCCTTGGGATATCTTTTGACCATCGTACTCATACCAAGAGCCGCTTTTTTTAAGAACTCCCATTTCAACTCCAACATCAACAATGTTACCTGCTCTGCTTATTCCTTCTGAGAAAACAATATCAAATTCAGCTGTTCTAAATGGTGGTGCTACCTTATTTTTTACTACCTTTACCTTGACCCTGTTTCCTATTACAACGTCCCCTTCTTTTATTGACTCAACTCTTCTTATCTCAAGTCTCAACGAAGCATAGAACTTTAATGCTCTACCTCCAGGGGTTGTTTCAGGATTTCCAAACATGACACCTACTTTTTCTCTAATCTGGTTTGTAAAAATCACGGTACAGTTTGATTTTGATGTTGCGCCGGTGATTTTTCTTAATGCTTGGCTCATAAGCCTTGCCTGAAGACCGATAAATTGATCTCCCATTTCGCCTTCAATTTCACTTCTTGGAACTAGTGCTGCAACTGAGTCTATTGCAACAACGTCAACTGCATTTGATCTTATGAGGGTTTCTGCAATTTCAAGGGCTTGCTCTCCAGTATCAGGCTGAGAAACTAAAAGCTCTTCTACATTTACCCCTGTTTTATGTGCGTACACTGGATCAAAAGCGTGTTCTGCATCAATGAGCGCTGCAGTACCATTATTTTTTTGAGCTTCTGCAATAATGTGCTGAACAAGTGTTGTTTTTCCGCTTGATTCAGGACCGTAAATTTCTATTATCCTTCCTCTTGGAACACCTCCTACACCAAGCGCGAGGTCAAGAGCTATGGAACCTGTTGGGATGACCTGAATATCTTTTGTGGCTGCCCCTTCTCCAAGTTTCATGATGGCGCCTTTTCCAAAATTCTTTTCTATTTGGGACATGGCTGACTGCAGTGCTAATACTTTTTCTTTATCGGCTGGCATTTTTAAATCTCCTCGGGGCAGAAATATATACTAATCTGCATTATAATATTAATAGACCTTGATGTCTAGAGTTTTTACAGATGCGTAATGCGATATTAAACAAA
>CAZWQF010000008.1:1997-58849 GCA_964636285.1 uncultured Candidatus Saccharibacteria bacterium
TAATAGACCTTGATGTCTAGAGTTTTTACAGATGCGTAATGCGATATTAAACAAATGGTACGTGATAAGCAAGGTTCTGGATTACGCTATGCAAAAGTCTTTATGATAAAATGCGAATGGGTTATTTGTGTCGGGGTGTGGCGCAGTTTGGCTAGCGCACCAGTATGGGGTACTGGGGGTCGTGAGTTCGAGTCTCACCACCCCGACCAATAAAGTTGATGATAATAAGTAATTTAAGATTGGACTAAAAAATAATATGAGATTCAATCAAAAATACTTTTTACTTTGTGAAAACGCAACGCTCGCTAAGGATGGAAAAATAAGTTTAATAAATGTATTTGATGACATTTATGCTCCCAAATACCCCGCTACACATCCATTAGCGTACTTTGTGTCCAACATTGAGATATCAGATGTTGAGAAAGAGTCTGATATTGAGTTCTCATTACAAATAAATCACGGTAGTAGAAAAAAGTTGCTACCTCAAGAACTTAAAATCATAAAAAAGGTAGTAAAGGGTAACTCTACTGTCGGATTAATTTACTCTATTTCGAATTTGTTTATACCTTCCAACGGAATTTACTCAGCTGAAATCAATGCTGAAAACAAAGTGATTTGCAAATTAACATTTCGTGCAGACAGTACACCACCAGAACATATTAATAACTAGAAGTTTGAAAACAAAAAGTAGTAAAGTATCTGAAAATCGAATTACTCCAACCTTCTTGCAATTTAATCAAACGTATAATCCAAAAAGCGAGACATTAAGTTCGCCTAGTACGTCAATTGAATCAATAAAAATGGATTTTTCAATAGATAATGAGGCAGTTATATTTGCTATTCTAGCTTTGAAGCAAGAAATAGCACACCTTTCAAATAATAGCTTTTCTGTTCAAATCTATGATTTAGAATCAGAAAATTACATTTTGAAAATGCCTTTATCTTTAATAATAAGCAAACAAGCTAATGAGTACTTTGCAGAATTTGTAGATGTGAACCTATTTGGAGTTGGATTTGATGAAAAGGATGCTATTTGTAAGTGTAAAGAATCTTTAATTATATATTTTGAAAACCTAAAGTCCGAGAAAAATCTTCTATCAAAGAAACTACAAACTAAATTAAAATTTTTATCGAATATAATAGTTTCAGCATGAATGTTAGAACGCTTAAACCAAAAATAGAAAAGAAGTTAAATTCGCCAAGTGATTTATTAAGACTGGAAGCAACAAGGGCACCAAGAGATCATTTTATGTATAGCTTATATTTTAAAGAAAAGAAAATTGGAATATTTCAAATCTCAATGGGTTCTCATGAGTTTAGAAATCACTTAATAGGTATGATGTCTAGACAACTAGGAATATCCAGTCAAAATTTAAAAGATTTAGAGAGATGTGTTTTTTGGGGAAAAGATTTTGTTGAAAATTCGAGATTGATTCAAGGCCAGTAACATTAATTATAGTTGGTTATAAGGGGAATTAAATACGAATGTACTCAATAGCTCCCAACCTTCCACCTCCGCTCAATATATACAAACTCTTTGCTTTCCAAAACCTCCACCATCTCCTCAAAACTAGCAAACGTGTTTTCTTTTTCTCTGTACTCCTCTTCCGTCATCCAAATATTCTTTCCACCCTCAACATCCTCTATCAACTCCCCTTTCACATTTTCGATTTTGAAAACCCAAAAGTATTTATCTTCCAAGAACCTTCCATCTTTATGAAAATGTTTAACATTGACAATTCCTTTTAATTCAAACTCCCCTGTCAAACCCGTCTCTTCCATAAACTCTCTTTTCCCAGCTTCAAGTGGAGTTTCTCCCCATCTTATCTTTCCCGAATGGGAACCAAACCACCCAAAAAAAGGCTCTTTCAATCTTTGATGAATTAAATATTCGGTTTTGCCGTTTCTTTGTCTTACTGCATGCAAAGCTACTGCAACTTTTGCCTGCTTCTCTACTTCAAGGGAGTCTGTGTCCATTCGGTTTGCAAATTCTTTTCCTTTTTGCGAAAGGACATAAGTACCATCCTCTTTTGTAATATAACCATCTAGAACAAGCTTATTTAAGTGAAAAGAAAAATGGTCATTTTCAATGTCTACTTTTTTAAGATCCCTAAATCTTGCATGAGGTTTGAATAAAAGTTCCCTAAGAATTGATGCTTGAAATCCATGTAATTTATTTTCCATATTTTGATTATTGAGCAGAAATATTTGAAATTCTAGTAAAGATAACTTAACTAATTTATTCTGAATCAAGCTTCTGCTGTTTGAAGATAAATCCTAGGATCCTCCATATGTCGAACTCTGTCCCAAATTACCCTCTCCTGAATCCCTGTTTCCGCAGCCTCTAATCTTACTTTTTGACCAATTGTCTCAAAATAGGCTGCGCCACTTGCAAGAGCACTTCCCACATCTGTCACAGTCCCTTCAAGCTGATCAAGGTACACTGCCTCAAGGATAGCACCAAGCCATGAACCTCCGGCTTTAACTTCAAGTTCCTGCATCAACTCTTTACCTCCGATTAGCTTGGTTGGTGCTTCTCTATCAACTTTTA
Source organism: uncultured Candidatus Saccharibacteria bacterium (assembly GCA_964636285.1). Taxonomy (GTDB): domain Bacteria; phylum Patescibacteriota; class WWE3; order UBA101185; family 2-01-FULL-41-18; genus CAZWQF01. Next base: position 4,549 of record CAZWQF010000008.1, read on the forward strand.
ATTCTCTTGCTTTATCAAGTAACCAAGACTGCCATGCTTCGAGTTCTGGTACCGCTTCTCTTGCTAAGACAGAATTACTTTCTCCATTCCTACCTCTTTGATCTGCCTCAGCAATCAAACTAAGCATGTAAATATTTGAACCTCCTCCGTCTGGGTAGGATTTAACGTCGCCTTCTGACAACCTTCTTGCAAGTCTTCTTATTGCCGAAGTTTGATCGTGAGTACGACCCTTACGATCTCCTCTAACCTCCGTTTCCCAAAGAGTTTTTGGCTTTAAGTGATCTGCAACAAGTGGGAGAATTTTTTGAATAAGTTCAGGAGTTAATTTAGACTTTGGATCTCCAAAAATTCTCATTAAAAATTCTCGTGACGGGTCGACTCCAGCCTGCTCATGACCTCTTGCTCTATAAGCACCTTCTATAAACTGAGTTGTTGAAGGCTTACCTAAGTCATGGCAAAGAGCCCCCAAAACAAGAACTAATTTCTCATCCTTATCAAGCTTTCCTAACCTTATTTCTCTATCCGCCACTTCAACTGCTGCATCCACAACTTGAAGTGTATGGACCCATACGTCACCTTCTGGGTGCCAGTCTTTTTCCTGAGGAACTCCTATCAAAGCATTCACTTCAGGCCAATATCTTTGAATGAAACCTACTTCTTTTGCAAATTCAAGACCAACTGAAGGCCTTATACCTTTTTCAAATAACTTTTTGACCTCTTCCTCTTCTCTCTCCCTTGGCAATTCATCCATTTGGCCCTCATATACCATTGCCTTACAGATATCTACAGTTTGCTGTGTGACTTTGAAGTTAAATCTTGAGGCAAACTGCACCACTCTCAAAACTCTAAGTGGATCCTCCTTAAAAGCTTCAGAATCTGTAACATTTATTTCCTTATTTTTGATATCACGAATTCCTCCATAAGCGTCATACAAAATATGTGTTAATGGATCATAAGCTAACGAATTAATTGTGAGATCCCGCCTTGTTGAAGCTTCATCAATTGTCATTGTCGAATCCGACTGGGTTTCAAAACCTTTGTGGCCAATTCCTTTTTTTGACTCTCTTCTTGGAATACTGAAGTCTAGAGGCTCATCCCAACCATCAATATAAACTTTAATTATTCCGAATGCCCTGCCTACCTTATCAATTTTTTGGTTGTCAAAATTAGTCTCTAATAGCCGTTGCACAAACTCAGGAGAAAGTCCATAAATTTCCAAATCAAAATCCTTTGGCTTCAAGTGCATTTCAGGGTGTTCTTTACTAATAACAGTATCCCTGACAGAGCCACCAACGAGGAGTGCTCTACCCCCTAGTTTTGATATCTCTTCACATATTTGAATTACTTCATCTGGCGCTTCTACGAAATATTCTCCTTCATGCTTTTCAACTCCTTTTTCAAAACCACTTTTTAGCTCTGAGCGAGTTTCTCCGTACTTATCTGTTACAACGTAAAAGCCTTCAAGATCTGATTTTTCTTGACCTGGTAGAAGTATTTCTAGTTGTTCTGGAGGTAATGAATTTTCAGGAGTTAGTAAGTTCATAATCTTTTAAATTAAATAAAGTCGGCTTAACTAGAATTTAGCATTTTTAACGAATAAATTATAGGCATCAACCATAAGGAAAGAGAAATGTGGAAGCCAATTTCTGAAAACAACGGACGGCCTGGATACCTTGGAAAAAGAAGGGAAGTATTCAGAGTGGGACGATTTATACGGTAAGGGTAATTGGAAACTTGCTTGGCGATATGGAGGAGGATACCTAGATTTTGCGCAGGCATGTAGAGAATACGAAGAATCATATTATGTTTTGCTGAGGAAGCACCCAGGAACTCTTGAGGAGCTTCTAGAAGTTGCAAGCGACGTATACGATGATTCGGTCACAAACGTAAGATCAGGTTTTGATTATCTGAAGCAGGAAACCAACAGAACCCACATCCAGGATATTGCAATTAGAAGGTCTTTAAAGAAGCTTGGAGTGTGGTTTAGAGGAAACAGACTGCTACAGATCAGACACAACCTTGGAGATCATCCATTAAGTATGACCCTTTCGCCTGGAATTGTACCGTTCCACAAACCTAGAATGATTGCGACGCCATGGCTTGAAGGTTGGTGGGAACCTGGGACAGTTGAATGCTTTTATCAGTCGAATAGGCAATTGCTCATCAGGTTCAACAGGACATAAATAAAGTCCTATAGTATAATTAGGTAAAGCCAGAGTCAGGAGAAAGCAAAGTGAGAAACATTGTATTGTCCAAAGATCAGGTGTCGGACGGGCTTCAAAAAGCCTTTGATGCACTTGATGCACACCCAAATAAGACAACATGTGACTGCCCCGATTGCACAAAGACTCATCGAGCAGGCGTTTCAGCAAGAGTGTCAGCGCCAGGAAGATCAGTCGACCTGATCTTCTGCTCACCAGAACATCGACGTGAAGCCTTTGAGAAGTGGGGACTGCGCGATGTGTTAGAAAGAGCCCTAAACGGCTAGTCAGCAGGCCTCCCTACTACCTAAACAACCCAACCTGCCACTAATAAAACTGGCCGGAGAGGATCGCATAACATGCGTAAAAAACCAGCGCAAAGACCAACCAAAGGGCAACTTTGCGGATATCCTCTCCACTACTTAGTAATAACCAAGTCTTTCAAAAGCTCTTTTGTAGTTTGTAAAAAATCTACTGTGTGCAATTCAAATATATCTTTCCAATCTAGCAGTTTAATTTTCTTATCTTTAACTTCTTTCACTTCTTTAACCAACTTGCAAGGAAAGCAAAAAACTAAAGTGTGTTGATCATAGTTCTTATGTTTCCATACTTTGGTTGTATGCACAGGAGATGTATTGAGTAGCTTAACCCGCACACCAGCTTCCTCTAAAACCTCCCTGTGCAAGGCGTCCTCAAGAGATTCGCCAAATTCATTAGTTCCGCCAATTTAATCCCATTTGAGATGAGCGTCGGCTATGTTTGGATCTAGTCTTTGAGATATGAGTAACTGATTTTTATTATTAAATATTGCCGCTAATACTACAATTTTTGTTATCCTTCTTCTCACAAAATTATTATACGACAACAATCATGGCTTATAGTACAATCAGCTCATCAAACAAAAAGAGGGGCTGGAGGAACCAAAATGAGCAGACAAAATACAGATGTACGACCTCATAATTGTGTCATAGGGAGGACTTACCTGCTGAAAACAGAGAGAGGCTGGGAGGAGGCTAAGGCTCTTGGAAAATCAAGTACAGCAAGCCATTATGATTTCCAATTGGTACGAAGGGGATGGTTTGGAACACAGCTTTTTGCCCCCATAATCCAGGTACACATGGGAGCTGAAAGCCTCAGAACCTCCGAACCCTTAGCTGAGCAGTAAGATTCAAACTCAGCCTCCGTTAACACCTCGGCCCTCAGTGCACATCTACACTAAGGGCCGAGTATGCTATGTTGAACTAAGTAATATGAGATAATCAACTTTCAAGCATGCAAAATTCGAACAGCTCAAAATATAATCTTTTATTACTTCCTATAATTGTAATAGCTACAATGTCGATTATTGTGGGGATATCAACCTGGCAGGAAAGAAAGGCTCTTGATGCAACGAACACCGACACAGGAACAAGCCCAAAAAGCTCATTCGCAACAGAAACTGCGGACGGAAAACAAGCAGTGTCCATTATTGCAAAGGCAGGGTACTTTCCAAAAGAAGTTACAGCAAAAGCTGAAACGGAAACTCTTCTTACAGTCTCAACAAAAAACACCTACGATTGCAGTCTTGCGCTTGTAATTCCAAAGCTAAACTTTTCAAAAAACCTTAAGCCGGTAGACTCAGTTCAGATCTCAATTCCACCTCAAACAATAGGCTCTGAAATAAATGGCACCTGTTCCATGGGAATGTATCATTTCAAAATAAAGTTTGTATAAGGGCTAAATGGAAAAAGAATTACAAAACAATAGTATAAAAATGTATGTACATGGAATGCATTGCCACTCCTGTGAAGTGTTTATAAAAAGTACGTTATCAAAAGATAAAACTATTAAAAACCTCAAAACAAACCTAAGTGACCTTTCTATTCAATTTGAAGCAGATGGAATTAAACCGGAAGATTTTATATTAATAAATTCCCTCAGAAACAAGTTCAACTCACTTTTAAAAAATTCGGATTACACTATTGAGCTTAATCCCAATGAAATAAGCTCTAAAAACATGGATTACAAAGAGCTTCTGATGGCGTTCTTACTTGCAACCAGCTTTGCAATTTTATTTTTACTTTTACAAAAAACGGGTTTAGTTAACTTTTTAAATGCTGAGTCTGTGACACTTCCATTCGTCTTTATTGTTGGTGTAATTGCATCTTTATCCTCCTGCATGGCAGTAGTAGGTGGCTTAATTTTTTCAATATCTGCATCAATTGCAAAAAACAATGAGTCAAGCAAAAGCCAGATCCTTACCTTTCACATCTCAAGACTATTAAGTTTTTTTGTTCTTGGCGGAGTTATAGGAACGATAGGAAAGATGTTTGAGATTACTCCACAAATAAACCTGATTCTTAATTTATTCCTTTTTGCTGTTATGGGAATGCTTGGACTAAACATGCTTGAGATGTTCAAAATTAAACCGATTGTGTTTAACGGCCATGCAGAACTAACAAACTTTTTACTTCAGAAGGGAACAATACTTCTAGGTATTGCCACTTTCTTTTTGCCTTGTGGATTTACTCAGGCAATGCAAATCACAGCACTTTCAAGTGGCAGTGCTGTTACGGGAGCAACAACCATGCTTGTTTTTGCACTAGGAACTTTACCAGCTTTACTATTATTAAGCTTTGCCTCGTTTAGCTTTTCTAAAATGAAATATTCTGAACTACTATTTAAGACGTCTGGATTTATAGTGATATTTTTTGCAATATTCAATTTACTTGGAGCGCTAGCAGCTAACGGTATAACTCCTCCTTTAGGACTTTAAAAACAAAAGAGGGAACCATACAACCCTACATACTAAAAACCCCGGGCATTCACCCGGGATTTCATAGGCATTTTAAGAGTTAGCCGGATTATTTAACCATTGCACCTACCAGCTTTAGGTCAACCTCAAAGATGTCGTCAATTGCTTTATCTCCAAGGCTTTCAAAGAACTTTGTGGATCCAAACTTAACATCATACTGAGTTCTATCAATCATTAATTTTCCTGAAAGAACTACGCTTCCATCAGCCATTTCTTCAGCCATTAATTGAGTTGAAAGTGGCTTGGTCATGCCTTTGATGGTAAGATCCCCATCAGCCTTGTACTTACCTTCTCCAACTGACTCAACTGTCTTAAGCATAAATTCTGAGGTTGGAAATTTCTCAACATCAAAGAAGTCAGCAGACTTTAAATGTTTTGTAAGTGAATCTTGACCATCTCCTTTTCCAGTTACCTTGGCTGCAAGGGAGGCCATATCAACTACAATTTTTCCAGATGTAACCTTTCCTCCATCTACCATTACAGAACCTTCTTTAAGCATTACGGTTCCAGAATCTACCCATGTTGCAATTAAGGTTTTCTTTGCAGACCACATTAATTCGCTCACTGCTGGGTTAAATGTATAATTTCCATCTTTAAGCATATATGGTTTAGCAACAGCCATCTCTTTTTTTGTTGTTTCTGTTTGAGTTACTGCATCATTTGGCGTAAGTTCGGTGGCCTTTGGTGATTGACCCCTATACATTAAGAAGCCGAGTCCAAGGACTAAAACTACCACTACTATAATTGGAAGTATGTTTTTGTTTTCGTTCATTCGGAGAGTATATAACATATAGATGGGTATGAGAATATGGTAATTTTGCTCCGAATGGTAAAATCTCATTATGACAAATAAAAAGTTTGCTTTTTTGCCTCTATTACTTGCAATTACCATTCTCTCAAATGTAGCCTCAGCACACGATGGTGTTGAGCACTGGGAGGAGGAATATACCCCTTCGCAACACTGCGATTACCTTGCAGATAAATTCGGAGGCGGAGAAAAACTGGAAACAAAAGATACCGTAATGGAGCTAAAAACAAAAGATGTGAGTATGGAAAGAATTGCCCAAATTGAGAAAGTTACTCAAATTAAGGAGCTAGTTTTAAACCTTCCAGACACCAGAACTGAAAAGCAGGAGGAGTTTAGAAGAGCTCTATTAAATGCCTTAAGCCAAGTTGAAGCAGAAACAACATCTCAAAAAATGGATTTGAATAACTTAAAACTACTGAGCCAAAATTCAAAAGACCTTCTAGAGTGCACATTTAATGAGGTAGCTGAAAAATCAATCATGTCCATGAACGAAGGTCTTACTGAACTGGAAAAGTCTACCCATACCGAGTCTGACAAGGAGGGTGAGGTTACAGGAGAAGCTCTTCAGGAACGAGTTTACTCAAAGCTAAGAGAAAAGGTGGAGGCTATTCACGGCGTTGAAACTCAAGGAACAAAAGATGGAACTATAACTATTTCATTTGATAAAAGCGTTGTTGTAGTAGGACTTCACAGAACTTATGCAAAGATTCAACTTGTAATAGACACCAAGGCCAGAACGGTCTCTCTAAAAAAACCTTGGTGGACTTTTGCTACGGATCTAAATTCTTACAGCTTAACAGCGGGACTTAACGATGTTGTGAACGGGAATGATTTTACAAAAAGTGGAGGGAAAAAACTTGGTGAGTTTATCACAACCAGAAACGAATTTATAAAAGTCTTTGAGGATTCAATCAAGAAAAATCTGTAGAATAGAATAAATGAGAACATTTCTGTCTGCCCTAATTTTAATAGTCACTCTTGTTGTACTGTATTATTTTTCAGCTGGAACAAAAGTAAAGAATCTTGTATCAAATAAACTTTCGGGTGAGACCACGGATCAAAAGGTAAACCCAAGCACAAAAGTTGATGAGACCAAAAAAGAGGAGAAAAACCCCGTGATTGTTGCAGTTGGTGACATTGCTTGTGAAAGCTATTTGAAGTTTAAGGATACTTGCAAACACTTTGAGACAGCTGAGCTTACTGAAAAGATCAGGCCAGATGCAGTTTTAGCCCTTGGTGACGAACAATACGATCAAGGATCTCTTCTTAACTTTTTAAGATTTTATGACAAATCCTGGGGAAAGTTTTTTGATAAAACATACCCCACGCCAGGTAATCATGAGTATGTCACCCCAGGTGCAAAAGGATACCTTGATTATTTTGCAGAAAGAGCAGCCCCACAAGGTAAGACCTACTACAGCTTTGAACTTGGAAAGTGGAAAGTTTTTTCAATAAATTCTAACTGCTGGGCAGTGGGAGGGTGTTTTAATGGGTCTGCTCAATATAACTGGCTAAAAGAAGAGCTCCAAAAAACAAGTAATGATTGCGTTATGGCCTTTTGGCATCATCCATATTTGAGCTCAGGTAAAACACATGGTGGTCTAGATTTAATGGAGGATATGTGGAAGCTACTCTACGACTATAAAGCGGATGTAGTGCTTTCTGGACATGAGCACAACTTTGAAGTTTTTAAACCAACAGATGAAGACGGAACTATTGAAGTTGGCAGAGGGGTTAGACAGTTTGTTGTAGGTACAGGAGGAAGAAACTTATACGAATTTGATATCCATCCCTATGAAGCAAGTGAAATTAGAGCGTCTTCTAATTACGGCGTGATGAAAATGGTCTTAAAGCCTGAAAGCTACGAATGGGGATTTTATACTATTGATAGCTTTGAACCAAAAATACAAGCCGAATATCAGTGTGTACGCTAAACAATCTCTTCGCATGATTTAGTGTAAAATGCATGTCTGTGGAAAACATTATTGAAGTTAAAAATCTATTCAAGAAATACAAAGGTGCAGAGAAGAACTCTGTAGATGGAATAAGTTTTAATGTAAAACAAGGTGAGTTTTTTGCTTTCCTAGGACCAAACGGAGCAGGCAAGACTACAACAATCTCAATATTAACTACTACCTTAGCACCAACATCAGGTGAAATTAAAATTGCAGGGTTTGATCTGGAAAAAGACCAAAATAGTGTTAGAAAAAACATTGGTGTGATCTTTCAGAACCCCAGCCTTGATGTAAATTTGACTGCAGAAGAAAACCTCAGAATGCATGCAATTCTTTACGGATTATTTCCGTTTAGACCACTATTTAGACTTATGCCAGAGGAGTACAAAAAAAGAGTAAAAGAGCTTGGCGATGTTCTAGATTTAAAAGAAGAAATATTTAGACCTTTAAAAACTTTTTCTGGTGGGATGAAAAGAAAGCTAGAAATTATAAGAACTTTGCTTCATAAACCTAAGATATTATTTTTGGACGAACCAAGCTCAGGCCTTGATCCTTTAAGTAGAAAGAACCTTTGGAACTACCTTAAAGAAGTCAGAGAAAAAGAAGGGACTACAGTTTTTCTGACTACACACTACCTTGATGAGGCAGAAGACGCTGACAACGTATGCGTGATAAATGAGGGGAAGATAGTAGTGCAAGGAACACCAAGCTCTATAAAAGAAGAGCTAATTGATGAGGTTTTAGAGATCAATTCCCGTGACAGGAAAAGTCTTGAACAAGAACTTGATTCAAAAGGAATTAAATACAGAAATTCTGATGTAATACAAATAGATTTAAAAAACATGGATGTACACTCTCTCATAAAGGGAATTGAGACCAAGCTTGATGTTATTAAAGTTCTTAAACCAACCCTTGAAGAAGCATACATACAGATTGTAGAAAGGAAAGAAGAAAAATGATGAAAGAGCTGAACGCAATTATTACAATAGCTTACAGAGATTTTTTGAAGTTCCTACGGGATAGGCCTAGGATCTTAGCCACATTCATATTTCCATTAATTTTTATTGCTGTACTAGGAGGCGCTATGAATGCTAACCTTTCTGAACAGGCAGGGTACAGTCTTCTAGTTTTTGTCTTCACAGGCTCCCTAGGCCAAACACTTTTCCAATCGGCAGCTGCAGGAATAATCTCTCTAATTGAGGATAAAGAAAATTACTTCAGTCAGGAAATATTTGTCTCCCCTGTTTCAAGATATTCCATAATCCTTGGTAAAATTATTGGAGAGTCTGTTGTTGCAATGATTCAAGGGGTAGGAATAATTATTCTTGGAATGATTCTTGGAGTTCCATTTACACTTATGCATCTTGTTGCGCTATTCCCCGCCGCAATATTTGTCTGCCTTCTGGGTGGAGCTTTTGGGGTAATTGTTATGGCAAATCTTTCTAACCAAAGATCTGCAAACCAGGTTTTTCCATTTCTACTCTTCCCACAATTTTTTCTTGCAGGAGTTTTCAGCCCCATAAAAGAGCTGCCCATCTACCTATTAATTCTTTCAAGAATTGCTCCTATGACTTATGCAGTAGATTTGATTAGAAATGTGTACTATGCAGGAAGTCCTATTGCTCCAAAAGTAACTCTTTTTAGTCTTGGTTTAAACAGCTTAGTCATGGCAGTTATGTTCGTGGTATTTATTGTGGCTGGAACTTATATATTTATTAAAAGAGAAAGAAATAGATAAAGATTAGCAGGATTGAAATAGACGGGTCTTTCGGGTATTATTCGACTGAAATGCAGAACAGATCTTCAGACCAATTTAAACCTTTAGCGGACTTAATTAGACCCTCAAAACTTGACGAATATGTTGGTCAAGATCACATTCTTGGAAAAGATAAAATTTTAAGAAAAGCAATAGAATCTGGGCAGTTGTTTTCTATGATTTTATGGGGACCTCCAGGAGTTGGGAAAACAACACTAGCAAGAATAATTGCAAACGAGGTCAATGCTCAGTTTCTTGAATTCTCGGCAGTTAATGCAAAAATTGCAGAGCTTAAAGAAATAATGGCTGAGATTCAGCAAAGGAACGCTTCAAAGCAAGAAACATTAGAAAAACCAAAGAAAACAATAATTTTTGTTGACGAAATTCACAGGTTTAATAAAGCACAACAGGATGCACTTCTACCCCATGTTGAAAACGGAAATATTACTTTGATTGGAGCAACAACGGAAAACCCTTCGTTTGAAGTAATTGGTGCATTGTTATCAAGATCCAGAGTATTTACATTAAATCAGCTTACAGAGGAAAACTTAAAGGAAATTGTTAATAGGGCACTAAATGACAGAGAAAAAGGGCTTGGTAAATTTAAAGTTAAATTTGAAAAAGATGCACTTGAGCTTTTAATTCAAGGATCAAATGGGGATTCAAGAATTCTTCTTAACGCACTTGAGTCGGGAGTAAAAATTGCTTCGGACAAGAATGGAAAAGTAACTTTTACAAATGAGCTTGTTTTAGAGGCGCTTCAAAAAAGGATGCTTTCTTATGATAAAGCTGGAGAAGAGCATTACAACGTGATCTCGGCTTTTATTAAATCTATGAGGGCAAGCAACGCGGACGCAGCATTATACTACCTGGCGAGAATGGTTGAGGCAGGAGAGGATCCACTATTTATTGCAAGAAGAATGGTAATTTTTGCTTCTGAAGATATAGGACTTGCACAGCCCACAGCGCTTGTTGTGGCTAATGCTGTTTTTAGAGCGTGTGAGGTAATTGGATACCCAGAATGCCAAATAAACTTAGCTCACGGTGCTACTTATCTTACTCAGGCCAAAAAAGATAGATCCTCTTGTGACGGATTCTTTGACGCGTTAAATGATGTTAAAAACCTTGGAAACTTACCTATACCTATGGAGCTCAGAAACGCGCCAACAAAACTTATGAAAGAGCTTGGCTATTCTAAAGGTTACGAGATGTACACAGATAAACCACTTCTCCCAGAAAAAATTAAGAATAAAAGATATTTAAAGCAAAAATAGGGTAAAATTCACTATAGAGACATGTATGCACGAACTTGTTGAAAAGCTTAATTCGCTTAAGCAAAAACTGAATGTAACTGAAAAGCAGGAACGCCTTGAAGCTCTTAAAAAAGAGGCTTCTGATGAGGCTATGTGGCAGGACTGGCAAAAAGGCCAAAAAGTCATGCAGGAAATAACATCCCTCACAAAAGAGCTTGATGAGACTTCAATTTTAGAAATGTATCTTGAAGCTCAGGATTTTGAAAACTTTGAGGTTGAGTATAAAAAACTGGAGCTTAAAACCTATTTAGGCGGAAAACACGATAAAGACGGCGCTATTCTATCTATACATGCAGGCCAAGGGGGAACAGAAGCATGTGACTGGGCTTCTATGATTTTAAGAATGTATCTTAGATTTTGTGAAATTAAAGGCTGGAAGGAAGAAGAAATAGACAGGATGGCAGGCGAAGAAGCCGGAATTAAATCCATCACCCTAGAAGTATCTGGGGATTATGTGTTTGGCCTTTTAAAGCGCGAAGCTGGAGTACACAGACTTGTCAGACTATCCCCTTTTAACGCAAATAACCTTAGACAAACTTCTTTTGCTCTTGTTGAGGTCATGCCTGTAATTGATGACAATGTTGAAATTGAAATTAAGCCCGAAGAAATTGAATTTGAGGCGTACCATTCGGCAGGACACGGAGGACAAAACGTCAATAAGGTCTCAACAGCAGTAAGGATCAGGCACTTACCTACTGGAATTGTAGTAGAAAGCCAAACCGAAAGATTTCAGGCAAGAAATCGCGATCTTGCCATGAAAGTTTTAAGGGCAAAACTTTATGCTCTCAGAGAACAAGAGATTGAAGATCAAAAAAAGGCCTTAAAAGGAGAGCATAAGAACGCAGGATGGGGAAACCAAATCAGAAACTATGTTCTTCAGCCTTACAAACTGGTAAAAGACCTAAGAACTGACGTTGAGTCAGCAAACCCGGAGTCCATTTTGGACGGAAACCTAAACGAATTTATTGAGGCAGAGCTAAGACTCTAGTATAATATCCAAGTGATTCCTGCCATAAAAAAACTCTACGATTATTTTGAATACTTACCCAAGAAAAAACTATATACTATTGCTATTTCACTTACTGTTTTTTGTTTAGTCGTTGGGATAGGTGTAGGTCAAATTCCAGATCTTATCTCACCTGAGATAAAAGATAGTACTAATACACAAACGCAGCAGGCACCTCAACAACCTCAATACCAAGAAAAATTTGGTAAGGTTGTGTATGAGTCACCTGATAACAACCCTGATGAAGGCATATCATTCAAACTAATAGAGGAAAAAACAGGAAAGCACATAATCTTGTTAAAAGCCTCAGATGAAAAGTTAAAGTTTGTTGAAGGAACTACGGCAAAACTTCTTGGAAATATAGAAAAAACCAAAAATGGACAAGATGTGCTTTTTGTTGAAAAAATTGTCTTCAACTAATAAAGAAAATGATTAAGTTTGAAAATGTATCAAAAGTATATAAGGATGGAACTGCAGCTCTAGAAAATGTAGACCTTGAAATAGGAGCATCGGAATTTGTGTTTCTTGTTGGATCTTCTGGAGCAGGAAAAACCACGCTTGTTAAACTTTTAGTAAAAGAGGACACACCTTCATCTGGAAATGTTTTTCTTGATGGAATTGATATTTCAAAAATCAGCTCAAAAGATCTTCCTGAACTTAGAAGAAAGGTAGGGATGGTTTTTCAAGACTTTAAATTACTTCCTTCAAAAACAGTTTATGAAAATGTTGCTATTGCGCTTGAGGTTGCGGATAGGCCAGATTCGGAAATACAAAGAGTTGTCCCAAATGTTCTAAATCTTGTAGGTTTAGCACAAAAGATTAACTCTTTTCCTCATCAACTATCGGGAGGCGAAAAACAAAGAGTTGCAATTGCAAGAGCGCTCGCCCATGAACCAAAAGTATTAATTGCCGATGAGCCTACCGGAAACATTGATCCTGTCTCAAGCTTTGAAATTGTTACATTGTTGGACAGAATTAATTCTCTTGGGACTACAGTCATAATGGCAACCCATGCCGCAGATATAGTTAATTTAATGAAAAAAAGAGTTGTAGTGATTGAAAAAGGAAAAGTGGTTAAGGATGAAAACCACGGAAAATATGAACTTTAATAGATCTTTTAAAATAATGAAGCACAATATTTCAAGAGAGCCTTGGCTGACTCTTGGGTCAATAATAGTAATGTCTTTGACCTTTTTAACTCTCAACTTTTTTATTTTTGTCCTTGCAGGCTCCAATCTGGTTTTAAAATATCTTGAAGATAAAACACAGTTTTCAATTTTCTTTGCCGATACTGCTTCGCAAGAAAAAATTCTTGAGTACAAAAATGATATTGAGAAGGACGGAAGAGTTTTAAATGTAAGATACGTTTCAAAAGAGGATGCGTTAAATATATTTAAAGAAGCAAGCAAAAATCAACCTGCACTTTTAGAGTCAATAGAATCAAATCCCCTACCAGCAAGCCTTGAGGTCAAAGCAAAAGAGATTTCAAATCTTCAAAAAATGTCTGAAGATTTCTCAAAATTTGAGGGGGTAGAAGAAGTAATAATATATGAAGATGTTATTAACAATTTCAAAAAACTCAGTTCTACACTAAGAATAATAAGTCTAGTACTTCTTGTAATATTATCCATTGTTTCAATTATAACTATTCTATTGACTATTGGCGTTACCATCCATTCAAAAGGTGTTGAGGTTGAAATTATGAAGCTTGTAGGGGCAACTGATAAATACGTGAAAGGACCTTTGACACTTCAAGGGATGTTCTATGGTGTTGCTGCAGCCCTTGCTTCACCTATTATAGTGAGGTCAATACTTATTCTGTTTTCGCCAGTACTTAAATCTGTATTTGGAGGAATTCCGGTTGGAAATAGCTGGTGGGAATTCCTATTTTGGAGAGCATTTTCTGGCGAAGGAGCCAGCGTTACAAACATGATAATTTCGTTTTTAAGTCTTTTAGGAATAGAAATGCTATTCGGAATTATTCTTGGATATATAGGCGCTGCCCTCGCCATTAAAAAATACCTAAAATATTAAAGTTATGCAAAAAAAGCTTGTTGCATTTTTATTAGTCCTATTGGTTCTTGGGCAGGTCACTGTAAAACCTGTGTTTTCCCACGAAGAAGGAGAGTCAGAAGAAGATCATGATCACAGTTTCTACGAGCTTGCGATAGGCCAGGGCTCAAGTGACGATAATGAGGATGAAAAAGAGGATCTTGAGAAAAGGATTGGGGACCTTGAGAAAAAGATAGCAAAAATTCAAAGTAAAGAGAAAAGCCTTCAAAATGAAATTGACTCAATAAACGACCAGGTTAACCTTGTACAACTTAAAATTAGACAATCCGAAGCAGATATTAGAAAGAAAGAAAATGAGCTGCAAGACCTAGCTGGAAACATATCAGATGTTTCAGGTAAAATTGGCAATTTAAAGGATAAAGTGTCTTACCAATACTTAATCTTCTCTCAAAGAATGAGGTCAAGATATAAGACAGGGGTTGTGACCCCATTCGATTACATCTTCAGTGATAATATTAACAACATGGTTCAAAAGTTAAAATTCATTGAATCTATTGAAACCGAAGATAATAAGGTTATAGAAAGGCTCAAAGAAACAAAGCAAAACTATGAATGGCAAAAGACTACACTTGAAGATAAAAAAACCAAGGCAGAAAATCTAAAGACAAAGATTGAAGCAGACAAAATTAAGCTTCTAGACTATAAACAAGATTTAAGCAACGACAAAGCAAAGAAAGATGCGCTACTACAACAAACCCAGGGGGATGAAGCAAAATACCAAGACCAATTAAATAAAGCTAAGGCCGAACTTGATGCAATCGAAGGGGCTGTTTCATCAGTAAACTTTGCATCTGGATCAAAAGTAGATAAAGGTGAAGTAATTGCCGTTATGGGAAACTCCGGAGCACCAAGCTGCAGTACTGGAGCGCACTTACACTTTGAAGTAAGAAAAAACGGTAAGGCTGTGAATTCTGAAGGGTATCTTAAATCCACAAGACTTTATGTGAATGACTTTTCAAGCGGTTACAAAAATATTGGGTCAGGAAGCTGGGCATGGCCTATGAAAAGCCCTGAGATAACACAAAGGTATGGAAGAACACCTTGGTCTTGGAGATATTCAGGTAACAGCCATACAGGAGTGGATATGGTAGCCTCAAACACCTACATTTACGCTCCTGATGACGGGAAACTCACAAAAGGTACTATTTCTTGTTATGGAAGCCCAATGAATTATGTTGCTATTGATCACGGTAGCGGTATTGTCAGCTATTACTTTCATGTTAGATAGGTAAAAACCCCAAAAGTGATAAAATATACAGGTGAATATAGTCAAAAGATGGATGCCCGCCATATTTTTATGCTCTATCATTTTTGTGATGTCAGCACTCCCAGGAGCGGATTTCTCAACGAATGAAGGCCAAAACTTTGCGATCAGAAAAGTTTTGCACATGCTGGAGTATGGAATTTTATATCTGACTTTTCACAGAGCATTAAAAAAGAATATAATTGCGTTTGTCTTGACCGTGATTTTTGCAGCGTCAGATGAGTTTCATCAGACGTTTGTTCCCGGCAGAACAGGTAAAGTACAGGATTTATTAATTGATACGGCAGGAGCCGGAATTATGTCACTATTTATATGGAAATATTATCAATATCTCCCGATCAAACTAAAGAACTGGCTGGAAGAATAGCCAAAGATATAAAGCCTGGAAGTACAATACTTTTATTTGGAGACCTTGGTGCAGGTAAGACAACATTTGTGAGAGGCTTTGTGGAGGGCCTTGGATTTGAGGCAAGAGTACAAAGTCCCACTTTTGTGTTAATCAGAAGCTATGTACCAAAAAATGAGTACTTTAAGAATGGTCAGGGAGTAACAAAAGTAAATCATTTGGACTTATACAGACTTGCTGACCCTGCGGAATTTGAAAGCCTTGATATTAAAGGAGCTCTAGAGGAAGCTGGAACTGTAAACATAATTGAATGGCCCAAAATAATTGAGGAAAAGATAAAAGATCCAATTAAAGTTTATATTGAAACAGTAGGAACTTTTGAACGAAAGATAAATGTACAAGGTCTATATTGACATGACAGACAGAAAAATTAATAAAGTTCAGCTTGCAAATGATGGACGTGTTGAGCACGAACTTATTGAGGAGATGGGTCCTGTTGAACTTGTGAGCAAACTCTTACTGGAGAAGAACTTGAACCTTGAGGATATAGTCTCCTTTGAGGCGTGTGAAGGTCCTGAAGGGTCATTTACTGGGTTAAAAATTGCTGCTGCAACTGCAAACACCTTAAACTGGGCACTAAAAACAGGCGCTAAACCTATACTTCCAAAGTATCAAACTAGTAAATACGACTAGAAATGGTGTATTGTATCAGCAGAGGTACAAAATGAAGATAAATCTTTCAGACATTATCAATAAGGCCTATAAAATAACGTTAAAGAATAAATGGTTGTGGATTTTTGGAATACTCCTTGCCACATCCTCAACCAGTTTCCAAGGATTAAACAACCTAGGAAAGCTCTCTGACTTAGGAAATCAAACTAAGCAAAACAGTGTTACAAAACCAGGAGTTTATAACGCCCCAAACTCCAAGCCTACGCCAACAACCAGGAATGTTCTTGGAATACAGGCTCCTAGTACGCTTGAAACATTAAGCCCAGCAAAGTCACTCCTATCAAGTATAAACATAGTTTCTTGGGTTCTTATTGGAATTGCAGTTTTAGCTCTTGTGATAGTAGGGATGGGAATAGCAATTTCAGCAAGATCCTGGGCTGAGGGCGCTTTGATCAATGGTATCCAACAGGAAAATGCAGGCACAGTAGCAACTCTTGCTCAAATGTCCTTGTCTGGTAGATCAAAGTTCAAAGATATGCTAAAGCTAAATCTTTTGTATTTTGTGCTTACAATACCTGTGGCATTACTTGGAGGACTTCTTGCAGTTCTAGGAACGCTTGCGCCAATGTCTTTACTTTTTGTGATCCCAATAGGACTTCTACTAGCTTTAGTGTTTATAATAATTGGAATTGCAATGATGCTAATCATTGAAATAGCAAAGCTAGCAGTTGCTCTAGAAAATATGGGCTGGAAAGAAGCCTTCAATGTTGGAAAAACTATCACTCAAAAATTTCTGGCTGACATAATTGTTTTGAATATTGTTAACTGTTTGATTGGCACACTAGCATCTGTTGCCTCTTGTTTTGTAGTTCTTATTTTTATAGCAATTATTGCTGCTGCAGCTCTTCCAACAGTTGCAATACCTCCTCTGGCAGTAATTACAGCACCATTTATATTCCTTGTTGTTTTAGTTCTTATAACTGCAAGCTCCGTATTTTCAGGGATTTTAGCAGTATTCAATAAAGCAACCTGGGTTTTATTTTACGAACAAGTGAAAGGTTTGAGTCTGGAGGTACAAAATGCAGCCTAATACTAACTACGCAACATTCTGGGAAAGAGCTTTTGCAACCCTCCTTGATTCGATTATATGGTCAGTTGATGTATGCCTTGTTGTTTTTTTGCTTTGCACCGTGTTTGCTACAACAGGACCTACATTTATTACAGCAGCTTCTTGGCTTGGTTTGTATCTTGTAATAGTTCATGGGATTTTCAAGCTAATTGTCCAGCCATACTTAATCAGTACTTTTGGAGGAAGCCTAGGAAAAATGGTTTTTGGGCAAGAAGTGGTTCACTCCGACGGAAAGTATGTTACATACAACAGAGCGTTTTTTAGAGAGTACATTGCAAAAATGGCGTCAAATGTTGTTCTTGGGCTTGGGTATTACTGGATTTATAGAAATCCTGAAAAGCAAGCTTGGCACGACACCTGCTCTGACACATATGTAATTAAAAAAGAGGGTAAATCCCCTGCAATGGGTTATGTAGCAATTGTGGGACTTTTATTTGTAGAGGCTGTTTTAATTGTGGTAGCAATGATGAGCATCAACGGAAAAGAAAGATTAGCAAACGACTTTAGCAAATATTTTTATAACAGCCCTTTGCCAAGCCCCACCATATCTAAACCATCAAGTACTACGTATCCAATCACCCCTTCCCCTACAAAAACAATTCAAAGAACCCCTCTTTATTAACCTTTGTTTGAACCCAATTATTTGCTATCAAACAGAAACTTTTTGTCTCCAAGAAATCCTGTTACTTCTGGTCTAATGTATTCTTTATCCAAAATAACTCCCGAGTGCAAAGTATTAAATCCATATTTTTCTGTTACAAAATCAACAGCCTTATACAGACTTTCCTTCTTATAAAACTCTTTGAAGATAGAAGGCTGGGTTTCAGAAAACTTTTTTAGATGTGAAATCCTAATACCATATTTAATTACCTTAAAATCTCTTTTCCATTTTCTGTATAGATTATTGTAAAGAAGATTAAACACTTCATCCGAATGGCGAACATAATATTTTAAAGTTACATGGTCAAACCAAACTTTTCCCTGGCCAGTTAAATATATGGAAACATGTCTTCCCGTAAGTCCCATTTTTCTGAGCTTAAAACAAGCCTCATCTATTAAATTCATTAAAACCCTCTTAATAACCCATTCGTTGTTTTCAAGCTTATATCCAGTTGTAGACCTACCAACACTCTGCATGATCTCATGAGAATCACCTCTATCAAGAATATAAGACCTCTCACCTTTTCCTAAAAGCCTTAGCTCCTTTGCAAGAAACGGCCCGAATTCGCTTTCCAGACCGTCATCAGATAAAGTATTGATATCATGCGGGTTTGATACTCCAAGCCTTAAAAGTCTTTCCTCAAGCCTAACCCCAACGCCACAAACATCCTTAAACGAAACTGATTTTAAATAGTCATCTTTGTTTTCCTCTGTTATTTCAAGAATTGTGCCTTTTGGAGCAATCTCGCCTGCCATTTTTGCAAGAAGCCTATTATAGCTAATGCCCACGTTGCATGTTACCCATTCGCCAAGACTTTTTTTAATGGAGTTTTGAATTTGTACTGCAAGTTTATGAGGATCGGGGTGTAAAAGTTTTATATTATCCAGAGGAATAAAAGCTTCATCAAGAGAAAATATTTCTGCATCGGGATTAAAACTTTCAAAGATATTTTTTAAAGTTTTTGTGCAATAAAAATATAAATCAAAGTTTGCAGGGACACATATGATTCCAGGAGCCTTTGTCTTTGCTTCATTAACAAGAGATCCTGTACTTACTCCAAGCTTTTTTGCTTCCTTTGAGGCGGCAATGATGCAAGTTCTCCCTTGGGATTTTAAAACCCCTACCGGCTTACCCCTAAGTTTAGGGTTTTCCTGCTGAAGAACAGTAGCAAAATACGAATTTATATCTACATGCAAAAATCTAGGTGCTCTACCTAATCTATCCAAGCTTCCTCCAGTGTCCATAGCTCCCTTTCCCTGTCAAAACAAAGCCTGTACACGCTATCATTTGCCACTACGCTGTAAAAACGCTTTCTAACCCCTCCATCTTTTACATCCGCAGTAACTGTTATTTTCTGAACTATGTATTCCCTATTCCTATATTTGAATTTTCTTGGCGAGAAAAAAGAGGATTCATAAACTCCTGCAACTGCAATTTTTTGTTTAATAGGTTGGTACACGCTCTATTATTACCCGAATATAACACGAATGTCAACAACCACGCTCACTGCTATAATTACCATTATGAAGGAGCTTAAGAAAGTACTACTTCTTAACAAAAAAGTCTCTGAAACGCCCCTAGAGTGTGTTAAAAGGTTTAAAGAAACTAACCCTGAATACAAAGACTTAAAGCTTGGCTACGCAGGAAGACTGGATCCTATGGCAAAGGGGCTTCTACTTGTTCTTGTTGGTTATGAAAATAAGAAAAAAATCGAGTACGAAGGACTAACAAAGGAGTATACCTTTGAAGTAATTTTTGGCACTGCAACTGACTCGTACGACATTCTTGGTTTGCCTGAGAAAAGCCTTTTAACAAATCTTGGGGAAGACTTTGATGACAAGCTTATTGAGGTATTTGAAAGCTATAAAGGTGAAATTGTTCAAAAGCTTCCTATTTATTCGGCGGGAAGAGTTAATGGAAAACCACTATTTAAACTTGCAAAAGATGGGTTAATTAAAGAAGAAGGCTCTCCAACAAGAAATGTCACAATTTATAATATAGAGTTACTTGGAAAAAGAGAGTGCCCCATTTCCGACTTACTTACAGATATAGAAAGAAGAATACTTGGTGTCAACGGAAATTTTAGACAAAAAGAAATAATTGAAGCTTGGAAAAGTGTTATCAAGACAAAAAGCAGAGAACAGAATAGTAAAATTTTAGTTTACAAAATAAAAGTAAAGTGCTCACACGGTACCTATATCAGAAGCCTAACTCATGAGATTGGGAACAAACTTAAAACAAAGGCTACAGTTTTTGAAATTGAGCGAACAAGAATTGGAGACTTTAGTTTAATACCAACTGGGGTCTGAGGATTCAACAGCTTTAGAGCTTCCCATAACAAGATTATATCTATTTAAGGATTCATCGGAGGCAATCTCCCCCTGCCCTTCATCAAGTCTATACAGAGCTAAAGTGGAATCATCCAAAGTTGAAGGAACAGTTGTGTTTTCAAAAGTATCTCTATACCTTGCAACTCCCGAGATTCTAAGCTCCCCAACTTTCCCTTTGAAGTAAGGGTATCCTGTAAGCCCTCCAACATTTAACGAATCACCAGAACTCAGAAGGCCTACTCTAACTGGATCACTTGCAACACCATCAACAAAAGTTCTTGCAACACCTGCTTGGTTAACAAATGCAACATGATGCCACAACCCCGCTTTAATTCCAAGTTTATTCTTAACTGATTTCCATTGACCAGAAGAATCTGAGTACCACAAAACGGCTTTCCCCCCGTTAAGCTCAAGAGACCATCCTGATTTTGTATTTGACTGAGCAACAAGCACAGAGTTTTGAGTGCTTGAGGCAGGACTAAACCAAACATCCAACGTAAATGTAGAACCAGTAGCACCTTTAATTGCAGGACCGATAAGGGAATCATTTACCCCATCAAAATCTAAACCTTTTTTATCTATATCTGGAGCGCTCTCAAGTTTAACTTCAGGCAAGGACTCTTCGTTCTGTAATGTGTCGAATTTTTGAGATTGGGATATTGCCTCTACAGGTGCTTGGCTATTCTTATCAGAAACTGTCTTTGTTGACGCACCAATTACGCTTGATATATGAGATTTAAGTGAGCCAAAGGCTATAAACCCAACAGAGAAAACTAAGGCGATCAATAAAATCCCCAAATTAAGCCTGTTTCCTGATTTTTTCATGTTTTTTGCCATAGCTACAAGTAAAGTCTACACGCCAGGCTCAGAATATTCAACTTCCGCCAAGCGTTAAAGTCCTGTCTAATATTTTCTTTGCTCCAGGTAGGAGGTATCAATAACTAATGAGTCTCCGGGCCCTATCTCCTGTGCCAAAAGTTTTCTTGCTAATGATGATTCCACAGTGTTTTCAATAAGTCTTCTTAAAGGCCTTGCTCCCCACTGAGGATCAAAACCATCCTTAGCAAGCTTTGCAACAAGCGAAGGGTCAAAACTTGCTGAAATTCCTTTTGCATCAAGGTTTTTTCTGACTTTCTCAAGCAAAAGTACTGTAATCTTTTCTATCTCTGCAGGGTATAGTGGCTTGAATGTAACAATACCGCTAAACCTGTTTAAAAATTCAGGTACAAATCTGTTCCTTAACTCCTCCATAGCTGCCTTCTGCATATCCTCATAAGTTCCATCTTTTGCCAAAACCTCCTGAATTTTTTGAGTTCCAGCATTGGAAGTTGCAATGATAATCGAATTAGTAAAGTCAACTACCCTCCCAGTACTATCAGTTAATCTTGCATCATCAAGTACCTGCAAAAACAGAAGCAAAACTTTGGGGCTAGCCTTCTCAATTTCGTCCAAAAGAATTAACGAAAAGGGAGACCTCCTAACTTTGTCGGTTAAAAATCCAATTGTTTTACCATCACTGGTGCCAATAAGTTTATCCACGCTGTCGTCTTTTTGATATTCGCTCATATCAACACGAATCATCTGGCCCTCGCTTCCAAAATAAACATCCGAAATAGCTTTTGCTGTCTCCGTCTTTCCAACTCCTGTAGATCCAACAAATAGAAAGCTTGCGATTGGTCTTTTTTCGTCTCGCATACCTGAACGAGCTCTTCTTAAGGCATCTGCTACCTGATACACAGCGCTGTCCTGACCCACTACCCTTGTTTTGATTACATCCTCAATATTTAAAAGCTTTTTTGATTCGGATTCGTCAACCGAGGTAACGGGAATTTTTGTCATCTCGGAAACTACTTCTTTGATCAGCTCTGTTGTTACTGGTCTTTTTTTCTTTGAAGCTGCAACGCAAGCTCTTTCTAGAATATCAACTGCCTTATCTGGAAGCACCCTATCCCTAATAAGCTTTGAGGAGAGTTCAATTGTCTTATAAATAGCCATATAAGAAATCTCTACCTTATAGATTTTTCTGAATTTTGAAAGAAGAAGTCTCAAGATTTTTAGAGTGTCTTCTTTACTTGCTTCATCCAGTGTTATCACCTGAAAAAGCCTTGTGAACGCACCATTTGGCTCAATATATCTTCTGTATTCTGGAATAGATGTTGCTCCTATAAACTGAAATTCTCCAGAGGACAAATGCGGCTCTAACGTAGAGAACACTGTAGAAAGCTGAGCATTATCGCCACCACTACTTGCAACCAAATTATGGATTTCATCTACAAACAGAATTATGTTTCCTGAACCTTTTATGTCATCAATAATCTTTTCAAGCCTTTCTGAAACTTCACCAGGGGACTTACACCCTGCTATGAGTGCGCCTACTTCTAAAGAAACGAGCCTTTTGAACTTGAGCTGCTCCACTGAAGTTCCAAACACAATCTCATTGGCTAACCCTTTTACCATGGTAGTTTTGCCACTTCCCGGCTCGCCTATTATTAGGACATTATTGCTAGTTCCTTTGCTTAAAGCATCAATCGTCTGGCTTATTGCTTTATCCTTCCCAACTACCTGATCTATCAGACCTTTTTGCGCTCTCTTTGTGAAGTCCTCTGAGACTGCATCAAGGTCATGAGTAACCCTTCCTGTCCAGCCTCTATTAACACCTCCAATGGGTCTTGGGCTGTAGTCAGGCTGCCAAAAGAATATCTTTGCTTTTTCGTCTTTTTCAGAAACCGCCCAATAAACACATCCTTTTACTGATTCAAACGTAATTCCATTTTTTGTTAAAACTGAATCTCGCTTTGCAATCTTTTCTATCAGAGAGAGAAGAACATGCTCTGGTTCTATATACCTAGCCTTATTTTCTAAAGCAAAGTTAAATGCTCTTTCAAGTACATCCTTTTTATCGAATTTGGACTCGGAAATTAATTGGGTCAGCGTGGTAACAAACGGATCATTACTAACCTCAAGCAAGGAAAGTATGTAAATCGCATTGCTATGTTGCAAAAATCTTGTAACTTCAGTTGACGGGTCTCCTGTAAACAAGGGCAGGACAACAGCGCTCTCGGATAAGCAATCCTGAAGGTCAGCTAAATCTCTATTTGGATCCTTTTGAACCTCAACAGCTTTTTTTTCTGGGCGCCCATGGTTAATCCATTCAAATGAAAAGTACACAAATATAATGTATAAAAATGCGAACCCACCTACTTCTTTGATTAATAGAACTGGAAGAATAGTCCACAAGACTGGCAAAGTTAACATCATTACAAAGACTATAAGAGTTACAACAAGGCCAACCGCTATTCTAACCACTCTAAAAATGAACCCCATCAGCCTACCAATTATTGTGTAATCTCCAAAAAGTGGAGTAAACAAAAGTCTAAGGTTTAAAGTAAACGCAACTTCATTGTTTGTAATCTCAAGAATTCTAAATAGAATCATTAACATTCTTTTTGGAACTCTGTAGAAAAACCAGATAACAAACTTATCAAGATTCAGGGGCAGTTTCATATAGTAATAATGATACCAAGCTATTTAACTCCATGTAAGGCTTTGGCGCCACGGGTCAGGCCTAAACCCGTCCGCCGACTGTATATCTTTACTGATTAGCCATCCCACCAGAAAACTCAAATGTATACTTGGCTTGTTGTCCCATCTTTGTGTCCGGAATTGCCCCCGCACTAAACCTTATAAGCACCCCAGTGGTTGATCCTGGTAGTAAAGTACCTAGACTAAATCCCTCAGTTTTCCACTTTACTACAGACTTTTTTCCAAGGCTTGTACCCACCTCATCTGTATCAGCAACACCATCCGCATTAGTGTCTTCCCAAGGGAAAAGCTCCGCAAATATGTACTCCCTTAGGCTCGATGGGTCATTTGCTGTCTCATAAGATGCAGTAGAATTAACATTTATTGAGAGCGTTCCATTATTATAGATTTTCAAAGGAAAATCTTTTGTCCAGCCAGGATACAAATCCGCAAAGGTTAATCCAGCTTTACTTGTTTTCAAGTTGGCCTCTGAAGGAGGCTGGCTTGGATCTTCCAGTAGTCTAATGTCCACACCCCCAACCTTAAAAGTCACATCAGAGACTGTTCCACTACTCTGAAATGCAGCCTTTGTAGCAGCACCTACAAAAAGCAAAGACACCAAAACAATTAGCATGCTGAAAACATACTTTCTCATTTGTTATCACCTCCTTATGTTTATTGAAATTTTTTGAG
The DNA here is from genome assembly GCA_964636285.1 of uncultured Candidatus Saccharibacteria bacterium. Lineage (GTDB taxonomy): Bacteria > Patescibacteriota > WWE3 > UBA101185 > 2-01-FULL-41-18 > CAZWQF01. The sequence continues at coordinate 29,072 of CAZWQF010000008.1, forward strand.
TAACAAATTGTAATGTAATTGCTAGAATTTAGGTGTTAGCTGCACAACCTCCAAGCAACTCAATATTCCCTAAATTCTAGAAAATATACTGCAACATTAATTGCTATTATACAAAATAGTTAATTAAAATGCAACAATTTGTTTTGGAGTATTATCTCTTTGAATACTGAGGAGCTTTTCTAGCTTTTCTCAAGTATGGCTTCTTTCTCTCTACTCTTCTTGGATCTCTAGTGAGAAGGCCATGCTTTCTAAGAATGAGTCTGTGCTCTTCATCCATCTCTACAATCGCTCTTGAGAAGGCAAGAACTACAGCATCAGCTTGTGAGCTTTTACCAGATCCTGCAACTTTAACAGTAGCGCTGTATGTGCTTGATGGGTGAGAAACACCTATAACATGAAATGGTTTCATCCATGCAGTTTTATCTGCTTCGTTGTCAAAATATGCTTCAATCTCTTTTCCATTTAAAGTGAACTCCCCTTTTTTAGGATATAAAAACACAGAGGCTACAGCTTCTTTTCTTCTACCAGTTCCTATAAATTTTTCTTGATTTTCTTTCTTCTGTTTTGTCATATTACTTTCCTAACTGACCTCTATGAGGATGTTCCTCACCTTTATAAATGTACAAATTAGCCATTCTAACAGCTCTTAGTTTATTGTTTGGAAGCATTCCAGAAACAGCAAACTTAATTACATCTTCAGGTTTTCTCTCAATAAGCGACTCAAAGTTTTCTTCTCTGAAACCTCCTGGATACCCAGAGTGCCTGTAGTACATTTTTGTTTGAGCTTTTTTTCCTGTAAGAGCAACTTTTTCGGCGTTAATAACAACAACCTTATCTCCCACATTAATATGTGCAGTGTAGTTGGTCTTGTCTTTACCAATGAGCTTTGTTGCTACATTTGTTGCAAGCTTACCAAGAACAATATCTTTAGCGTCAACTAAATGCCAATCTTGCTTAACTTCTTTTTGAGAGACTGAGTATGTCTTATTCATTGTCCTTCTCCTTAGTTTTGCTTGAAACTTTTACAGCCTTTGTTTTTCTTGCAGTCTTCTTCTCTGCCACTTTTTCAGAAACTTTCTTTTTTTCTACTTTTTCCACTTCTTTTTTCTCTTTTGTCATAGATTCTACCCACTCAAGTCTTGCCATAGGCGCATTATCTCCAGATCTATACCCAAGCTTAACTAGTCTTGTATAACCACCGTTTCTTGATGCAAACTTTGGGGCAACAACTTCAAGAAGAATGTCTACTGCTTTTCTAGTATCAAGGTTCTGGTTTAAAGTTCTGATTGCAATCTGGTTGTTCGCTTTAGCTTTTGTTACGAGTTTTTCAATAAATGGCTTGATGAACTTAGCCTTAATCAGCGTAGTGGTCATGGTTCCATTTTCAATGAATGATGTTGCCATGAACTTGTTCAAAGCTTTTCTATGTGATGTATCTATATTTAAGGCTGTGCCATCTACTCTATGTCTCATAAATTACTTTGTGCTATAACCTTCTTTTTCCAATAATTTTTTAATCTCTTCGATTGATTTATCCCCAAGGTTTTTAATCTCAGAAAGTTCATCTGGCATTTTATCAGCAAGATCAGAAAGTGTCTTCACGCCTGCTTTTTTAAGAGCATTAACTGTTCTTGTTGGGAGTGGAAGCTCATCAACATAAATATCCTCTGTTTTGCCTGATGTTGCTGGCTTCTCATCCTTTACTTCAGGAACTGAATCACCAACCATGTCCTCAACTCCAGTTGAAAGCCTCTCAAAGAAGTCCTTAACAATTGAGGAGGCTTCTGTAAGAGCATCGAATGGGGCAATTGAACCATTTGTCTGAATTCTAATTGTCAGTTTATCAAGATTTGTCTCCCTACCAACTCTTGTAGGCTCTACGTTGAAAGAGACTACATTAACAGGTGAGTAAACGCTATCAAGAAGAATAACTCCAACTTTGCTGCTCTCTTTCTCTTCTGATGGTACATAACCAACGCCTTTATCTGCCACAACTTCAAGTTCAAATTTTGCAGCTTTATCAGCAAGCGTTGCAATGTGGAGGTCTGGGTTTACTATCTCTGCATCTGAAGGAACTTCAAAATCAGAAGCTTTGATATCACAAGGACCTGTCTTTGAAAGCTTAAGAACAACAGGACTATCTCCATGAATCTTCAAAACAAGGCTCTTGAGGTTAAGACAAAGCTCAACAACATCCTCTTTAACACCTGCGATTGTTGTGAATTGATGAGGAACTCCGGCAAACTTAACCTGAGTTACAGCTGCGCCTGGTACAGACGAAAGAAGAACTCTTCTAAGTGAGTTTCCAAGTGTGTTTCCAAAACCTTGTGGTAATGGATCGATAACAAATACTCCCTTGTTACCTTCTTCTGAAACTTTTTTGATTTTTACATCAGACGGTTGTATCCTCATTTTTTCCTTTCTTATCTAGAATAATACTCTACTATGAGCTGAGGATTTATTCCGCTCTCAACTTTTAGCACCTGTTCGGTGGTTGGGAGCCCTAAAACCTCTGCTTTCATTTCTTTATTTTCTACCTTAAGCCATTCAGGAAGGTTAATAACCTCTCTGATTGAAACTTTATCCTGCTTTGCAACTGTTACCACATCTCCACCTCTTACCTTAAACGATGGGACATTAACAACCTTACCATTAACTGTAAAATAGTTCGATCTTACAAACTGTCTTGCTTGTGCTCTTGAAGATGCAAAACCTGCTCTAAAGACTATTGAGTCAAGTCTTGTTTCAAGGAGCTGCATAAGAACTTCTCCGGTAACACCTTTATGTGTTAACGCGCTCTTAACATAGTTTTTAAACTGCTTCTCAAGTACTCCGTAAATTCTCTTTGCCTTCTGTTTTTCTCTAAGCTGTGTTCCATAGGAGCTCAATCTTTTTCTGGAAGTACCGTGCTGTCCTGGTGCTTGTCTTCTCTTTGCAACTGCGCACTTCTCTGATTCGCATCTAGCACCCTTCAAGTAAAGCTTAACTCCTTCTCTTCTACAAAGTCTGCACTTTGGTCCTGTATACCTTGCCATATTAGACTCTCCTCCTGTTCTCAGGTCTACAACCATTGTGTGGGATAGGTGTCATATCGGAAATAGAAACTACGTTTAATCCAGCACTTTTTAGTGCCTTGATGGCCGATACTCTTCCGTTTCCAGGACCCTTAACAAAAACTGAAACTTCTCTCATTCCTTTTTGGTGAGCTTTTTTAGCTGCATTCTCTGTTGATACAGTGGCTGCATATGGTGTAGATTTTCTTGAACCTTTAAAGCCATTTGCTCCTGAGCTACTCACACAAACAACTTTTCCTGTTACATCAGTGATAGTAACAATTGTGTTATTAAAACCTGCGCTAATATATACTCTGCCCGTTGCAATATTTGATGATGTTTTTACTTTTTGAATTTCGCCTTCAAAGCTCATATTATTTCTTTGCTAAAACTTTCTTCATTCCACCAACTGTCTTCTTTTTACCTTTTTTGGTTCTTGCGTTTGTTCTTGTTCTCTGGCCTCTAACAGGAAGTCCCTTTTTATGTCTTGTACCTCTGTAGGACTGAATTTCCTGAAGCCTTCTAATGTTTTGCGAAACAATCTTTCTTAATTCTCCCTCTACAGGAATCTGCATTTTCTCAAGTGTTTCTCTTATCCTTGCTGTTTCTTCTTCTGTTAAGTTCTTAACTCTAATATCTCCGCTAACTTTTGCCTGCGCAAGAATTTTCTTTGCTAGAGGAATCCCAACACCATACAAATACGAAAGTGAGATTTCTATTCTTTTTTCATTTGGTATGTCAAATCCAGCAATTCTTGCCATAATTTATTTAACCCTGCCTCTGCTTGTGCCTTGGGTTCTTTGAGCAGATAACAAAAACTCTACCTTCTCTTCTAACAATCTTACAATTTCTACAAATTTTTTTAACCGATGCTCTTACTTTCATATTATTTAGTCCTGTAAGAAATCCTGCCTCGCGTCACATCATAAGGTGAAAATTCTACCTTAACTTTATCCCCTGGCAAAATTCTAATGTGAAACTTTCTCATTTTACCTGAGATTGTAGCTAACGCTTCTGTTTCATCTGAAAACTTCACACGAAACATAGCGCTTGGCAAGGCTTCTGTAACTATTCCTTCTTTTTCAATAATGTCTTTATTAGCCATCAAACAAACACTAACCGGTTTCCCGGTTTTTAATGCAAGGTGCATTCTAACAAAAGGATTTTAGCTCGTCAACAAGCTCAAAAAGCCCTTTTCAATACTCGGTTTTCAAGCGGTAACAATAATAGGCTGATGGCCGTTTATGGCTACAGTATGCTCAAAAAGCCCTGACATGGATCTATCCTTGGTTCTAATTGTCCACCCATCTGACTCATAGGCTATTGTAGGCTTGCCCTTTTGGTATATCACTTCAATGGCCAAAGTCATTCCATTCTTCAAAATCTTACCTGTGTTTGGTTTTCCATAGCCCGGAACTAGCGGATCTTCATGAAGCTCTTTGCCAACGCCGTGCCCTGTTAGGTCCAGACTGACGGAATATCCGTAAGACTCAATCTCCTGCTGAATTGCAAAAGATATGTCTCCAACTCTGTTGCCTTCAACGCACTGGGCAATTGCCTTCTCCATGGCCCTTTTACCTGCATCAAGAAAATCTTTATACAAATCAGTTTCAACTTCTATTGAATACGAAAGATCAGTATGAAAACCTTTATAGAAGGCTCCAAGGTCAACTTTAACTATATCACCTTTTTTAATCTTCCTGTCATTCGGAATCCCGTGAACAATGCCTTCATTAACATTGATGCAAGTTGTCCAGTGGTAGCCTCTTACTTTTTTAAACGAAGGCTCCGCCCCTTGAGAAATAATGTAGTTTTCTGCAATCTTATCAATTTCTGCAAGTGACACCCCTTCTTTGACAGCCTTCAAAGCCTCTTTTAAGGCTCCTGCTGAGATTTTTCCACCGGTTATCATGTATTCAAGCTCTTTAGCTGTTTTTGGCATGTTCTGAGACATGCCTATACTTTAAGCGGAAATGAAAAAATAGGCAAACCAGGGAGAGCAAAAATGGATTTGACAGAAAAAATATGATTTGCTACTATAGGCCAATCAACCATTGGTGGCCAAATTAAAACTAATATGGCCAGAAAGAGGCGTGCTATGCTTGCGCGTGGTCCGACGACCCTGATGGGTCTTTTTTTGAAAATGTCGTGATCGCCCAGGGCGCCGGCGAGCTCGTCGCTCGCTTTTGCCTCTCTGTTCCTGGAAGTGACCACAAGCCCCTGTAGCCAAACGGTACAAGGCGGGTTGTGAGATCACAGGGAACGAACGGTGCTGACTGGAAACCCTTTTTCAGCAGATCATGCTGAGAATGTTGCGGAGTAAGGTTAGCGCTAAGAGCCCGGATGTGGTGATACGGTGGAGGAAGTTTTCAAGGACTGAAGAGTCAGAAAATAACCTTTGAAGCTGTTTCATCATGTCCGGGCTGTTTGTTTTTTTATAAGATTTTTTGCCCAGATTAATTAATTTAATATATCAATATTTAGGTTCTAAGCTGGAGTTCTTTTTCGATTTCCCTAAATATTTCTTCTATAGTACCTTCGCCGTTTATGTCCATGACCTTACCTAACGCTCTGTAATGCTCTACAACCGGCAAAGTCTTCTCTTTATACTCCTCCAGCCTTTCCTTTATAGCCCGATCACTGTCGTCACTTCTCCCCTCAAGCTTTTTTCTAAGGTTCATTCGCTCCCAAAAGACCTCTGGGCTTACCACAAGATTTACAAGATGGTCAATTTTTATGCCCACATGTTCCTCTAAAAACGGTATCTGACTTAATGTTCTTGGAACTCCAGTTAATACAAAACCCTTAGCTTTATCAAAGTTTTTTGCTACAAAGGCATCAAAAACCTTAAAGTAAAGTTGTTCTGGGATCCATTCGCCTTTATCCATGTAACTTTTGAGCTCATTTTCAAGCTTTTCATCCGGAATATGCCTTAAAGCGTCTCCACTATCTACAAGATTCAAATTGTACTTTTCTGCGATTAACCTTGCCTGGGTAGATTTACCAGATCCTTGAGGCCCATTAACAATAATGTTCATGAATTAAGTATATTACTTGAGAACAATCGCCTCAATCTGCCTAAATGTCTGTTCGAATGGTCCAGTCCCATCAACAACGTATAATTTTTTCTGATCAGCATAGTAATGCAAAACTTTCTCCGAATTCTTAAAGAACCAGTCAAGCCTTCTCATAATGCTTTTTTCGTTATCATCAGGCCTTCCTCTAACAAGAAGTCTCTGAATGCACATATCAGTTGGGACATTTATATAAATAACAATGTCAGGATTAGGGTTAAAAATATCAAGGTGTTCAATAGTCCTAGGGTAGCCATCAAGGACAAACCCGCCAAGGCAGTCCTTCTGTCTAACTCTATCGCGCAAGGTGTTTGAAGCAAACTCAAAAGGTACAAGTGATCCCTTTTTCATCAATTTGCAAGCCATTTGATTCTCTGGAGTTTCCGTAGAACAGGCATTTCTAATAAGGTCTCCCATATCAACAAACGGAACATTTAACTTTTGCGCAAGAAAAAGTGCGTGGGTAGATTTACCGGAACCTTGGGGGCCTAGGACAGTAACTTTCACAAAATAATTATAAGGCAATAAACCTGCTGTTGATACTAGTGGACCTTAAAGACCTGGCATGCCAAGCCCGCCCATTTGACCTTGCATCTTTTTAGAGACTTTCTTTTGGGACTCCTTCATGGCGTCGTTTAAAAAATCTTTAAGTCTTTTATCTTCTTCTCCGTCTACCTCAATTCTTTCAATGTGCTGATCTCCTCTAATGACAATTTTTATACCTTTGTTTTCATATTCGGTATAGATTTTCTCAAGCTCTTTCTTGAGCATATCCATTTGTTTTTTGTAGTCCAAAAGTTCTTTTACTTTTCCAAACATATTTTCCTTTCTATTCTAGGAACGAATTATAACTTCTAACTTCAACAAGAGATTCAAGCTGTCTTATTGTCTCAAGAACAACTGAAACTACAATTAAAAGACTTGTTCCACCAACTGTCAAAGTTGTAACGTTTGTAAAGCTTTGAACAATCGAAGGGAGAATGGCAATTAGTCCTAAAAACACTGCTCCCGCGAGCGTAATTCTTGTGATTACTCTGTTTAAATAATCGGATGTAGGCTTACCTGGCCTTACTCCAGGAACAAAGCCTCCACTTTTTTTAATATCATCGGCAATTTTATCAGGGTTTACCTGCACTGCTGTATAGAAATATGTGAAGGCAACAACAAGAACAAAGTAGGTGAGATTGTATACCCAAGAAGTGCTTTGAAAGTGGACGCTAAAAAATGTTCCAATATTTTGAAGTATTGCATTTGAGGAACCCACCAAATACCTTGAAAGTGCCGAGGGCATAAGTATTAGAGACACCGCAAAAATAATAGGAATTACTCCTGCTTGGTTTACCTTTAAAGGAAGGAAATTTGTACCAGTCTGAAATGACCCTCTTACTTTTTTGGCGTATTCAACTGGAATATTTCTTGTAGCCTCGTTAACAAAAACTACGGAGGCAACAACAAGAATTCCTACAATTGCGAATAGAATTAAGTTTCCAAAGCCTTGGCTTTCTATTGTTGAATAAGTCTGAGCAAATGACGTGGGGATGCTACTCACAATACCAACAAAGATTAACATTGAGATTCCTTGGCCAACTCCATATTCGGTTAAAAGATCTCCTAGCCAAATTAGAAGCATGGTTCCAGCTGTCATGGAGAGAACTAGAATTGCAATATTTAATGGAGATAAAGTCTGCAAAACTCCCTGACTTTTTAGGAGCATGTATACGCTGTATGACTGAACAAAACTTAATGGAACAGTAAGAAGTTTGGTGTATTGGTTAATTACCTCTCTTCCTCTTTCGCCTTCTTTTGAAAGCTCTTCAAGTTTTGGTAAAACCATAGTTAAAAGCTGTAAAATAATTGATGCGTTAATGTATGGGTTTAGACCAAGAGTAATAACCGAAAAGTTACTGAGCCCTCCGCCACTAAAGATATTCAAAAGACCTAAAAGAGCATTACCTTGTAAAAAAGTAGAGATAAGTGAGGTGTCTACACCGGGCATAGGCACATGTGCAAGCACTCTAAAAATAACTATTACAAACAGGGCAAATAAAATCCTTTTTCGGATTTCCGGAAGGCTTAGAGCCTTGGAAAATAAACCAAACATAAATTTATTTTGCTTGACCGCCGAGTTTTTCTATAGCTTTGGCTGCAGATTCAGAATAAATGAATCCTGAAAGCATTAGCTTCTTCTCAAGGTTACCGTGGCCAAGAACTTTAACGCCGTGGGCTGGTACTTTGTTAATTATACCTGCTTCTACTAGGTCATTAGGTACAATTGCCTGACCGTCTTCAAAAATATTCAAGTCTACAACATTAACGGAGACCCTTTTTAAATCATGTGGATTAACAAAACCTTTTGAGTGTGGCATCCTCTTGTACATAGGAACCTGACCACCTTCAAAGCCTACAGGAAGATTAAATCCTGATCTGGACTTCTGACCTTTTTGACCTCTGGAAGATGTATGTCCGCCTTTTCCGCTTCCAATACCTCTACCGATTCTTTTTGCTTTTCTCTGTGTTCCTTTAAGTTTTGTAATGTTAGACAAATTCATATATTCCTTTTATCTAAGTCTCTTTAAAGCCTCTGCTGTTGCAGTCAAGTTAAGTAACTTATTGCTTGAACCAAACATCTTAGCTGTAACATCCTTAACACCTGCAAGTTCCATTGCATGCCTAATAACTCCTCCGGCAATAATTCCTGAACCTTCTTTGGCTGGCTTTAAGAGAACTACTGCCGAACCTTCTTTATATCTCACTTCGTGTGTAATAGTCCCGTTGTTCATCTTAATCTTAAGCATGTTGGCTTTTGCAGCCTTGGATGCTTTTGTTATTGCCTGAGAAACATCTCTTGCTTTACCTTGACCAAACCCAAAGCTTCCTTTCTTATCTCCCAGGGCTACAATAGCTGAAAAGTGAATTGTATTTCCTCCCTGAGTTTTTTTTGAAACTCTATTAATTTGAATGATTCTCTCTTCAAACTCTTTGACTGTATCTCTATTTTCTCTTGGTTCTCTATGTCCAAATGCCATATTAGAACTTCAATCCAGACTCTCTGGCGCCATCCGCAAGAGCCTTAACCCTTCCATGAAACCTATAACTTCCTCTATCAAAAACAACTGTCTTTATACCCTGATCTATAGCTTTTTTCGCAATTGCCTTACCAGTTGCTACAGACTTCTCAATTTTTGTGCCAGACTTAACATCAATACTAGAGGCACTTACAAGTGTTGCATGCTTTGTATCATCAATAATCTGAGCGTAAATGCATTTATTTGATCTGAACACCGACAATCTTGGCATAGAAGACGTACCAAAGATTCCGCTTCTTGTCCTAACTTGCCTTTTTTGACTTCCTTTTCGGTATAAATTTACTTTTGTCATATTAATTAAGCTGCCTTAGCTGCTGCCTTTCCTGCTTTTCTTCTAATGACTTCGCCTACATACTTAATTCCTTTACCTTTGTATGGCTCAGGCTTTCTTATTTTCCTGATGTCAGCGGCAACCTGTCCAACAAGTGCTTTATCTGCACCAACTACTGAAATCTTTGTATTCTCTTCAACATTTAATGTGATACCTGCCGGTGCCACAAATTCAACTGGATTTGAGTAACCAATGTTGATTGTAAGATCGTTGCCTTTCTTAGCGGCTCTGTACCCTACTCCAACAATCTCAAGGTCTTTTCTAAACCCTTCAGTTACACCAAGAATCATGTTTGCAATTAAAGCCCTGTAAAGTCCCCAACACGAATTTGTAAGTCTCTCTTCATCAAGTGCTTTTAAGTGCACTATTTGACCGTCAACTGTTATTTCAATTGGAGCATTGATGTGCTGAGAAAGCTCACCCTTTGGACCTTTGATCTTAACAAAAGAGTTCTCAACTTTTACTTCAACTCCATTTGGTATTTTTACTGGTTGTTTTCCAATTCTTGACATATTAATAGACCTCGCAAATAACCTCTCCACCAAGTCTCTTTTTTCTAGCATCTCTTCCAGACATGATTCCTCTTGAAGTGGAAACTACTGAAAGACCAAAACCATTCATTATCTCTCTCATTTTTGCAGTACCCTTATACACTCTTCTGCCAGGCTTAGAAATCTTCTTAATCTGTGAAATTCTTCCAACACCACCTTCGTATTTAATATCCACATGAATCATTTTAAAATGCTCGCCTTCAGGTTTGAAAACATTGTAAGCCTCAATGAACTCTTCAGCTTTCAAAATTTTAATTACCTGCTCTACCATTTTTGAGTAAGGGACTTCAACAAACTTCTTTCCGCTCATTGAACTATTTTTAATTGTAGAGAGTACGTTTGAAACCAAATCCATATTACCAAGAAGCCTTTCTTACTCCTGCAAGCTCACCTTTATGAGCGAGTTCTCTAAAACAAATTCTGCACATTCCAAATCTTCTCATAAATGCCTTTGGCTTTCCGCATAGATTGCATCTGTTGTGCTTTCTAACTGGAAATCTTGGCTCTTTTTTTGATTTAATAATTAATGCTTTTTTTGCCATATTATTTTTCAAAAGGCATTCCAAGCTTTGTTAAAAGCTTTAATGCATCCTCATCTGAATCACTTGAGGTTACTATTGATACCTCAAAACTCTTTATCTTGTCAACAGTATTTGGATTAATCTCTGGGAAAACTGTATGTTCTTTAACCCCAAGAGAATAATTTCCGTGACCATCAAAAGATTTCTTGCTAATTCCTCTAAAATCTCTAACTCTAGGAAGCGCTATAGAAATAAGCTTATCAAGGAAAAACCACATTCTTTCACCCCTTAGTGTAACTGAGATTCCAACTGTATCGCCCTGTCTTACCTTAAAGTTAGAAATAGATTTTTTTGCTGTTCTTCTTACAGGCTTTTGTCCCGCAATAAGCGTAATATCTTTTTCAAAGCTAGAAACAAGGTTTTTGTCATCCTTAATTTTTCCAACACCAGCATTAATTACAACCTTTGTAATTCTTGGAAGGGCCATTACGTTATCCTTCTGAATTTCGGTTGCTAGATCCTTAATTATTTTGTTGTATTTTTCTTTTAATCTTACTTCCATAAACTTTTTTTAAAATCCTGTGACAACTTTTCAAACATTACTACGCCCGCTGCAACGCTTAAATTCAGCGATTGAATGTTCTTATTCATCGGCACGCGAACAACTATATCGCATTTTTCTATTACTGGCAAAGATAAAGCAGAGTCCTCGCCTCCAAGTACCAATGTTATTGGGCCGGTGAGATCTTCTTCAAAATAGTACTTTGTTCCAGATGTTTCAACACCAACTATTTTGATTCCTCTTCTTTTGATTGTAGCTAAGACCGAAGTAATACTTTCTTCGCAAACCTTAACCACATTACTCGCTCCCATGGAAACTCTTTCAACAACTGGAGTTATAACGGAATTTTTACTTCCCGAAACAACAACCGCGTCAACTCCTGCTGCAGCTGCAGATCTCAAAATGGCGCCAAGATTGTGTTCGTATAAAACCTCTTTTACAACAAAGATGAAAGGGTTTTCTACTTCTTTAAGAATCTCAGCAATCGAATAGGTTTTGAGCTTTTCAGCTAGAGCAATTACACCCTGATGGCTATCGGTTTTTGACATCTTATCAAGAGCCTGCCTCTCAACTGGTATAATTTTTATTCCATGCTTTTTTGCTGCGGCAATTAAATCTTCGATTTTTTCGCCTTTAGCTTTTGCGTCCAGATAGATTTCAAAGATCTGTCTTCCTTTATTTAAGGCCTCGATGACTACATTCCTACCTTCTAAATTTACTGAGTTTAAAAAGCGCTGTTGCATTTTTTACAAACTCTGTACTTTTTATCACCTGTAATCTTATAGCCAACCCTTGTAGGTTTTCCACATGATTTACAGACTACTAAAACATTAGAAGCATCAAAAGGCTTTTCCATTGAGATAATACCACCCTCTTGTGAAACTCTTCCCGGCTTAACGTGTCTCTTAACAATGTGAATTCCCTTAACGGTAATCTTTTTTGATTCAGGAAAAACCTGCTCAACATTACCTTCTTTACCTTTGTATTTCCCACTTAAAACTAAAATTTTATCGTTTTTATGTATCTTCATAATTACCAAACCTCCGGAGCAAGTGAAACAATCTTTAAATAACCCTTATCTCTAAGCTCTCTTGCAACAGGTCCAAAAACTCTTGTACCTTTTGGCAAACCATCAGCATCAACAACAACTGCAGCGTTATCATCAAATCTAATATAGCTTCCATCTTTTCTTCTAAGCTCTTTTTTAATTCTAACAAGTACAGCTTTTACTACAGTATGGTCTTTAACTGCTCCAGATGTGGAAGCGCCTTTAACTACAACTGTAATAACATCTCCAAGGCTTGCAAACATCCTCTTTGAATTACCGGGAATACCGATAAGTTTGAGTCTTTTTGCTCCTGAGTTATCTGCGACTGTTAAATATGAACCTACCGTAATCATAGTCTTATCTTTACTTCAAAACCTCTACAACAATAAACGATTTTTCTTTACTAAGTGGTCTAGATTCTTCAATTTTTACCAAATCTCCCTCTTTTGCGCCAATCTCATTATGTGCCTTAAATCTCTGAGTGTTTTTTATACTTTTTCCGTAGAGTGGGTGTTTCTTTGGAACCTCTACAGCAACAACAACAGTTTTCTGCATTTTATCTGACACAACTTTTCCAGTTAGTACTTTTTTACTCATATTATTTTCCTAGCTCCTCAAGAATCTCTTTCTCTCTCAAAACTGTGCTGATCCTTGCAATATCTTTTCTTAAAAGCGAAACCTCTGAAAGCTTTTTATCTTTACCAAGCATCAAAGCTTCTTTCTTCTTACTAAGATCAGACTTAATTTTTTTAAGATCTGACTTTAATTCAGCTATTTCCTTTGATCTTAATTCTTTTGTGTTTAATGCTTTACTCATGTTCGATCTCCTCAGTAACTCTTGTTTTTACAAATCTAGTTCTAAAAGGTAGCTTGTGTGCTGCCTTCTGAAGGGCCTCCATTGCCAATACCTCTGTAACTCCACCCATCTCAAACAAAACCCTTCCTGGCTGAATTGTGGCCACATAGTGGTCAACATTTCCCTTACCGCTACCCATTCTTGTTTCAGCTGGCTTCTTTGTAATTGGTTTGGCAGGGAACACTCTTATCCAAAGCCTTCCACCCCTCTTAGTAAAATGAGTGATGGCCTTTCTTGCGGCTTCAATCTGCCTGGATGTTAAATACCCAAGACCCATTGCTTTAAGCCCAAACTCTCCAAATGCTAGTGTGGTTCCTCTTGAAGCAACTCCTCTAAGCCTTCCTTTTTGTTGCTTTCTATATTTTGTCTTCTTAGGCATTAACATAAGCTTTTTTCCTTAAATACCTTTCTCACCTCTGTAGATCCAGACCTTTACTCCTATTGTTCCGTAGAGAGTCTTGGCATCCACTACTGCAAAATCCACATCTGCTCGCAAAGTCTGAGAAGGAATAGAACCAGTGGACATATTCTCAACTCTTGCAATTGTATTTGCACCTGAAAGCAGACCGGAGCACTTGATTTTAATACCTCTTGCTCCTTTTGTCATTGCCTGCTCCATTGCCATCCTGCATGCTCTTTTGAAAGGTACTCTTCTCTCAATTTGAGAGGCAATGTTATCAGCAACAATAGGTGCTTCTATTTCTGGTGTTTTTACTTCTTCAACATTTAAGTTAATCTTACCTTTTGAAAGTTTCTTAAGCTCTTCTTTAATTGCTTCGGCACCAGTACCACCTCTACCAATTACAACTCCAGGTCTTGAAACCTTAACTATAACGGTAATTTCATTTACGGACCTCTCAATTTCCATTGATTTAAGTCCTGCTGGCCTAAGCTTTGCTCTTAAATATTTTCTAATATTAAAGTCCTCTATTGCTGTTTTTCCGTAAGACCTTTTGTCTGTAAACCATCTAGATCTCCAGTCCTGCGAAACTCCTATTCTAAACCCAAGTGGATGTATCTTATGACCCATGTTACTTTGCCTCCTTTATTCCAACTACAATATGACTTGTTCTTTTCATAATAGGCGAAGTCCTACTTCTTCCTACAATTCTAATTCTCTTAAGAATTGGGCCTGGATGAACCTCAGCAACTGATACAACTAAATCCTTGGGTTTTAATCCTTTATTTGCGGAAGCGTTTGCTCCTGCAGATTTAAGTGTCTTAAGTGTAAGTTTTGCACTCTTTGTGGTTGTAAACTGAAGAACTCTAATTGCTTCCTCATAAGACTTTCCCCTTATCAAACCCATGACTAATGCGATCTTCTTTGGGGACATTCTTACGTATTTTGATGTGGATTTAATTAACTCTTCTCTCATATTACTTACCTTTTTTTGACGAATGCTTTCTAAAGGTTCTTGTTGGTGAAAACTCACCAAGTCTATGACCAACCATACCTTCAACAACATAAACAGGTAAATGTGTTTTACCGTTATGAACTTCGATTGTCATACCTACCATATCTGGACTAATCTGTGAAGCTCTAGACCATGTTTTAACAGTCCTGAGTCCTGCTTTTTTTGCTTTTTCAATTTTCTCTAAAAGTCTTTCGTCTATATATGGTCCTTTTTTTAGCGATCTGGTCATATTAGTTTCTTTCCTCCACTACAAACTTTCTTGTATGCTTTCTCTTTCTTGTCTTAAATCCTTTTGTCTTCCAACCCCATGGTGACTTTGGAGATGGCATACCAACTCCTGCTGTCTTGTATGAACCTGCATGTGGGTGGTCATGTGGATTTGCCATAGCAACTCCTCTGGTATGAGGTCTTCTACCAAGGTGTCTATTTCTACCTGCTTTTCCTAAATTGGTGTTTCTAAGTTCGTAGTTTGTCAAAACTCCGACTGTTGCAAAGCAATTGGACAGTACTTTTCTGGATTCTCCGCTCGGGAGCTTAATAATAGCATAATCCCCTTCTTTTGCCATAAGGGTTGCGGAAAGTCCTGCTGACCTCACCATCTGACCACCTTTGCCTGGATGAAGCTCAATATTGTGAATCTGAGTGGATAGAGGAATATCAGTTAGTGGAAGGCAATTTCCTACATTTGCGTCAATTCCTTTACCTGAGACAACCTTATCTCCAATTTTTAGACCTTCTGGCGCTAAAATATATCTCTTTTCTCCATCAGCATAAAAAACAAGGGCAATATTCGGACCTCTATTTGGATCGTGCTCAAATGCTCTTACAAAACCTTCAATACCAAATTTATCTCTTCTAAAATCTACAATTCTGTAGTGTCTCTTTGCACCTCTCTGCTTTGATCTGGAAGTGATTCTACCTCTTGTTCTTCCGGCAGCGCCTTTCTTCTCAATTGTAAGTGCTTTTTCAGGTCTTTTTGTAGAAACGCCTTTAAGAAGCGACTTTCTTGCTCTTTGACCTTCACTTGTTGGATTGTATGTTTTCATTATTGCCATACGCTATTTCTTTTCCTCCGAAAGATCAAAAAGGGCTATCTTTTGACCGTCTTTAATCTTAACTACTGCTTTTTTCCATTTTGTTGATTTGCTATATGCGGCTCTTTTTCCTGCAATTCTTTTTTGTTTTCCAGGAACTATAAGTGTCTCAACACTAAGTACCTCTACTTTATATAAATCAGTAACTGCTTGAGTAATAGCATGTTTTGTGCATTTTAAGCCAACTTCAAAGCTGTACTTATTATCAGTTGTTAGTTTTGTTGTTTTTTCTGTTATTAAAGGTCTTTTGACCACTGTACTTAAATTCATATCCTTTTCTCTAAATTCTTAACTGCATCGTTAGACATAACAAGATTTTTTGCCCAAAGAACCTCGTGTGGATTTACATTCTCTGCGGAGGCTACCTTAACTCCAGTAATATTTCTTGTGGCCTTAAAAAAATCCTGATTGTAAGCAGGTGTGATAATTAGAGTGGTTCCCTCAAGATTGTTATCTTTAATCCAAGCAGCAACCTCTTTTGTTTTGACTGAATTAGTTGGAAGATCTGTCACTGTAACTTTTGACTGACCTGCCCTTAATGACAAAGCTGAAAGAAGAGCAAGCTTCTTAACTTTAGCGTTAAGTACTCCAGTCCAATCCTTTGGCTTTGGACCGTGAGCAATACCTCCATGAACCCAATCAGCTGCCCTTGTAGATCCGGCCTGCGACCTTCCAGTACCTTTTTGCTTATACGGCTTCTTTCCTCCTCCTGATACTTCCCCTCTAGTCTTAGTCTTTACTGTACCCTGTCTTTGATTCAAACCATAAACTCTAACATAAAGTGCAAGGACTTCCTTGTTTACATCAGAATTAAAAATTTTTGACTCAAGCTTTACTGCTTCATTCTTTGCCATATTATTTTGCTTCTAAAACCTCAATCTCTACTTTTGAGTTTCTTGCACCTGGTAACGGACCTGTAACTTTAAGCTGCTTTATATCCTGATTAACTTCTATAATCTTCAAACCTTTGAGTGTCACTTGCTTGTTACCGTGCCTACCCGCTCTTCTTGTACCTTTTAAAACTCTTCCAGGGGTGGTGCCTGATCCTGAAGATCCTGGAGCTCTTTCTCTATCAGACTGACCATGTGTTTTATGAGCACCTTTAAATCCATGCCTCTTCATATGACCAGTAAAACCCTTACCCTTTGAAGTACCTACAATAATAACTTCTTTACCTGTAAGGTCGCCTTCAATTCCTGCCTCTACAAACACGCAGGTAACGGGAACGAGTGTACCGTCTTCTAAAAATACCTGTGACATTTGTTGTTTTGTTCCTTCTAGTTTCATAGCGTTCCTACTTTAACAAAAATGCGCCGTAAGGCGCAAATCCATTTATTTGCGATCTTACCTATTACTAAACTTGTAACTGTACTTCACCAATTTGGTTTAACATCTTTTATTTACATCTTGATCTCGATACCACATCCAGCAGGAAGATTAAGATGCGACAGGCTATCGATAGTTGTGCCGGTAGGCTCAAGTATATCAATTAACCTCTTATGTGTCCTGATCTCAAATTGCTCTCTAGATCTCTTATCAACGTGTGGACCTCTGATTACTGTGTATCTCTCAACATCCGTAGGCAAGGGGATAGGACCAGACACCTTTGCTCCGGTTCTAACAGCTGTATCTACAATCCTTGAAGCGGACTGATCGATAATCCTTGAATCGTATGCCTTTAGTTTTATTCTGATCCTAACACCCTTTGCCATAATTTATTTCTTAAGCAATAACCTTTGTAACTACTCCTGCTCCTACTGTGCTTCCGCCTTCTCTGATTGCGAATCTCATACCCTCTTCCATAGCAATTGGAGTAATTAACTTAACCGATACTTTAACATTATCTCCTGGCATGACCATTTCAGTTCCTGCTGGGAGAGTAACCTCACCTGTTACATCAGTTGTTCTAACGTAGAACTGTGGCCTATAACCTGTGAAGAAAGGAGTATGTCTACCATTTTCTTCCTTCGAGAGAACATAAATGTCTGCCTCAAATTCTGTATGTGGTTTAACTGCTCCAGTCTTTGTAAGAACCTGACCTCTTTCGATCTGGTCTCTTTCGATACCTCTCAAAAGAATTCCAACGTTATCTCCTGCTTGTCCTTCCTGCATTGATTTCTTGAACATTTCAACGCCAGTGACAACAGTCTTTTGTGTGTCTTTAATTCCTACGATTTCAATTTCTTCTCCAACTTTAACTATTCCTCTTTCAATCTTTCCTGTAGCTACTGTTCCTCTACCTTTAATTGAGAATACATCCTCAACTGGCATAAGGAATGGCTTATCAAGATCTCTTTGAGGTGTTGGGATGTAGGAGTCAACTGCATCCATCAAGTCTTCAATAGCCTTGACTGCATTTGCGTCTCCTTCAAGAGCCTTTGTTGCAGATCCCTTAATTACAGGAACCTCATCACCCTTGTATCCGTACTTTGAGAGAAGCTCTCTGATTTCAACTTCTACTAGGTCAAGAAGTTCGGCATCAGCAACCATATCACACTTATTCATGAAAACTACGAGTGCAGGAACATTTACCTGACGCGCAAGAAGAATGTGCTCTCTAGTTTGTGGCATCGGACCATCCGGTGCGGAAACTACTAATATAGCACCATCCATCTGGGCAGCTCCGGTAATCATGTTCTTAATGTAGTCTTTGTGTCCTGGGGCATCAATATGAGCATAGTGTCTTGCATCTGTCTCATATTCAACATGTGTAATGTTGATTGTGATTCCTCTTGCTCTTTCCTCAGGAGCTTTATCGATTTGGTCGTAAGCTCTAAACTCAGCCTTTCCTTTTGTGGAAAGAACTTTTGTAATAGCTGCGGTAAGTGATGTCTTACCATGATCAACGTGGCCGATTGTACCTACGTTAACGTGTGGTTTGCTTCTTACAAACTCTGCCATTGTATCCTTTCTTTCGGTCTTTGCCGAAATGTTGACTTACATGTATGATTGCGCGTCAACGCCATACATAAAAGCCAAATAAAACTACTTACTACTTAATATAAGTTTGACGCAAGACAGTTTGCCAAACTTTCTCAAAAAAATCAAGTACCTATCTTATTTCTTAGCCTTGATCTGCTCAACAATGTTTGAAGGGACCTCTTCGTAGTGAGAAGGTTCCATGGTAAAGCTAGCTCTACCTTGGGTCATTCCCCTTAAATCTGTTGCGTAACCAAACATCTCGGAAAGCGGTACTAGCGCGGAAATCACCTTAGCATTGCCTCTAATTTCCGTACCCTCAATTCTACCTCTTTTACTAGATAGATTTCCAATAACATCTCCCATGAACTCATCTGTTGTTACAACTTCAACCTTCATGATTGGCTCAAGAAGAATTGGGTGTGCTTTTCTCATACCATCTTTGAACGCTTCGATTGCAGCCATTTTAAATGCTACTTCCGAAGAGTCTACTTCGTGGAATGAGCCATCGTAAAGTTCAACTGCAACATCAACCACTGGATAACCTGCAACAACTCCCGCTTCAATTGCCTCTTTCAATCCTTTTTCGACTGCCGGAATGAACTCTCTTGGAATTGCACCTCCAACTACTTTGTTATCAAACTTGTAACCAAGGCCTTTTTCTCTTGGAATAAGTCTTAAGTAGACGTGTCCATACTGACCTCTTCCTCCAGACTGCTTAATGTACTTACCTTCTTGTTCAACCTCTGACTTTATTGTTTCTCTATAAGCAACCTGAGGCTTACCCGTACCAACTTCAACATTAAATTCTCTCTTAAGTCTATCTACTTTAATTTCAAGGTGAAGTTCTCCCATTCCTGAGATTAATGTCTGCCCTGTTTCTGGGTTTGAGGTAAGGCTAAATGTTGGATCTTCCTCCATAAGCTTCTTCAAAGCCTCTCCAAGCTTATCTCTATCACCCTTTGTTTTTGGCTCTATAACAAGCGAAATGACTGGGTCTGGGAACTTGATGTTCTCAAGAACCATTGGTGTTTCCTCAAGACAAAGTGTATCTCCCGTTCCAGTATCTTTAAGACCTACAACAGCTCCAATTTCTCCTGCGGAAAGCTCATTAATTTCTTCTCTCTGATTTGCGTGCATTAGTACTAATCTTGAAACTCTCTCTTTTGCACCCTTTGTTGTATTCAATATGTATGTTCCATTTTTAAGAACGCCTGAGTAGACTCTTACAAAAGTAAGTCTTCCAATAAATGGATCTGTTTGAATCTTAAAGGCTAATGCAGAGAGCCTTGTCTCTTTGTCGGCAAGCTGTAAATCCATTGAATTTCCATCAAGGTCTGTTGCGTGAATAGCTCCTCTATCAAGTGGTGTTGCTAGGTAATCTACAACAGCATCCATCACTGCGGAAACCATAACGCCTCTACCATCTCCACCTGTAACTGGGTAAAATTTTCCTGAAAGCGTAGCTTTTCTTATTGCCCCTCTGAGCTCTTCTTCTGTAAGCTCTTCGCCACCAAGAAATTTCTCCATCAGGGTATCATCAAAATCTACAGCTCTTTCTGCAAGCAGACCTCTGTATAACTTTGCTTTTTCCATCATATCCTCTGGAACTGGACCTTCATCAAATTTATCTTGGTGAAAATCAGAGTATGTATAAGCCTTCATGGAAACAAGGTCTACAATACCATTGATCTCTTTTTCAAATCCGATAGGAAGGTGTATTGGAGTAGCATTTTTTCCAAGCCTTTCATGAATAGAATCAAGCGATTTATAAAAGTCTCCTCCAATCTGATTTATCTTGTTAATAAAGCAAATTCTCGGAACGTGGTATTTGTCAGCCTGTCTCCATACAGTCTCAGATTGAGGTTCAACACCCATTTTTCCATCAAAAACTACAACAGCACCATCAAGTACTCTAAGCGATCTTTCTACTTCGGCTGTGAAATCAACGTGGCCTGGGGTATCAATAATGTTTACTCTGCAATCTCTCCAAAAGCATGTGGTTGCCGCTGAGGTGATTGTGATGCCTCTTTCTCTTTCTTGTGGCATCCAGTCCATGGTTGTGTCACCTGTGTGCACCTCACCAATTTTATGGATTTTTCCAGTGTAATAAAGAATTGACTCGGTAGTTGTTGTTTTACCTGCATCAATATGTGCAATAATTCCAATATTTCTGATCTTGTTTAATGGGTATTTTTTGTTTGAGCTTTCTGACATATATTTTTCAATAAAAAACTTTCCTACAAGGAAAGTTGTAAACCAATTTACAATTTTTTAAGCAGGAATAATCTATCAGGAAAGCAAATTCCTGTCAACGAAAGGATTTTATTCGAATTGTCCTTAGAGTGTTTTTTGAGGTAAAATGACTATCCAAAATCACGAGGAAAGGTAAAGATTAAAATGAATGTTGTACAGGACGCGTTTCTGCAGGAGGTTGCTCCAGGCGAGTACGTGATGAGCCGAGGCGAAGGTTTGCTGTTCTTACGAGACGACGCCGATAGGGTTCCTCATAAATGGTCGAGAACGAGCGCAACCGGTGTTGCTAAGGGGGATATCATCCATATGCATCACATTGCAGAAAGCTTGGGCATTACGATCACCAGAGTCGTACACCTAAATGACCAACCCAGTCCACAAACTCAACCGGAGGAGGTTCTTCATGGATGAAAATTACTTCACAACGGATGAGACTGGCCTGATCATGGTGCTTCTTCCATCAGGTGAGTACTTAAGTAAACCAGGCAACGAATACTGCTGGGGTCAACCTGTTTTAGGCATTCGAAGTGCTGGTAAGTTCAATAGCATTGAGGAAGCCAGAAGCGCACTTAGGGACTACATGTTCTCTTTGTGTGGTGCTTAATTGTTGCCAGGAAAGAGGGAAAATCCCCGAACCCTCTTTCCTGGCATATTTACTTCTTTAAAGATAAAATTATCTACATGGTAGAAGTGTTCCATTCGCTAATTAAAATTCATGCATTAAATTCAGGTGGACTTAATGACGTAGAAAAACTTGGAGTCTTCTTAGATGAGGTATCAAAGATTTTAGGTACTGAAATCATAGAAACCTCAAGCCATACATTTATCCCGAGTGGGTACACAGCGTATGCGCTACTTAAAGAATCACATGTAGCAATCCACACATGGCCAGAAGAAAGCTTTGCTGTACTTGATATTCTTTCATGTAAAAAATTTCCAGAGGATTTTAAGGCAAGGGTTGAAAACCTTGTCAAATCAACCTTTTCGGCTAGCTCTATCTTATTTGAAAACTGATGTAAACCAAAAACAGGCCGGACTATGCCGGCCTGCTTAAAATCCAAAAAAACAATTAAGAATTAGAATCTGAAATGTGCAAAAGCCTTGTTTGCTTCAGCCATTCTATGAGTATCGTCTCTCTTCTTAATAGCTGTACCTTGATTTGCCAAAGCTTCTTTAAGTTCTGACGCAAGTTTCTCAGCCATTGGTTTACCTTTTTTAGACCTAGCTGCGCCAACAAGCCATCTTATTGCTAATGCCTCAGACCTATCGTGCTTAAGTGGGAAAGGAACCTGATAGGTTACACCTCCAACTCTCTTTGACCTTACTTCTTGCTTAGGCATTATGTTTTTCAACGCTTGCTCAAACATTGTAATTGCTTCTTTTTTATCTTCACTTAGGAGGGCAACCGCAGTGTAGATAATACCTTCAGCAGTGGATTTCTTTCCATGAATCATCATGTTATTAACCACCCTGGAAAGAGCTCTTGATTTATAGACTGCGTCTGGTTGTGGTACTCTTTTTTTAATCTTTGCACCTCTCATAGATTATCCCTTTTTAACTTCTTTCTTAACTCCGTAAATTGATCTGGAGGTCTTTCTGTTTTGAACGCCCTGAAGGTCAAATTTACCTCTTACTACCACATATTTAACTCCTGGAAGATCCTGAATCTTTCCATACTTTACCATAACAACTGAGTGCTCCTGTAAAGTATGACCCTCTCCAGGAATATAGGCAGTAACTTCTTTCTTGTTGGAAAGTCTTACTCTTGCAACCTTCCTTAAAGCGGAGTTAGGTTTCTTTGGGGTTCTGGTCATGACGGCAAGACACACACCTCTTTTGAAAGGTGAGTAGACTAGCTTTGACTTCTTGTTGATAGAGGAAAATACCTCTGCCAAAGCTGGTGCTGTTAATTTTTTTACTTTTGACCTTCTTCTATGTCTTATTAATTGATTTATTGTTGGCATAGTCTTACCTTATAACCTTGCCCTTTCTCCAGTAGGTATAAGCCTACCAATAATTATGTTTTCTTTCAAACCCAAAAGTTTGTCCACTTTACCACAAGCTGCGGCATCTGTTAAGACCTGGCTTGTTTGGATGAAAGATGCTGCTGACAAGAAACTTTCTGTTTCAAGCGAAGCTCTTGTAATTCCAAGAAGTGTAAGCTCAGCTGTTGCTGGCTCTCCACCCTCTGCAAGAATCTTCTTGTTCTCTTCCTCAAAGGTATATCTTGTGACAACCTCACCTGGAAGGAACCCGGTGTGCCCTGCTGTTTCAATCTTCACTCTGTTAAACATCTGTCTAACAATAACCTCAATATGTTTATCATTGATGGTTACTCCCTGTGAGGAATATATGCCTTGTACCTCGTCAATGATGTACTTCTGGGCCTGAGCAACTCCTACAGTTCTAAGAAGATCACTAAGGTCAAGGTGACCTGAAGTCAATGCTTCTCCAGCGGCAACCAAGTCTCCATCTTTTACCAAAATCTCGGAAACTGCGTCAATCTTGTAGGTAACCTCTGGAAGATCGGCCATTTTGTCTGTTGAGACAATAGTAAGGCTTCTCTCACCATCAACTTCCGAAAGTCTGACTTTTCCTGTGATTTCGCTCATGATAGAGAGGTCTTTTGGAGTTCTAGCCTCAAAAAGCTCCTCAACTCTTGGAAGACCCTGAGTAATATCTTTTCCAGCGATACCTCCAGCATGGAAAGTTCTCATTGTAAGCTGTGTACCAGGCTCTCCAATCGACTGTGCTGCTGCCACTCCAGCTGCAGTTCCAACTGTAACCACTTCTCTAGTCATAAGGTCTACACCATAACACTTTGAGCAAATACCATATCTAGCTTCGCAAGTTAATATGGATCTTATGTAGACTTCTTCAATCTTTGCTTCTTCAATTTCTTTTGCGTTTTCAAGCAAGATCAAATCATTTGCTTTAACAATCACTTTATTTCCTACCTTTATATCTTTTGCTGCGTATCTTCCTACCAATTTATCGGAGAAAGATGTAAGGAGCGTCTTATCTGATGCCTTGATGAGTCTACCCTCTTGGGTTCCACAATCTTCGGTTCTGATAATTGCATCCTGAGCAACGTCAACAAGTCTTCTAGTAAGGTAACCTGAATCTGCAGTCTTAAGAGCTCTGTCTGCCAAACCTTTTCTAGCTCCTCTTGATGATGTGAAGTACTCAAGACCTGACAAACCCTCTTTGTAGTTACCAAGGATAGGCATTTCAACAAGCTTTCCCGTTGTGTCGGTTTTGTGACCTACCATACCTGCAACCTGCTTAAGCTGGTCTCTAGAAGCCTTACTTGCTCCTGAACCCATAAGAATCTTAACTGGGCTTTCCTTATCAAGCATGCTCCATGCAAGCTCGTCTAGCTTATCTGTAGCTTGTACCCAAATATCCTGAATAAGTCTTTTAGCTTCTGATCTTGTGATCAAACCTCTCTTGTAGTTTCTTTCGATTTCAGAAACCTGCTCTCTACCCTGTTTAATGGTAGATTCTCTTTCCTCTGGAATTAAACAGTCGGAAAGTGCAACCGAGATACCTGACTTTGTTCCGTACTCGATTCCAAGTGTCTTAAGGTCATCAATCAATTTAACTGCTACATCAAGTGGTTCTGTATCAAGTGCTTTTGCAATAAGCTTGTTGTTCATCTTTTTATCAATAGCTTGGTTTACAAAGCCCATTGAAGCAGGAAGAATCTCGTTGAATATAATTCTTCCAATACAGGTTTCTATTACCTCTCCATTCAATCTAACGTTAATCTTCTGTCTAAGCTGAATCTTTCCCATGCCGTACGCAAGGTAGGCCTCTTCTCTAGACGAAAGAACTGACGAATGGACTTGGATTCTCTCATCAAATGCTGTCATGTAGTAAGTTCCAAGAAGAACCGACTTGGCAGGAACTGCAATTGGAGTTCCATCTGAAGGCTTAAGAATGTTATTCGTTGAAATCATAACTTCTTTTGCCTCTTTGATAGCATCCTCCGAAAGTGGAAGGTGTACAGCCATTTGGTCACCATCAAAGTCTGCATTGTACCCAGCGCATACGCAAAGGTGCAGAGAAATAGCATTTCCATCAATCAATCTTGGATAAAATGCCTGAATTCCAAGTCTCCAAAGGGTAGGGGCTCTGTTCAAGAGAACTGGATGGTCTTTTGTAATCTCTTCAAGAATATCCCAAACTTCAGGACCTCTAGCATCAAGTACAAATCTTGCACTTTTAACATTAGGCGCATAACCTCTTGAAAGGATTTCTCTTAAAACGAAAGGCTTAAATAGCTCAAGGGCCATCTCTTTTGGAAGTCCTACCTCATTAAGTTTAAGGTCAGGACCGTTAACAATTACGGATCTACCCGAATAGTCAACTCTTTTACCCAAAAGGTTTTGTCTAAACCTTCCCTGCTTTCCTTTAAGCATATCTGCTAAGGATTTTAACTGTTGTTTGCCTCTAAGGTTTCTTGGGGCCTGTCTTTGCTTTGATGAGTCAAGAACAGCATCTACAGCTTCCTGAAGCATTCTTTTTTCGTTTCTTACAATTACTTCAGGTGCTCCAAGCTCCAAAAGTCTTAAAAGTCTGTTGTTTCTGTTTATTACTCTTCTGTAAAGATCGTTAAGATCACTTGTTGCAAATCTTCCACCCTCAAGCTGAACCATTGGCCTTAGATCTGGTGGGATTATTGGAAGAACATCCATGATCATTCTTGATGTCTCAATTTTTGCTCTTCTGAAGCCTTCTACCACTCTAAGTCTCTTTGAAAGCTTTACAAACTTCTGACCTTTGGACTTAAGCATCTGCTCTTTAAGCTCAATAGATAGGGTGTTTAAGTCTACCTTCTCCAGAACCTCTTTTATAGCTTCTGCTCCAATTCCTACCTTACAGAACTTATTTACATGTTCGTAAATAGTCATGTATTCAGAGTCTTCCATGACTGAGTTCTTCTCAAGACCTTCTATCCTCTTCTCAAGGGCCTTAAATTCTTTTTCAATTTTGTCCTGCTTGACTACGCCTTGATCTCTAAGTTTGGAGATTTGCTCTCTTGTCTTCAATGAAATTTCTTCTTCTGCAAATTCTTTCTTTTTGCTCTCTTTAATCTTCTCCTGTGCAGCCTGCTCTAGCTTTTTGACATCAACTTCTACTAGTTCAGAAATTTCTGCTTTAGCTTTAAGAAGATCTTTTTCAATATCTGAAATTACCGATGCCTTTTTGTCATTGTTTACCTCTTTAACAATAAATGACGAAAAGTAAATGACGCTTTCAAGAGCTCTTGGTGTCATATCAAGGAGAATTGCCATCTTTGAAGGAATTCCCTTAAAGAACCAGACATGTGCCACAGAAGCAGCAAGCTTAATGTGACCCATTCTTTCTCTTCTTACTCTTGAATGTGTAACCTCAACACCGCATTTATCGCAGATTACGCCTCTGTATCTAATTCTTTTGTACTTACCGCAATAGCACTCGTAATCTTTGATAGGTCCAAAGATCCTTTCGTCAAAAAGACCGTCTTTCTCAGCTCTGAAAGTTCTGTAGTTAATGGTTTCCGGCTTTGTAACCTCACCATGAGACCACTTAAGAATATCCTGAGTTGAGGCAAGTGAAATTTTTATAGAATCAAAATCTTTAAGTCTGATTAACTCTTCCATATTATTGTTCCTCCTCAACAACTGCCGATAAACCTTTTACATCTTCCTCAGAAACTGCCTTACCTTTGAGCTCTTCTATGACTTCCTCTCTGGTTGTAGGTACTTCAACTTTTTGAACTCCAATAGGCTCAATGTTCAAACAAAGACCATTAAGTTCTTTAACGAGTAGTTTGAATGATTCAGGGATTGCTGCCTCAGGAATCTTTTCTCCCTGAAGAATTGCCCTAAATGCTTGAGTTCTTCCTACTAAGTCGTCTGATTTGATTGTCAGGATCTCCTGAAGAACATGTGCTGCACCGTATGATTCAAGTGCCCAAACTTCCATTTCTCCAAATCTCTGACCTCCAAACTGTGCTTTTCCTCCTAGAGGCTGCTGAGTGATAAGAGAGTATGGTCCTGTTGACCTTGCGTGCATCTTATCTTCAGACATGTGGACGAGCTTAAGGATGTAAGCGTCTCCAACAACTACTTCGTTATCAAAGTAATCTCCAGTTCTTCCGTCAATAAGTCTTGATTTTCCTGAAACTGGAAGTCCTGCCTCTTTAAGCTCTTTTTCAATTTCTGCATATGGTACTTTTTCGAATACCGGGAATGCGTACTTCTTGTTGAGCTTTCTTGCAGCTGCTCCAACCTGTGCTTCAAGTGTCTGACCTACGTTCATTCTTTTCAATACTGCCTCTGAAGAGAAAACAATATCTACTGTTGAACCGTCCTCAAGATGAGGCATGTCGTAGGCTGGAAGGATCTTAGAGATAACTCCCTTGTTTCCGTGTCTTCCTGCAAGCTTATCTCCTACTTCAATCTTCTTGACCTGAGCAACATAAACTGTAATTTCCTTGATAACTCCTGCTGGGAGCTCGTCATTATCTTTTCTGGTAATAACTTTTACTCCAATGACAGTACCTCTTTCACCGTGTGGAAGGTTAAGTGAGTTATCTCTAACTTCTCTTGCCTTCTCACCAAAGATAGCTCTTAAAAGCCTCTCCTCTGCTGAAAGTTCTGTTTCTCCCTTTGGAGCAATTTTTCCAACAAGAATATCTCCTGCTTTTACTTTTGATCCAACAGTAACAATTCCGTCTTCATCAAGATTTCTTAATGCTTCTTCTGAAACATTTGGAATATCTCTTGTTACTTCTTCAGGTCCTAATTTTGTTTCAAGGACTTGAACTTTATGATCCGAAATATGGATAGAGCTAAGTAAATCTTCCTTTACAACTCTATCTGAGAGAAGAATACCGTCTTCGAATTCGTATGCGCCCCAAACCATGTAAGCCACTTTAAGGTTTGTACCGATTGCAAGCTCTCCGTTTTCTGCCGACGGACCTTCCAAAAGGACATCTCCCTTTTTAACTTTCTGGCCTGATATGACTCTACAAACCTGGTTGTTACAAGTATCCATGTTGGATTTTGTAAACTTCTTAAGCTTGTAATCTACTTTACCGCCCTTTGCTGTTTTAAGAACGATTTTTTGTGAATCTGCGTATTCAATAACTCCATCTTCCTCAGCTACAATAACCGCTTTTGCGTTTTGGCCAATGATACCCTCAAGACCTGTACCTACAAGTGGAGCCTGTGGCTTAACTAAAGGCACTGCCTGAGATGTTTGCTGTGTTGCAACAAGTGTTCTTGTGGTGTCATCGTTAGCTAGGAATGGAATAAGTCCTGCTGAAATACCTACTACCTGCTGTGGTACAACATCAATGTATTCGGCTAGTTTGACGTCTCCAAGTAAGAACTCTCCCTTGTATCTAAGAGGTACCTGGGTGCTTGTAATAAAGCCTTTTTCGTCTACATCAACAGATGCATCGGTAATGTACTTCTCATGCTCTTCGTAAGCAGGAAGCTTAACAACTTCATTTGTAATTCTGACTTTTCCGTCATCTGTTTTTTCGAGCTTATAATAAGGGGCTTCAAGGAATCCATACTCATTTACTGTTGCATATGTTGCTACGTAGTTAATAAGTCCAATGTTTGGTCCTTCAGGAGTTCTGATTGGGCAAATTCTGCCGTAGTGAGAGTAATGTACATCTCTTACTGCAAGGCTTGCTCTTTCTTTTGAAAGTCCTCCCGGTCCCATTACTGAGAGCCTTCTCAAGTGATCAAGCGAGTTTAATGGGTTTTGCTGATCTTGGAACTGTGAAAGCTGTCCTGATGCAAAAAAGCTGTGAATTCTTGCTGCTGCTGGTCTGGTTGAAATCAAAACCGAAGGATCAGGAAGAGTTCCTCTTGGCTGTAAGCTCATTCTCTCTTTGATGTTTCTTTCCATCTGGAGAAAACCAATCCTTACCTGTCCTTGAAGAAGTTCTCCAACTCCTCTGATTCTTCTATTTCCAAGATGATCAATGTCATCAAAAACTCCAACACCGTTATTGAGTTCAATAACTTTTTTAACGATTCTAACTAAATCCTCAAGCTGTAAAAGTCTGTGATTTGGGTCATTGGAAAAATCAAGGTTAAGCTTTTGATTAAGCTTAAATCTTCCTACTCTTCCAAGTGAGTATCTTCTTGGGTTGAAAAATAATGACTCAACAAGTGCCTTTGCATTCTCAAGAACCAAAGGCTCCCCAGGTCTCATTTTTCTGTAAATTTCAATATAAGCCTCATTCAAAGATCTTGCTGGATCTTTTGCAAGTGTGCTATCGATATAGGATTTATCTGGGTTTGTATCAACGTCTGTAAAGGTATTTCTGATGGTGTCATCGTCATGAAGACCAAAAACTCTCAGAAGTGTTGTTACTGCAAGTTTTCTCCTTCTATCGATTTTTACGCTGATAACACCGCTTTTTGATGTTTCAACTTCAATCCAAGCACCTCTCTCAGGAAGAATCTTGGCTGTTGCAAGAGACTTTCCGGTTGAAGTATCAAGATCTTCCACAAAGAAAACACCCCATGACCTAGTGAGCTGATTTACAACTACCCTTTCGATACCATTAATTATAAAGGTACCGTTTTCGGTCATAATCGGAATGTCACCCATGTAAACTTCCTGACTTTTTTCTTTATTTGTGATTGTGTCCTTAAGTGTTGCAGTTAAGTACCAAGGAGAATCATGTGTGACTCCCTTATCCATAGCCACTTCTTGAGTGTTATTTGGCTTATCGATTCTTGGCTTTGAGAAGTAGAGCTCCCAACCTCTGCCTGTATAATCCACGATCGGGCTTATATCAGCAACCACTTCAGAAAGGCCATCCTTTTGTAGCCATGCATATGAATCTAACTGTACACTGGATAAATTTGGTAACGGGAAAGTATTTTTTCTTTTAGAGAAAAGCTGTCTCATTATTAAATACGGCAGAAATTTAAACCCCCCTATACTAAAAAAAGAGCAGACGGGCACTATGTCCCGCTACTTCGGTGTAAATGT
>CAZWQF010000009.1:0-44231 GCA_964636285.1 uncultured Candidatus Saccharibacteria bacterium
GCAAAAACTCTTGACAAGTTATCACTCTCAATTTATATCTGATAACAGGACAATTTCAAAGTCAAAAAAGTATTAATTTAGAAAGACAAGAAAGTCTTGCGGCTGCCCAAAGACCGTACCTGCCTATGGACATAACAACAAGGCAAATAGATCTTCTTAAGGCTATAGTACAGGAGTATGTTTCATCCACATCCCCTGTTGGTTCCCAAACCCTAGTAGAGAAATATAACCTAAAGGTTTCACCAGCAACTGTGAGAAACGAAATGGCAGAGCTCATAGAGAAAGGTTTTCTTGAGATGAAGCACACTTCATCAGGTAGAGTTCCTACCACTATTGGGTTCAGGTTTTTTGTAGATCAGTTGATGGAGGAGGCAGAGCTTCCTATTCTTCAGGAAGTTGCTGTTAAGCAAAAGCTTTGGCCTTCAAGGTTTGAGTTTGAGAAGATGTTAAGACAAGCAGCACTTGCACTCGCCGACTTAACAAAGAAACTTGCTATCACTACAACGTCAGATGGTCATATGTTTCATGCGGGTAGCGTAAACGTTTTGGAGCAGCCCGAATTTTGGGAGATTGATGTAGCCAAATCAGCGCTAAGTCTACTTGATAATCATGAGATTCTTCACGCTCTGTTTGATAAGACTCATTCAGATAGAGATGTTAAAGTTCTCATTGGAGATGAAATAGGCTTAAATAATCTTCATACCTGTTCTTTGGTTTTTGCACCATACATTGCAGGAAGAAGGTCGGGGGCTGTTTGCATACTTGGTCCTGCAAGGATGGAGTATGATCAGATTGTACCTGCAGTCAGGTATACCAAGGGGTTACTTGAAGAATTAGGCGCAAACTGGTAAATATATAATCTTGAAATAGTATGAGTGATATAGATACAAAAGCATCAAATGCATCTGATATGGGTTCCGGTAATTCTGATTGTAGTTGTGGCGGTAACTGTGGTTGCGGTAATAACGATCAAGGTTCAGAGGAGAAGGTTTGCAAGGACTGCAAAAATAGGGAGCAGAAAATTGCTGACCTTGAGAATAACTGGAGAAGAGCAGTTGCAGATTATAAAAATCTAGAAAGAAGAGTTACTGAAGAAAAAGAGACTCTAATAAAGTTTTCTAATTCGGTACTTCTTGAAAGAATTATTCCAGTTCTAGATAACCTTGAGACACTTTGCGAGCACATGAAGGATCAAGGCCTGCAAATGATCACCAAACAGCTTAGGGAGGTTATAAGAGACGAAGGGGTAGAAGAGATTGATGCTGTAGGAAAGGATTTTGATGCGCACACAATGGAAGCTTCCGAAGTTGTTGAGCACGAGCAAGACAATAAAGTTGTTAAAATAGTAGTTAAAGGATATATGCTTAGCGGAAGGGTTTTAAGGCCTTCGCGAGTAATAGTTGGAAAAAGGAGGTAATTTTATATGGGTAAAATTATAGGAATAGATTTAGGTACAACAAATTCATGCATGGCCGTTATGGAGGCAGGTTCTCCAAAAGTTATTCCAAATAGAGAAGGTGCAAATACAACACCATCCATTGTGGATCCAGCAAAGACAGTTGTAGGTGTTCCTGCAAAAAGGCAGCAAGTGGTAAATCCAAAAAACACCATTTTTTCTGTAAAAAGGTTAATGGGTAGAAGATTTTCAGATCCAGAAGTTCAAAGCCTTGTTTCAAAGATGCCATACCCAATTGTTGAGGGAAAAGGCGGTCTTGCCTGCGTTGAAGTAGAGGGCACCGTATACACACCACAAGAAATTTCAGCAAAAATTCTTGCAAAACTAAAGGCTGATGCAGAAGCATTTTTGGGACAACCGGTTACAGAAGCTGTAATTACGGTTCCAGCTTACTTTGATGATTCACAAAGAAACGCAACAAAAGAAGCAGGTCAGATTGCAGGACTTGAGGTCAAGAGAATTATTAACGAGCCTACAGCAGCTTCATTAGCATACGGTCTTGAGAAGCATAAGAATCAGAGAATTTGTGTGTACGACCTTGGGGGAGGAACTTTTGATGTATCTGTTCTTGAGATAGGGGATGGAGTTTTTGAGGTTAAGTCTACAAACGGGGATACTCACCTTGGAGGGGATGACTTTGATCAGAAGATAATTAACTTCCTTATTGATGACTTCAAAAAAGAGCAGGGGGTTGATCTTTCAAACGATAAGCAGGCACTTCAGAGATTAAAGGATGCTGCAGAGAAAGCAAAAATCGAGCTTTCTTCAACAATGGAAACGGAAGTAAACATCCCATTCATTACAGCAGATGCCACAGGCCCAAAGCACTTACAATTAAAGCTTTCAAGAGCAAAGCTTGAGCAGATAGTTGAAGAGCTCATTCAAAGAACAACCAAACCAATTGATCAGGCTCTTAAAGACGCGGGAGTTACAACAAAAGATATACAGGAAGTTGTAATGGTAGGTGGAATGACAAGGATGCCAAAAGTGGTAGAAACGGTTAAGAACTACTTTGGTAAAGAGCCCCACATGGGTGTTAATCCTGACGAAGTTGTAGCAGTTGGTGCTGCAATTCAGGGCGGTGTCCTTGGAGGGGAAGTAAAAGATATTCTACTTCTTGATGTAACGCCTTTAACGTTTGGTCTTGAGACGCTTGGTGGCGTTAGCACCCCTCTTATTAAGAGAAATACAACAATCCCAACTTCTGCAAGTCAGGTATTTTCTACAGCTGCTGACAATCAGACAAGTGTAGAGATAAACGTACTTCAGGGCGAAAGAGAGTTTGCTGCAGATAACAAAAGTCTTGGGAGGTTTATTCTTGATGGAATTCCAACGGCTCCAAGAGGTGTTCCTCAGGTAGAGGTCACATTTGACATTGATGCTAACGGAATTCTTAACGTCAAGGCAAAGGATAAAGCTACCGGAAAAGAGCAACATATTACTATTCAGGGAGGAACAGGTCTTTCCAAAGATGAAGTTGATCGAATGGTAAAGGAGGCGGCAAGTCATGCTTCCGAGGATTCAAAGAGAAAAGAGCAAGTCGAGGCAAGGAATCAAGCAGATAACCTTTGTTATGTTGCGGAAAAATCTTTAAGAGATGCCGGAGATAAAGTTCCTGCTGACGTTAAAAAGGATGTGGAAGAAAAAGTTAAAGCTATAAGAGAAGTGCTTTCCACTGCTTCATCAGAAGATCTTAAGAAAAAAACGGAGGATTTATCACAAACACTCCAAAAAATCGGCCAGGCAATGTACGGTCAGGGTCAGCCTGGTGCAGGCACTAACTCAGACGGTGGGTCACAATCAGGTCCTCAGGGAAACGGTGGGGCTGGTGGTCCTGCTGGAGGGCCCAATGATGGCTCAAGTCCTGTAGAAGGCGAAGTGGTAGAGTAAACCTCTACCACTTTCCAAGCGCAATTCTTTTGATCCGCAACTTTTACTCGCAGGTATTTTTTGTTTTCTATTTTGGGTAGATAACAGCACCTGTATCCGCATCAATTATTTTTATTGCTAATGTTGGGCATGATTTTGCAGCCTCTAATACCTGTTCTAGTGTTACTCCGTTGTATTCAGATAGCTTATCTCCTGCAACTAAGGCCACTCTTCCTTGTTCGTCAACTTTGAACACTTCGGATAAAACTACCTCACATGTTCCTGCACCTATACAAAGATCTCTTTCGAGTTCTATTTTTATATTTTGAGACATTTCTGCTCCTTACTACTCAACCATTTACTGGGCAGCCTGAGTAGTACCGGCTGTTTCAACTAAGTTCTTGTTTGTTTCTTGGTGTGTAACCGGGACCTGCTTTTTAAGTTCAGCTTTTTGTTTAAGTTTTGCAAGTTGATAAATACCTTTAAGCCTAAGAATTAAAGACAGGAGAACAGATATTATTGATATTTGATAAATTAAAGTTGCCCACCATTCTTTTGAGTCCGTTCCAGTAAAAAACCCGTGCACTAGAAATAGAACATATGTAGGAAAGCTAAAATAATGTAATCTTCTCCACAACCTAATTGAAATTTTAGCCCTAATTTCTGAAGTAACTATCAGCATTATTACTAAATATAATGCTATAATGCCAATTGCTATTGCAATGTTTAAATCATAACCTAGAGCAGTTTGGAATCCTCTGTCCCTCACAATAAAAGGAATAAACGTTTCAAAAGGATTCAGTTTTACATGGTCATCGAATAATAGACTTCCTATATGCAGAGCAAGAAAGCTTAGTGATATCCACTGTAGGAATCTATGTATTTCAAGTGCGTCAGGAGGTCTTAAAAATTTGTATGCGGATCTAGAGCTTATTCCAATACCAAAACATACTCCAAGGCTCAAAAGTACAAATGCACCAATCCCACTACCTCTTGCTACAAGCCAAGGTACTGTAACTCTTCTGCCCACGTCTAATAAGGATACAGATTTTGGAGCGTCAGGGTTTGGTGTGGAGCCCTTATTAGTTGGGTCTGATTTGTAAAGCACCTCATGCCCATCACTGAAAGTGTCACCATCTGTGTCAAAAAGATACGGGTTGGTTTTAAATTTATCCACCTCACTTTCATCTGAAAGCCCGTCATTATCAGCATCTTTTATTGTTTGCTCGGTTAAAACTTGATTTGTGGCCTGAGCGTTAACTTCTCCTGCAAAACTTATGACGCCTAGTAATAAAGCTAGGAAAATTAGACCAGCGTTTTTAACTAATGATAAACTTTTTGACATACTCATTTGTAATAATACCTCCTCCTTCATCCACTAGCACGCATGGGATGCAAAGAGAGTTAGCAAATTCTAACCCGTTTTTCTTTCCCTTTAGTAGTATAGTCTTTGCAAAAATATCGGCTTTAGTGGTGGAATTATCTCCTGATGATATTGCTGTAGCCTGAATAATATCACTTACAGCGCTTTCTTCTGTGCTTGGGTTAATTAAATGGTGTTTCCTTTTCCCATTAAAGACCCAAGACCTTTTTTAACAGTTGACGTAGCAATACTTAAATTTTTTGCTTGCAGGAACATAAAGTCTTTTCCTGATATTGGATCCTCAATCCCAACAACCCAGTGATCAGGATTATTCTCAAGGTCTCCTCCTACAAAGGAGATATCACCACCTGCATCTACAACAAAATTCTTGTACTTTTTGTTTAGAATTTTAGTTACTTTATCCGTGATATACCCTTTACCTAAACCACCAAAATCTATCGCATCGGTTCTTAGCTTTAAGTTTTGGTCCGGTATTGCCGCATGCGCTGTGAAACCTTTGTCTTTGCTCGTAGAGTAGCCAATTTTTATTAGAGGTCTTAGCACATGAATACTAAAGACACCACCTGATATTTTGTTGAACTGTTCCCCAATTTTTACCATTTCTAGGAAATCAAAACTTAGGTTGCCCGTCTTGATTCCTTTGTTGTACAAATCTAGTTCGTTATCTCGGATGAATCTACTGTAGTTATTTTGAAAATCAGTAAAAAGATTGAAAGCCAAATCGATATCCGTCCGAAGATCGTTTTCTGCGACTAAGTTAGAGTTATCCACGATTTTAATGTAGATAACTGTTGACATTATTGTGCCTATTTCTTCTTTTTCCACTGTCACTATTGGGCTCATTCTATAGCTCTTCGTATGAATCTAGGACTCCGTTGTTGTTTGAATCCGAGTCTACCTTGTATTTAAAATCGTCCTCTCCTTTGTGTTCATCAAATGCGTTTGGTACCCCATCTTTATCGTCATCAGTAAAAAATTCAGATTCAATTACCGTGGGGTTTGGGTCAATAGCATCAACTAATTTATCTCCATCGGTATCTTGGCCGTATCCTGGATCGTATGTAATTATAGTTTTATATACTGGCATAATCTCAATTATTGGTTTACTGTTGCTTTTCTCCTCTTTGCTCTTTTCTTTACCCTCATTTTTCTCTTCGTCTTCGTCATCATCGTCATCATCGTCCTCGGCTAACGCAACCTTACTGATATCCTGATCAGGTTTTATAAGGTTTGAATTTATCTTAAATGTTACTGCAATTAGTAGAATTATTAGTATTAAAAAAAAGGCTATGAGTTTTTTCATAATTACGACCCCTTGGTACTTCTTGTTTTTTTACTACTAGTTTTAGTCGATGAACTAGAGCCTCCAGAATTGGAACTTGAAGTAGTCGGGCTGGTTTGGACTTGAGTTGTTCCATCTTGTACTACAATCGATCTTGAGTGGGACTTGATTAAATTCGGTTGCTGAGCTAGAAGGCTTTTGTACTTTGATTCTGAGTTTGCCATTTGCTCTTTATATTCTTGTTTGGTCTTTTCTTGCTCTGCAATTGCCTCATTTTTAAACCTTTCTAGGTCCAGGGAGAGTGATTTGTTATTGTTAAGTTCTTTTTCATACCTTCGTTTTATATCTGCAAAAACTACTGAAGTAAAACTTGATGAGCCTATGATAACTGCAAGAAGTATTAAAGTTACCCTAACACGGGTTTTTTGCATTGGCAGATTATATCATGCTTAAGATTTTCATTTATTTTGGTAGAATACACATTGTTTATGTCAGAAAATAAAAATTATTACGAAATTTTAGGACTTTCAAAAAATGCCTCTTCCGAAGATATTAAGCAAGCTTATAAAAAAATGGCTAAGGAGCATCATCCTGATGTGGCAAAAGACAAAGCCAACGCTGAAAAAAAATTCAAAGAAATAAACGAAGCTTATCAAGTCCTTTCAGACCCTCAGAAAAAGAAAATGTATGACACATATGGAACTGCAAATCCTCAAGGAGGTTTTGGGGGAGGGCAAGGGCCATTTGGGGGCTTTGGAGGAAATGCAGGTCAGTGGGGGCCTTTTTCATATTCATATTCGTCAGGTGGTGGTGCCCAGGGTTTTGATGGTGTTGATCCTATGGATATCTTTGAGCAGGTTTTTGGGTTTAGAGACTTTGGTGGAGGAAGAAGACCTAGAAAAGGCAGAGATCTTCACTATTCCATGAGAGTCTCGTTTGCAGACGCTGTTAAGGGTCTTGAGGAAGAGGTTTCAATTAACGGAAAAAAATTAAAAGTTAAGATTCCTGCAGGAATCAGAGACGGGAATAGGATGAAGTTTGAGGGTCAAGGAGATCCTGCGCAGGATAAAAATTTACCAAACGGGGACTTGATTCTTGAAATACATGTAGCACAGCACAAGGTTTTCCAGAGGTATGATGACGACATATACATAGCAAAAGATCTTTCCTTCCTTGATGCAGTTTTAGGGGCAGAGATTGAAATTCCCGTTGTTGATCCTTCAGCCTCAAATGCCGAATCTGTTACAAAGCTTAAGATCCCTGCAGGTACTCAGACCGAGACGCAGTTTAGAGTAAAGGGTAAGGGTATGCCAAGGTTAAGGGATGCATCTAGAGGAGACATGTTTGTTCAGATTAGGGTCAGTATTCCAACTAAGCTTACAAAGGAGCAAAAGAAACTCCTTGAGCAGTACCGAGAGCTCTAGTTTAGCCCGTGTTTACTTGATTATTAGCCGAGAGTGTGATAATTTGACCTCAGTAAAGTTTTAAGGTGGGCTAAAATCCCACCTAAATTTTTGATATGGCAATTTCAGAATTTGCAGCAGCATTAAATCAAGTAGCAGCCGAAAGAGGCATTCCGGTTGAGTCGGTTATTTCAACAATTGAGCAGGCATTGGTGTCCGCATATAAAAGGGATGCTGGATCTACCTCCGAGGAGGTTACTGCTACCGTTGACTCAAATACAGGAGAGGCAAGAGTGTTCAAAGCAGGCGTTGATGTTACACCATCGGGCTTTGGAAGAATTGCTGCTCAGACTGCAAAGCAGGTTATTCTGCAGAAAATTAGAGAAACTGAGAAACAGTCCGTTATTACTGAATTCCAAAAAAAGATAGGAACCATAGTAAATTCCCACATTTTTAGAATCGAAAAAGGAGTTGTTATTGTAGACCTTGGTAAAGTTCAAGGAGTTTTGCCTCAGTCCGAACAGCCACAAAATGAAAGATATACAGTAAACCAGAAGCTCAAAGTTTTGGTAAAAGATATTAGAGAAGGGGTTAGAGGTCTTGAGATTTTTGTATCAAGGGCAGATAGCGGTTTTGTTTCGGCACTTTTTGCGCAAGAAGTACCAGAGGTTTCTCAAGCAACAGTAAAGATTGAAGCTATCACAAGAGAGCCAGGAAGTAGGACCAAGATGGCTGTTTCGTCAAGAGATTCAAACATTGATCCTGTAGGAAGCTGTGTTGGTCAGAAAGGTGTTAGGGTTCAGTCAATCATTGCAGAGCTTGGAGGAGAAAAAATAGACATTGTTCCATGGAATTCGGAGGCAGATAGATTTATAGCCGCGGCTCTATCGCCAGCAAAGGTGGTAGATGTTATTCTGGATAGAGATGCTAAAGAGGCTAAAGTGATTGTTCCAGATGATCAGCTAAGCCTAGCAATTGGAAAAGAAGGCCAGAACGTTAGATTAGCCGCAAAATTAACCGGTTGGAGAATTGACGTTAAGGGATTAAATGATTCAGTTAAACCTGTAGAGGAAGCGGAGGTACCATCAACAGAAGCACCTGTTTCAGAGGCAGAGAAAACAGATGAAGCAACTGAAAATGAGTAAGAGGAAGCTTAATGACAAAAGAAAAGAAACAAAGTTCTACATCAGAAAATGTCTTTGTGAGACCCCCAATTGTGACCATAATGGGGCATGTAGATCATGGTAAAACTTCTCTTTTAGATTACATCAGAAAGTCATCAGTAGCAGCAAAAGAAGCAGGCGGGATAACTCAAAGCATTGGTGCTTACCAAGCAGATTTCAAAAAGAAAAAAATTACATTTATTGATACTCCAGGGCACGCTGCTTTCACAAATATGCGAAAAAGAGGAAGCTCTATTGCCGATGTTGTGATTCTTGTTGTTTCTGCTGAAGATGGGGTAATGCCTCAAACAAAAGAGGCTATTTCTATTGCACAGTTTAGCAAGGCTCCAATGATAGTTGCCTTAAATAAAATTGACTTGCCTGGAGCAAATGCTCAAAGAGTTAAGCAGCAACTTTCAGAAAATAATGTATTAGTTGAGGACTGGGGTGGCGAAATTATTTGCGTTGAAGTTTCGGCAAAAACAGGTCTTGGCGTGGACAAGCTTCTTGAGTCAATTGTGACCCTTGCAGAAATGACCGAATTTAAAGAGACAAAAGAAAGCGATTTTGAAGGTTTTATTATTGAATCCAAGCTAGATCCAAAAAGAGGCCCCGTTTTTACAGGAATAGTAAAAAATGGAACTCTAAAGGTTGGATCTGAAATATTTACATCGGGAACAAGTGGCAAGGTTAAGGCATTGATAAATTACCTTGGTGAGCAGGTCAAAGAAGCATTTCCTGGTGATCCAGTTGAGATATTAGGTTTTCCTGCAGTTCCAAAAGTTGGAGAAGTTTTTGTTGATGCTAAAAACAAAGAGCTTTTTACTGCTGCAGAAGAAGCGCAGAAAGCGGTTTCAGAGTCAGAGTCTCAAAACTGCGTGAATATTGTACTTAAAGCTGACACTCAAGGTTCCCTTGAAGCTCTTGAATCCTCTATTAGTGCGCTTCAGAATCCAGAGTTTAGTGTGAGGATACTACATAGAGCAACCGGAGATATTTCTGAGTCTGACATTCAGCTTGCCTCGGCATCAGGAGCACTCGTTTTTGGATTTAACACTAGGTACCCATCAAAAGTTGCAGATTTTGCAGAGGTTGCCAAAGTAAAAGTAGCAGTTTTCAAAATAATTTACGAACTTCTTGAGAATCTTGAAGACATCTTGATTAAATCAATTGTTAAGGAAGAAGAGAAAGTTAAGGGTAGAGTTTTAGTCCAAAAGCTTTTTCCGCTTCCTTCAGGTGACGTGGTAGCAGGATGTAAAGTTGTTGCTGGGGCAATCAAAAGCACAAGTAAAATAGAAGTAAGAAGAGAGGGTGAGCAGGCCCCTATTTATACAGGTAAACTTAAGTCACTTAGAAGAGGTAAGGACGAAGTAAATGTTGTAGGAAAAGATGTTGAGTGTGGAATTCTGCTTAAGCCAGCATTTGGAGGCTTAAAATCCGGCGATACTATTGAGGTTCTTTAATTATTCATACGCGCTTCAAAATTTTAAATTAAGTAAAAATGGCTGATTTGACCGATAGTAGTATTAGTCCTATAATCCTCTGTTCACCTAAAAATATATGTTAGTTTTACAAGAAGGCAAACAAGTTACAGATTTAATTAAAGACGCAAAGAAAATTGCGATCGTCCCTGTGAGGTCAGACTCTGAGGACATCCTTAGCGCCTCTGTTGGTTTTTTTAGAGCACTTAAGGGTTCAGGAAAAGATGTAAGCCTCTTGTACCCTTATTCGTTTAGTGATCAATTTAGTCAGTATCTCAAAAAAGATGAAGTTACAGCAGTAGTTGGAACCAGGAGTCTCTTAGTGAGTGTTGACTGTAGTAACACACCACAAATTAAAGGTGCTAAGCATTATGTGGAAGGTGAGTTCTTAAGGATGCTTATTTACAATGTTCCAAAGGACTTTGATATAGAAGGGAAAGTCCATTTCTCAACTGTTGGATTTGATTATGACTTGGTGATTACGCTTGGTGCTCAGAAGCTTGCTGACATAGGCCCAATTTTTAGGGAATTCGAAGATTTGTTTGAAGGAGTAACAGTAATAAATCTGGACAACTCCTCCAAGAACGAACATTTTGGAACTATCAACGTTGTAGAACCTGATACAGAAAGCCTTTGCCAGCTCATGCTTTATAAGCTTGGGTCATGGAATTACAAGGTAGATAAGGAAATTGCTAAGGTGCTTTTATACGGAATTTCTTCTATGAATTCGGTTGAGGCACCAAAGCCAGCGAACCAATAATTTGGTCATGACCTGTTCTGGTTGCCAACATGGCCTTAAATTGCTAAAATGCATATCACGATGACATTAGTAAAAGAAACAAAGGGAAAAATTATCGAAGGTTTTAAAACTCACAAAGGTGATACAGGTTCTCCTGAAGTTCAAGTTGCTCTTCTTACAGAAAGAATAAATCTTCTTACTGATCATTTGAAAGACCATAAAAAGGATGTGCACTCCAGAAGGGGTCTTTTACAAATGGTTAACAAGAGAAGAAGACTTTTGTTGTACCTCAAGAAAAAAGAGGAAGATAGATATAGTAAGCTTGTAAAAAAGTTAGGTTTAGGAAAGTAAGTAAAAGTAAAGGTTGGAGGTGTAAATTTGTACGCTACGCAAGCGTTTAAATTTAAGCCTCAAAACCCTCACTTACTTTCAGAAAGGAAAAATGAATAAAGTAGTAAAAAAAGAGATGATGTTTGCTGGAAGAAAGCTTTCGCTTGAAACCGGTAAATTGGCGTTTATGGCAAACATGGCTGTTCTTGCCAGATGGGGAGACACAGTAATTTTTGCAACAGCCACTTCTTCGGCACCAAAAGGAGAGACGGATGGAATTCCGCTTACCTGTAAGTACGATGAAAAACTTTACGCGGGAGGCCTTATTAAATCCTCTAGATGGGTAAAGAGAGAGGGTTCACCAACAGATCAGGCTATTATTGCAGGAAGATTGATTGATCATGCTGTAAGGCCCCTATTTCCTAAAGATTTCCAAGATGAAACAACAGTAACAACAATGGTAATGTCCCTTGATAAGGACGCTGATCCAGAAGTTTTGGCAATGATTGCAGCTTCTGCAGCACTTCACGCATCTGATATTCCATGGAACGGGCCAATGGTTACATCAAGAGTAGCAACAAAACCAGAAGGTTCTTTTGTTCTTAACCCAACAGAGGAAGAGCTTGAGCACTCAACGCTTGATCTTGTTGTCTCTTTGAGAAAAGGTAAGTTTTTAGCAATGGAGGCTTTGGCTAATAATGTGCCTGAGCAGACAATTGTTGATGCAGTTAACTTTGTTGATGCAAATACAAAAGAGCTTAGTACCTTCCTTGAAGACTTTGCAAAAGAAGTTGGAAAAGAAAAGTACACTTACGTATCAAAAGCAGTACCTCAGGAAGTTATAAATGATGTAAAAAATGTTCTTGGTCAGAGAGTAAAAGATCTCATGAAGAGAAATCTTGAGAAAACTCAACTTTCTACAGAAAGAGAGTTTCTCTTGAATGAGCTTTACACTGCGTTTGAAGGAAAATACACAAAGTCAGACATGCAGAAAGCATTTGTAAAGATTGAGACTGATGTTCTCAGAAAACTGGTGCTTGAGGAAGGTATTAGAAACGACGGCAGGGGTATTGATGAGCTTAGAAATATTTCAGGTGAGCTTGGAATATTACCAAGAACTCACGGAAGCGCTGTCTTTTCAAGAGGAGTTACACAAGGTTTGACAGTTGTCACACTTGGGTCCCCTTCGCTTGAGCAAATTGTTCAGAGTATGTATGGTGAGGCAACAAAGAGATACATGCACCACTACAATATGCCTGAGTATGCATCAGGAGAAACAGCAAGAGGTAGAGGTGGTTCACCAAAAGCAAGAGAGATTGGTCATGGAATGCTTGCAGAAAAAGCATTATATGCAGTGCTTCCTGAAAAAGAGATTTTCCCTTATACAATTAGACTTGTTACGGAAATCCTTTCTTCTAGTGGTTCTACGTCTATGGCAGCAACATGCGGGTCTTCGCTTTCACTTATGGATGCAGGAGTTCCAATTAGAGAGCATGTTGCAGGAATTGCAATTGGTTTAATTGCAGATGAAGAAGAGACAAAGTATGTTCCTATTACTGACATTGCATATCTTGAAGATGCCTATGGTTTTATGGACTTTAAGATGACCGGTACTAGAACTGGAGTAACCGCAATTCAGGTTGACCTTAAACTTCAAGGAGTGCCTGTTTCGCTTTTGCCAAAAATTGTTGAACAGTCAAGACAAGCAAGAATGAAGATTCTTGATGTCATGGAGTCGATCATTTCTGCTCCAAGAGCTTCTGTAAGCGAATTTGCACCTAAGATGATCACAGTTAAAGTCAAACCAGAACAGGTAGGGCTTGTTATTGGATCTGGTGGAAAGACAATAAAGGATATTGAAGCAAAGACAGGTGCAACACTTGGTATTGACGATGACGGTACAGTTGCAATTTCAGCACCTACAGCCGAAGGAATGGAAAAAGCTAGACTTATGGTTGAAGGTCTTACAAAGCAGGTAGAGCCTGGCGAAGTGTATGAAGGTACAGTGAAAAGAGTCACAGACTTTGGAGCATTTGTAGAAATTCTCCCAGGTAAAGAAGGACTTGTTCATGTAAGTGAACTTTCACATGGTTACACTTCAAATGTAAGAGATGTTGTAAACGAAGGGGACACCGTTAAAGTTAAAGTGATTGAAATTGACCAGATGGGAAGAATTAACCTCTCAAAGAAAGCCTTAGAAGAAAAGCCAGAGGGTATGGAAGAAGATATGGGTGGAAGAAGAGAGCCGTTTGGTGATAGAGGTGGCGACAGGGGTGGAGATAGAAGAGGTGGCGACAGAAGAGGCGGTAGAGAAGGTGGCAGAGGTGGTTTTGGTGGTGGTCACAGACCAGGAGGTCCTAGTGGTAGATCTCACAGACCATTTCAAGATAGGCCATCCAGATATTAATTCAGAGATGGTAGAATAATCTCATGGAAAGGTCTTGCCCTAGTTGTAAAGCCAATATTGAAGGTGCTGGAGAGTACTTCTGCCCAAGTTGCGGCTTTAAGCTTCCTGATGAATTAGTTACCTCCGATGTTAGGTCAACATTGCTTAGACTTGATCCTCCTCCTTTTGAAATAAGGGAGGAGATTAGTAGCTCGGCCGTTTTGGGGATTAAAAGATTTGTGGTCCCCGTATTCTCTCTTTGCTTACTTTTAACCTTACTTGGTTATATTTATTATTACTACACTACAAACCTAAATAAAATTAAAGTCTCTACTAGTACAGTTAATGTTAAAGAAGAACGAATAGTTGAGATAAAGGATTTGGATGTTCCAACTACTAAATTCATAAACCAGCCTCTTGTAGAGCACGTCCCTTACGAAGCGGATATTTTTATTCAAGGTAAAAGTATTTTTAGGCTGATTTCAGCTTTGCTTGACATTAAGAAGCTAAACGAACTTGTTGGAGGAAACATCAACTTTAATGATCTAGATGCTGTTTCAAATCAGGATTTTGTTGTGTTCTCAAAGCCGGAGGCTACATCAAGCTCAAGGCTGTGGGGCGTTGTAGCTAAAATTGAAAATACTTCTGCAGCTCAGAAGCTTGTTGAGTCCACTAAAGAAGCTACTTGGTCAGCTGTGATCATGGATGACTATATTCTCTATTCAAACAATAAAGGTCTGGAAGAAGAGGTAAGGAGTGCAAAGAAGAAGATTAAGCTAAATGCAGCACTAAACCCAAAGTTTGCTCTAGCTAAGAATTCTGTAGTTTCAGAAGGAAAATTGATTGTTTTTGTGCTAAATGACTCAGCAAAAAACTATGTCAAAGATATGAAATCTGACTTTTTAACATCAAGTTTTACAAAGATAAGGGACAGCGTACTTG
The DNA here is from genome assembly GCA_964636285.1 of uncultured Candidatus Saccharibacteria bacterium. GTDB lineage: Bacteria > Patescibacteriota > WWE3 > UBA101185 > 2-01-FULL-41-18 > CAZWQF01. Next base: position 14,436 of record CAZWQF010000009.1, read on the forward strand.
CTAAAGACAAGTCAAGCGTTGTTGTTAACTAACATGGCTGAAGATTTTATTTTTAAAGAGTTATTAGACCTATCAGAAAAAGTGAAGTCGGCACACGATATGCCCGAGGAGCTTAGGCATAAGATCGAAGGAATGCTCGACAGGCTTAATCGAATGGCAAAGATAGGTGGGTATAGCGAGGCCTACGATACCCTATCAAGATACATTGATTTGGTTGTAACTATTCCATGGGGTAAGAAGACGGTGGATAGTCTTGATCTGCCTTTAACTAAAAAACTTCTTGATGAAAGGCATTTTGGACTTGATGAGGTGAAGGTGAGAATTCAGGAGTATCTTTCCACAGCAATATTAAAGTCTAGGGATGGCCAGAGTGGTATTGCTAAAGCGCCAATTATACTTTTTGTAGGGCTTCAAGGAATAGGAAAAACAACGTTTGCAATATCGCTAGCAGATGCTTTAAATCGAAAGTTTGTAAGAATTGCCATGGGAGGTATTGGATCTGTGCTTGAACTAAGAGGAAGAAGTAAAGTGTTTCCAGAAGCTGAGCCGGGACAAATTGTTAAAGCATTAGTTAAATCTCAAGTTATGAATCCCCTTATCCTTCTTGATGAAATCGAAAAAGCAAGCGGGGACACAGGCGTTAGGTCAGATATAATGGCCACTTTGCTTGAAATTCTTGATCCGAATCAGAACCATTCGTTTAGGGATCACTACCTTGATTACCCGCTTGATTTGTCTCAGGTGTTGTTTGTCTGTACTGCAAACGGACTCGGAACTTTGACAGCGGCACTTCTTGATAGAATGGAAATAATCAAAATGCCTGCTTACACTGATTTTGAAAAGGAGTCGATTGCAAGAGATTATCTTCTTCCAAAGGTTATGCAGAACGCCGGTTTATCTAAGGAGGAGCTTGTGATTGATCCAAATCTTTGGTCAGGTATCATAAGACCACTTGGATTCGATTCGGGCATTAGAAGCTTAAATAGAGCCTTAGAAGCCATTGCTAGAAAGGCTGCTATGGAGATTGTTGAGGGTAAAACTAAGTCAGTGTTTATAAATGCTCAGAACTTGAAAGACTACCTTCCAAAAACTACAATTTAATATGATTAATCTGAAAAAGTGAGATTACCTATTGAATCGATGTCTGTGAGGAATAATTGCAATAACCCCTGAGGCCGTAAATCCCATTGCCGAACCTACAAGTGCATGAAACAGCGCAAAATTAAGCATATGCACGCCAACGGTGTACCAATCTTTAAATGTGGTCATTTCAAGGCAGACATTTGCAAGGAAAATGCATCCTGTTGACTCATCTTTTGCCATAACATGGTTCAGTTCCATGACTGTAGCCATAAGAGTCCATACTAAGGCAAATACAATGGTACCAATGAGCACTTTCTGCTTTGATGTCAGGCCGGAATTGGAATACACCTCATTATTTACCTACTTTTTGACTTAAATTGCAAGCGGATTTGTTATACTCATTGAAGATATGTGCGGGATTGTTGGATCATTCGGTTTTGTAGATGAGGATCTTCTTAAGTCAATGTGCGACTCCATAGAACATCGTGGGCCTGATGGCGAGGGGTTCTATGTAGGAAAAGACGGGGCACTTGGCAGTAGAAGGTTGGCAATTATAGATGTGTCTGGTGGGCAAATGCCCATTTCAAACGAATCTGGTGACATTTGGGTTGTATATAACGGTGAAATATATAACCATGCTGAATTAACAGACGAGCTTATAAAGCTTGGACATATCTATAAAACTCGTTCAGATACTGAAATGGTTCTCCACGCTTATGAAGAATGGGGGCCAGATTGTGTAAAAAGATTTAATGGGATGTTCGGTTTTGCAATATATGATGGAAGGTCGGATACCATTTTTGCTGCAAGAGATCAATTTGGAATAAAGCCGTTCTATTACACAAAAGTGACTAGGGGATTTCTGTTTTCCTCAGAAATAAAGGCGTTCTTAAAATCTTTTGAATTTAAACCTACACCAAACGAGACTTCCATTTATAAATATATGGCATACAGAAAGCATGATGACTCAAAAGAAACTTTTTTTGATGGCGTTACAAAGTTAATGCCCGGAGAATACGCAATATTTTCCCGTAACGGGAATGAAGTAACTATTAAGACTTCAAATTATTTTGATTTAGATATTAACACACAGGACGATAGGAGCGACGCTGAGTTAATTGAGACTTTCAAACATCTGTTTATTAAAAGTGTGAAAGATAGGTTAATGTCGGAGGTTCCAGTTGGTTCTTGTCTTTCTGGGGGTCTGGATTCTTCAGCAGTTGTTTGTGTGATAAATAAGTTGATGTTAGAAAATTCAGAAAAATTGGAAACTATAGGAGATAAACAAACAACCTTCTCTGCTGTTTTTCCAAGCCAGATAAATAATGAGGAAGAGTATATAAATGTAGTGCTAGATCAAACCAAGACTGAAAAGAATTTTAGTTACCCTCAGAGTCGTGGTTTGTTTGAAGAGTTGGATTCTTTTATATATTCCCAAGAGGAGCCATTTATCTCAAGCGGCCCTTATGCACAATGGTGTGTGATGAGAGATGCCTCTAAAAAGGTCAAAGTCTTGCTTGACGGCCAGGGATCTGATGAAATGCTTGCAGGGTACACACCTTATCTGATTGTCTACTTAAGGCAACTACTCTCACAAGGAAAGGTACTCTTATTTGTTAAAGAACTTATTTATTGCTTACCTCAAATCAAAAATTTAATTATTGAAAAAATTAAAGGAACACTTGAGTATAAATTCTCTTTACGGGAATTCGTCTCAAAGGACTTTGTAAGCTCTGTTTCATATCAACCTGCTCCTTTGGAATCAAAAAGACTTAAAAAAAGACTGAAAGCCGATCTCTTTTATAACAGTATCCCTTCGCTCTTAAGGTATGAGGATAAAAATTCAATGGCCTTCTCAATTGAGGGAAGAGTTCCTTTTCTTGACCCAGAGTTAGTAAAATTTGTTTTTACGTTGCCCGAAAGAATGCTTATTAGGAACGGGTACTCCAAGTACATTCTGAGAGAAGCACTAAAAGGTATTCTTCCTGAAAAGATTTTAAATAGAAAATGGAAGGTGGGTTTTACCACTCCTGAGGTTGCATGGTTTAGGGATCAGAGGGAGAAAGTGTATGACATTGTAAACTCTGATTCGTTTAGAAGAAGGAAATATTTTGATCACAATAGGATTTTAAGGTTTGTTAATGATTTTTATGATGGTAAGCACAACGAAAGTATGGTAATTTGGCGATGGGTAAACCTTGAGCTCTGGCTCAGGCTCTTTATTGATAATCATGGAAAAAATTGAAACAAAAACTAGCACAATTGAAGTTAACGGAAAAACCTATACAAGAATAGCAATTAAAACTCACCTCATTAGTGATAAAGATAACATTATAGAAATTGCAGATAATTATACAAAGGGTATTAGATCTTCTAAGGACATGCTTATTATTTCAGAAAGAATTGTAGCAATAAGCCAGGGAAGAAGTTTTTTGATTAAAGATATAAGACCTGGAGTTTGGGCAAATTTTTTATATAAGTTTGTGACCAAAAATCCAGGCGGTATTGGATTAAGAAGCCCGCATACTATGCAACTTGCTTTACAGGAAGCAGGTCTTCTTAGGATTTTGATGGCCTGTTTTTTTTCTGTACTAACAAAACCTTTTGGACTAAAAGGAGTGTTTTACCACATAGCAGGAAATGGTCTTAACGCAATTGATGGTCCGTGCGACTACACTCTATATCCAGGAAACATATCAGCAAAGTTAGGTCCAAAGAATGCACCAAAAGTTGCGCAAGAGCTTTCTGATGCACTCAATTTGGATGTAGTTATCATAGACGCAAATGACCTTGGAAGACGAGTTGAAGGGGCCTCAAGAAATGCGGATAAAAAGTTTGCCGAAGAAGCATTTAGGGACAATCCACTTGGTCAGCGTGACGAGCAAACTCCTATGGCTCTCATTAAGCGATAAACATGAATAAAGTTGATATTCTTGCCCAAATTGAAAAAGCGGTCAAAACTTGTAATAAATGTAGGCTTTGTAAGCTTGCAAAAAAAGCGGTTCCTGGTGAAGGCAATCCAAACTCGCAGATTGTATTTATTGGAGAAGCTCCTGGAGCAAATGAGGATGAGCAAGGAAGGCCATTTGTGGGTAGAGCCGGAAAAATGCTTGAGGAGATGTTAAAGAGCATTGGACTTGAGAGGCAAGATGTTTGGATAGGGAATGTAATCAAACACAGACCTCCAGATAACAGGCAACCTATGGCGGATGAGGTAAGAGCGTGCATGCCCTACCTTGACGCTCAGCTAAAAGCGATCGCTCCAAAAGCTATAGTCACACTTGGAAAGTATGCTCTTGAGTATTTTGATAAGGAGGGCAAAATCTCTAGAGACCACGGGGTTCCAAAAAAAGTAGGAAGTAGATTAATTTACCCGCTATACCACCCGGCTGCTGCCTTAAGAAATCCAGCAGTTGATAAAGTATTAAGGCAAGAGTTTAAAAAAGTTAAAGATTTGATTTCTTCAGATGTAAAGGAGTTTGGTGGGTCGGGCGAGCTAAAGAAGAAAGATGACAGACAGCAATCCCTATTCTAAACTGTATATATGAGATTTAGATTCCAAAAAGACAGCACAAAAGATCAGAATGCTGTAAAAGATGTTAATAACGAACCAAAAGTTCAAGTAGTTGAAAATAAAGAAGTACCTGTTGACGTTCAAAACCCGCAGGCTTCAAAGGTTACTGAGTTAAAAAAGCCACAAGTTACGCTTAATTCAGTGCCATTCTTTGATAAAGGTGGAAAAGCTACCGTTAAAGTAATTACCATAGGCGGCACCTCCGCAGTAACAAAGAATATGACTGTGTACGAATCAGGAGACGACATGATTGTAGTTGACTGTGGTATTGGTTTTCCGGACTCAGAGATGCTTGGTGTTGATGTAGTACTTCCTGATATTACATACATTCTTGAAAACAAACACAAACTTAAAGCGCTTTTCATATCTCATGGGCATGAGGACCACATTGGTGCAATTCCTTATGTCATTAAAGATTTAGATGTTCCAATTTACTGCACTAGGCTTGTACAAGGTCTTATACAAGTAAAGCTTAGAGAAAAAAGTCTCCTTGATGGGGTCAAAATAAAAGTTGTTGATCCTGATAAAGACAATTCAATAATTGTGGGAAGTTTTAAGGTTGACTATTTTAGAACCAACCACTCAATTCCTGATAGCTGCGGTCTTGCTATCAAAACTCCGCAGGGCACTATACTTCACTGCGCAGATTTTAAATTTGACTGGACTCCCGTACTTGATAAGCCATTTGATGTTGCAAAAATGACAAGACTTGCAGAAAACGGAGTTAAGCTTTTACTTTCAGACTGTCTTGGAGCCACCACGGAAGGCTATGCAAAAAGCGAAAGGACAATCGAAACATCATTCGATGAGCTTTTTGGAAAAGCTGCCGGAAAGCAGGTTTTCCTAACTACAGTATCATCTAACGTGTCAAGAATGGCACAGGCCATTAGTTCAGCCGTTAAACATGGCAGAAGGGTTGTGCTTCTTGGGAGATCAATTGATCAGGTTACAGATGTGTCAATGAAGCTTGGTTATTTGCCGTTTTCCCCTTCGGTTTTTGTAGATAGAGAAAAAGCAAGAAAAGAAAACCAGGCTGAGCTTTTGTATATTGTTGCGGGAGCTTACGGCCAGTCCGAATCTGCAATATCCAGAATTTCAAGAGGAGAGCACAGAGATGTGACTCTTGAGGATGGCGCTTATGTGATCTTTTCAGCAGATCCAAACCCTCCTGGAGTTAGAGATGATGTTGATAATCTTATTAACAGACTCACTCTTAAAAATTCAATAGTTATCTATTCGGAAATACAGGAAAACCTTCATGTCTCGGGTCACGGACTTAGAGGTGACTTGAAGCTGATGGCAGCTCTTGCCAAACCTAACTATTTCATGCCTATAGGGGGTACAGTAAAGCACATGAGAGCCTATGCAAATATGGTGTCTGAAATGGGTTATCAAAGAGACACAATTTTTGAACTACTAGAAGGAGAAAGTCTTCTTCTACACGATGGCGTAATTGAGCAGGGCGGCACAGTTCTTGTAACGAATGTCTATGTTGATGGTTCTAAAGTAGGAGATATAGGTGAGAAAGTCATTGAAGACAGAAATATACTTGCAGAAAGCGGTATTGTTGTTGCGGTTATTGGTCTTGATTCCGAAAAAGAGGCTAAAAAAATCGAAATTGTAACTAGGGGCTTTATATACGTGAAAGAATCAAAAGAGCTCATAGATAATGCAACAAATATCGTCAGGAATTCATTTAATCAAAACAAGAAAGACTTGGGTGATAGTAGAGGCGCGCTTAAGGGAAAAATTGAGCAAGCATTGTCAAAATTTCTATTTAAGCAGACTGGAAGAGAGCCCTACGTTCTTGTCAGCTTGATTGAAGTATAAAGTCTATGGATACACAATTTCCGGGACTTCCTCAAATAAATGAAGAAAGAAAATTAGGCTTCAGACCTGAATCTGTTGCTTGTTTTTTGCACGATCGTAAGCTTTTGTTTGTTTCAAAGCGAGCTTACGGCGTGTGGCTTTTACCTCAGGAGACAATAAATAACTCAGAGGACCCAAGGGATGCACTTATTCGAGGTATGGTAAACGAGCTTGGAGAGGACTTTGTTTCAAAATGTAACCCTGATTTTATATATCTTGGTGAGGACAAAGCAGAGTTTGGTCCTAAAAAGCAGGGTCTTGAAGATTTGAAGACTGATGAGGGTGCTGTAGTAACAATGAAAGGTAAAAAATATTATTTTTATGCAATTAAAACCGATTTTGGGGATTTAGACCTAACTAAGACAAAGTTTGATGATTATGTATGGCTTGAACAAGATCCCGCCCTTTTTATTGCAAACAGAATTCAACAACCTTCTAAGAAAGTTGTAACGCTCAAAGTTCTTGAAATGCTTAAAAGTAGGGAACTTATTTAATTTCATATAGATAAATTACAGCAAGACAAATTTGGGGATTTTTGCTAATATAAAGCCAATGCCTAGGAAAAAAAAGGCCAAAAAAATGAAGATGAAGTCCGGCAGTATGAAGACTGTGTTTGCAGTATTGCTTGTTTTACTTGGAATAATTGCTTTGGTCTCCATATTCGTTAATACTGGCTCAATTCTTTCCCTCATAAATACTTTTCAGTTTGGGTTACTAGGGTATGGAGCGTTGTTTCTACCTTTTATCGTTATTCTTCTTGCACTCCTAATGTTTGAAAACTTAGATAATCCCTTGGTGGATCTTAGAGTTTTGATGGGCTTAGTGCTCATGGCTGTGAGCACTTCTTCATTTTTTGGGAGTGTTGCTTCTGAACAGGCAGGGGGATTTATAGGATCTAGAATTAGTGCATTCCTTATTGATGGGTTAACGGTTGTTGGGGCGGTTATCGTAGCAATTTTTGGAGTTGGCCTTTCATTGATTTTTATTTTTGATATTTCGTTTGATCAGATACTTGCATTTGTAAAAGAGAAGGCAGGAAATGCAAAAATCCCTTCGTTTAAAAGTCAGGTTTTACCCGGGCCTGTTATTAATGGGCTTGTAGATACTGATGAGGAAGAAGAGGAAACAGCTCTTGAGGTTCAAAAATCGCCTGTTGATAAAATTGAGGTCAAAGAAGAACCTACATTTGAGGTAGTGCAGACTTCAATGGAGCCACTTGATACTAAGTCCCCAAAGCATTCCCACGGTACGGTGCCTGTCTTGAGTGCTTCAACAGTCTCAGGTTTACCCTACACTGATAAGGTTTGGGAATACCCGCCACTCGATCTCCTTCAGGACGGAAATGGTGTTCCAGCCGACAGGGGAGACGTTAAACAGCGTGCTGCAACTATTGAAAGAACACTCAGTCAGTTTGGAATTAAGGCTAGGGTTGCTGAGATGAACTTTGGACCTGCTGTTACTCAGTACGCATTGGAATTTACTTCAGTAAACAAAATTGCAAAAGTAACTAATCTTCAAAATGACATAGCACTGGCACTAGCATCTCCTACAGGTTCAGTGAGAGTTGAAGCTCCGATTGCAGGAAAGTCCTTGATTGGTATAGAGGTTCCAAATATTTCAACAGCTTTAGTAAATTTCAAAACAATGATGGTTTCGGATGTTATGAAATCTGCAAAATCAAAGCTCACTGCTTCATTAGGTCTCAATGTTGCAGGCCTTCCTTGTGTTGCCGATATAGCAAAAATGCCTCATATGTTGGTTGCAGGATCTACAGGTTCAGGTAAGTCAGTTTTTATTCATTCTGTGCTTTTTTCGCTTTTATATAGGTGCTCTCCTGCAGAATGTAAGTTTATTTTGGTAGATCCAAAAAGAGTTGAGCTTACAAACTATAATGACATACCTCATTTGCTTGTGCCTGTAATTACTGATGCAGAAAAGGCGCCAAACGCATTCAAATGGGCAGTGTCCGAAATGGAAAGAAGATATAAGCTTTTTGAAAATGCAAAAGTCAGAAACTTAAATGCTTATAACGAATTGTCTGGGTTTCAAGCCCTTCCAAACATTGTGATTATAGTAGATGAACTTGCTGAACTTATGGCTCTTGCACCTCAGGAAATGGAAAAATCAATTGCAAGGCTTGCGCAGTTATCAAGAGCAACTGGAATCCATCTTTTACTTGCAACTCAGAGCCCTAGAGTTGATGTTATTACAGGATTAATTAAGGCTAATATTCCAACAAGAATTTCATTCATGGTCTCAAGTCAGGTTGAGTCCAGAATTATTATTGATTCGGTAGGTGCAGAAAAACTCTTAGGAAAAGGAGATATGCTCTATGTACCTCCTGAAACTTCAAAGCCAGTAAGAATTCAGGGGGTGTACGTATCTGACAAAGAGATCAACAACCTAGTCACCTTCCTTAAAAACAGCGGTATCAAGCCGGAGTACAAGGAAGAAGTTTTACAGGCAAAAGAGACTAAGCTAGATATAAGCGAATCAACAGATGAGCTCTTTGACGAGGCTGTTAAGATCATTACTTTGAGTGATAAAGCCTCAGCATCACTACTTCAAAGAAAGCTATCTATTGGTTACGCAAGGGCTGCAAGGCTGCTTGATGAATTGGAAGCAAGAGGTATAGTAGGAGCTGCTGACGGAAGTAAGCCCCGAGACGTGCTTGTTAGAGATGCCGAATCCGTAATAAACTCTGCCCACGATCCTGAATAGTGTTGTACACTTCAAATATGGAATTACATGAAATAGCCTCAAAAGCAGGCGTTACAAAAAACGAAGTTGTTTTGCTACTTGAAACTGTAGAATCAGAAAAAGTTTCTATCGTAGAACTTTCAAAAAAGGTTAATCTCTCTGTGCAGACATTAAAAAAAGTCAGGTCACTTGTCCCTGATCTTTTTGTCCCAATACCAAATTTTTTTATATTAAGCCAAAAAGGAAAAGTACTATTACATAACAGAAAGGAGTCGTTCAAATTTACTGACGCTCATGAAAAGGAAGTTAGAAGGTTGTTAAGGGAGTATTCGCCAAGAAGGCCAACTCCAAAGAGAGAGTATGATCAGTTTTACACTACAGAGGATACACAAGTAAAACGAGTAAAGCTACTTTCAGAAAGTCACGACCTTGAACACATCAGCATACTATTTTTGGGGGATGATGATATAACTTCGGCTTGTCTTGGTGTTTTAGGGGTTGCAAAAAGAATTGCAGTTCTTGATATTGACCAGAGGCAACTTTCGTTTATAGAGTCAATTGCCAAATCTGAAAAATTTAAAGTTGAACTATATTTGAGCGATTTTAGAGAGGGTATTCCTGCAGATATTAAACGAGGGTTTGATATTGTGTTTTCTGATACACCTTACACCCCAGACGGGTTTGAGCTTTTTTTACTAAAAGCTCTAGACGCAAGCAAAAATCTCCTATCAACACTTTACATGTGTTACGGTACAAGCGAGAGGTCAATAGAGCGCTTAATTCCTATCCAAGAAATTATCAGCAAAAGAAATCTGGTTATTAAGGACGCACTCTGGTGTTTTAACTCGTATCAAGGGGCAGAATCCATTGGCGATACAAGCAACTTGTACGTTTTAAAGCCTACACCTGCAACTGTATATAACAAAAAATATGTAGGGAAAAGAATCTATACCCATGAATGATTTTGCTCCAAGTTCAATGAAGAAGGTGGGTGACATCCTAAAATCAGCCCGTGAAAAAAAGGGTCTGGCACTTTACGACGCTTACAAATTTATAAAAATACATCCTAAGTATCTATCCGCACTGGAAGAAGGGGACTATTCTATATTTTCTAGTGAGGTTCACATCAAAGGATTTCTTAAGATTTACTGCAAGCTCTTAGAGCTTAATGAAGATGAGGTTCTGGCTTTCTTTAGAAGGGAATTTGATGAGAAGCTTCTCAAAGAGAAAAAAGTTATTAGGCCTATAGATCACAACCCTGTTTCTATCACCCCAACAGCAGTTGCGGCCGCTGCAACTGTGATATTTGTTGTAGCATTTTTTTCTTATTTATTTTATCAGTATAAGACATACTCAGGAGCTCCCGCACTCATTGTTGAAAAGCCAGAAAATAACATTACTTTGTCAGACACAAAACTAGAAGTATCAGGAAAAACCGATAGAGACTCTGGAGTGTACTTAAATGGACAAAAAATAGAGACTTCACCAGACGGTGCATTTAAATTAACCATAGACTTATCACCTGGTGTGAATAATCTTTCTATTCTTTCGGTTAATAAACTTGGAAAGGAGACAAAAGTTGATAGATCAGTTGTGGTGAGAAAGGAAGCGGAGGTAATGGGTGCAACTGCAAAAAAAGTTGTTCTTGAAGTCTCCGCTATTAATGGTAGTACAAGCCTGAAAGCCACTCTAGACGGCGTTGAAGCCTTTAATGGGACTATGTTAAAAAGCACTTCCAGAGTATTTGAGGCGTCCAGCTCAATTAAGCTTAAAGCATCAAATTCAGGAGCGATTGAAATTAAACTTAACGGCGTGGCAATAGGCGTTTTTGGCCAACTTGGGGTAGAAAAAGAGCAGGAGTTTAAATAATTAAGATTGACTATGCACTCCCTAGATGGGATACTTATATAACTAAAGGAGACTGCTGCCCATGGATATACAAATTGTTCTTGTAATAATTCTAGCTATACTCACACTTAACCTTGTTATAGTAGGCATTTATGTAGTCATGATTTTGAAGGAGTTTAGAGAAACTATCAAAAAAATGAATGGTATGCTGGATACTATTTCAATCGTTACCGAGTCCGTTGCCACTCCTATCACAAATTTATCAGGACTTCTTGGCTCCGTCACCTCAGGTATGAAGTTTTTCAATGCAATTACATCGTTCAAGAAAAGAAGGGAAGAAGACTAATATGTGTGAAAGAAGATCAGACGGCTTTTTATTTGGAATGATTGTAGGTGCTTTATTTGGTGCTGTTGCAGGAGTTTTATATGCACCAGAGGAGGGTACAAAAACTAGAATTAAGCTTAAAAAAAGATTTGAATCTGACATTGAAAGAGGAAAGATTTGGGCAGAGGAGTTAAATGAGAAAGTTGAAGAAGTTAAGGTTAAGGCTGAGCCTGTCATAAATGAACTAAAAGAAAAAATTGAACCTGTTTTAGACAAGCTTGAGGGTATGAGTGCTCCTGTCAGAGAAGAGGTTGCTTCTTTTGTTGAAGACCTGAAAGACGAGATCGCAGAGTCAGGCGGTCCTCATGTTAAATCTGAGGACACTAGCGAGATGAAAAAGAGATTCTTCAAGGGAGTCAGAAAGTAAACCCACTAATTAACATATAGATATAAACAAATTGACAGGTATCTATAGATTCTGTTTTAATTACTCAATACTTCATTTGAAAGGTAGGTATGATCAAGAGATTTAATGCTTCTGGATTTGCAAACCCTGTTTTAGTTCTCCTTATTGTTTTTATATTATTGATATCAGGTTTTGGAGTTTACGCCTATAAAGCTAGAACCAACCAAAGATCAACCTCTCTTGGGGTTTCAGTTGGTACAATTGCATATTTAGCTTCTGGGGCATCAGACATAGCAAATGAAGATGGGAAAGTGTTTAATTTAGTGCCTAAAGGGTCTAATGGTTGGGTAGGCAAGGGAGAGTTAGGCTCTTCCTACCTAGGGCTTAGATTCACAGGCCAAGCACTTCCACAGGGGGCAAAGGTAACTTCAGCAAAGCTTGTTTTTACATCTCCGTCTGACCAGTGGGTTTCTACAGGATTTGTTGTAAAAGCTGAGAGTACCGTTTCTTCAGATCCTTTTTCAGGTTCAAGACCTCCATCTTCAAGGCTCACAACAATGAACTTAAAAACATTCTCTGAAAACACTAAATGGGTTAAAGGTAAAAGTTATACTTATGATGTAACCAGTCCTATACAGGAGGTGTCAAAGCTAGGTAACTCAGTCGCTACATTTTCACTTATTCTAAAGGGTGAAGGTTCACAGTGGGGAAGAAAGCAATTTCAAAATTCCACTGGTACGCCAAGGTTAACAGTAAGTTATGAGGTAGCAGGTTCTGAGCCAACCCCAACCCCAGTTACATCAATTACGCCTACCCCAACTCCAACCTCGTTACCTACTCAATCCCCAACCCCAACTGTTACACCTATTGTTACTCCTACCCCAACACCTGTTCCAACACAAGTTTCAGATCAGTTTGATCCAAAAACTGCCCCTGCATCTCACTCACTAGGTACATGGGATTCTGCAAATGTTTATTATCAAGGTTCTGGATCTTTACCTTATCCTACTTGCTCTAAGGCCTTGCATGAGAGCTACTACGTAATAGGGCCAGATGGTAAAAAGTATCCAACATGGCATCCAGTTGTTGTAACTGATCCAGCATCAGGTAAGCAATGTTCATTTGGGCACGAGCATGGAAGGGATCCAAAAAACTCCATGGTTTGGAAACAAGTTAAGGAGTACTTCTATTTTGATGCAAATAAGAATGGCACGATGGATCCTCAAGAAGAAGCAGTTTCAGGATTGCCATTTGGTTATGTAAACGAGCAGTTTGATGTTTATAACCAATCCAAAGGTTCAGCAACAATGAGGCATGAAGATCATGTTGGTCATAAAGTTGATTACGCAAATGGCGAAGGGGAGATTGCAACTCATCAAGCTAATAATAGTACGACTGGTGGAGTGTGGGTTGGAAAGCTCGGCGATGGAAGGATGGCAAAAGATACCGGAGTTAGATGTTACTATCTTGCAAAGCCGCATCAAGGTACTAGTACAGCGGATGCATTTGTTAACAATATTCACGAAGTTTTCTACTTTGCAGACTGTAGGCATAGTAATACTGCCTATAATCAGAAAGTAAGTGTTGCAGTTTTACAGCCGTTTGGTAAAGCTGGTGGTTTTACAAAGTTTATGCCACTGTGTGGTGTTGAAAGAAGAGCTAGCGATCAAGACTTTGTGAACATTGGTCTTACGGATTCAAACAGAAATTACCCATCAGGTGCAGGTAACAGAGAGATTATTTCTAGAGATTGCATTGAGAAAGGGTTTTTAGTTCCTAGTGGGCAGTACTCAGGCAATATGTACGAAGCCTGGCCAGCCTCACTTTCAATTAACAGGTCAAATGGCACATCACTTCTTTCTGGCATCAACCTTCTGTTTGATGTAGAGGACGCAAATAGATATTACAACCCAACTAAACCAAATAACCTGGCGTATTCTATGGATCTTTGTTATGAAGAAATAGCCGGAGGTAGAAGAGCTAGGGGTGGAGCATGTGAATGGGCAACTAATTATAATTCGGGTCCAAATGTTCCTGCATCTCAAAGGATTGCTTGGAATAATCCTAGATCTGGATTTAGAGGAATTCATAGAGGTATGTACTTTATGCCTGCGGTAGTTTCAAATGCAGGGGGGTCTGAGATTTGGTATTCAGATCCATTAGGGGGAAACGCCCAGACAACTCCATTTACTGGGTCAATTAAGCAGCAAATGCCTGCTAAGAATATAAATTATTCTACTTTGATAGGTGGGGATAACATAGATCCCAGAGTAAATGACAGAGTGCATGATGATGGCAATGGTTCAGTGTATGCGCCAAACTAGTGTTATAATTTTGGGGTATGGCAGACACACTAAATTTAGGACTTGAAAGTCGACGTGAAGTTGCCCATGGGGGCCTGAGCCCCACAGCTGAGCATGCCCCTACCAATAGCTTGGCGTTGCATGAAATAGTAAAGGGTGTTGAAATAACCAGTAGTCCTGAAGGTGCTAAGGGTCCAAATATTGTTGTAGCAACAGTTGAATCGCCCTTCAGCAGTGCAAACGCAAGTCCTGCGCCAACTTATGGACAACCAACTGTTACCAATGAGGTGGCGCAATTCTATGGAGATCCCCAAACTTCCGTTGCTCATACTCTAGAGAGTGTGTTTACGTTAGCTGTGACCAACTCTATGAAAGGCGACTAGGTTCCTATTCTTAGCTTAATAACCTTTATCTTTATCCCTTATTCGTTATAATATTCTAAATACTGCCCTATGAAGTTTGATGTTAACCAGCTCTCACAACTTATTTTTGATTCGTTTTTTATACTTTTGTATCTTATAGTTCTATTTTTGTTTTTGTATGTAATTTATGCAGTTTTTACTAGGTTTTTAAAATCCAAAAATAAAGCAAAAAATGCTGCAAATCTTAGATGCTTGCAGGTCAGAATTCCTGATACGAATGAGGTTGAAGTAAAATCTGCAGAACAGCTCTTTACAGCTCTTTATTCAATCAAAGGAGGTTTTTTTTCTTCTGGGCATGAGCACATTTCGTTTGAAATTATTGCAAAAGAGTCTGAAATTTCTTTTTATGTGATTTGTCCTAAACATATCCTTTCATATGTTGAAAAGCAGATAAACGGAATTTATCCACAGGCTGAAATTGAGCTTATAACTCCGCCAAAAATATGGGATAGAGGCCAATTTACTTCTGTTGCTGCGTTGAATCTTTCTGGTCCTTTGTACTACCCAATTCGAACATTTGAGGACCTTCCTTTTGACGGCATTAGTGGAATTACTTCGGCAATGAGTAAGCTTTCAAAAGACGAAACGCTTGCTCTCCAGGTTATTGTAGCTCCAGCCTCCAGAGCATGGGTAAGTAGTGGCCAAAGATTTGTTCATAACATTAAATTTAAGAGCAATGATCCGGAAAAAAGAGGGCCTTCAATTGATACTGCTATAACCGAAGGGGTAGAAAAAAAGCTAGGTAAACTTGGATTTGAGGTTGAAATTAGAGCGGTGTCTGTTTCTGACGATAAATTCAAATCAGAGATTAATTTGAAGAGTCTTTTAGGTTCTTTTGAGCAGTTTTCGGATCCAAAATATAATAGCTTTAGACCAAAGAAAATCTGGAATAAGAAAAAGTTTATTCAAGATTATGTTTTTAGATACTTCAACCCTTTTTCGATATTTATTCCAGTTGCAGATATGTTTTTAATAAATACGGCAAGTATTTTAAATTCTGTTGAGCTTGCTACTATTTTCCATTTCCCGAATAAAGATGTTAAAACTCCAAGAATTAGCTGGCTAAGGTCAAAGAGAGCTTCAGCTCCTGCAAATATTCCTACAGAGGGCTTGTATCTTGGAGACTGCGACTATAGAGGCGTTACAACAAAGGTTCACTTAAAGCTGGAGGATAGAAGAAGGCACTTGTATATCATTGGACAGACAGGAACTGGAAAATCTGAATTCATGAAGTTTATGGCTATTCAGGACATAAAGGAAGGTAAGGGAGTTGGATTTATTGATCCGCACGGCTCTGCAATTGATGATATTTTGCATCATGTCCCGCCTGAAAGAATGAATGATGTCATCTACTTTAATGCAGGCGATGAAGAGAGGCCCCTTGGAATTAATATTCTTGAAGCAAAAACAGATTCACAAAAACACATGCTCATAAATGCATTTATTGCGCTTTTATATAAGCTATATGATCCAAATCACCAGGGAATTATGGGTCCTATGCTTGAAAGAACATTGAGAAATGTAATGTTGACTGCAATGGAGGAAGAGGGCAGCACTATGCTTGACGCAGTAAGATTATTGATAGACAAGAACTACGCCAAAGCAAAAGTTGCAAATGTAAAAGATCCAATGGTGAAAAAGTTCTGGGAGGAATGGGCCAGTACACCGGAATCAAAAAGAGGAGAAAACATGAGTTACTTTACTTCCAAGTTTGATAGGTTTGTGACCGATAGGCTAATGAGGGGAATTATTGGTCAGCCAAAAAGCTCTTTTGACTTTAGGGAGGTCATGGATCAAAAAAAGATTTTGCTTGTGGATTTGTCTAAAGGAAAGATAGGAGAGGAGAACTCTAACTTTATTGGTCTATTGCTTGTTCCAAGATTATTGGCCGCTGCTTTGAGCAGGGCTGATGTTTATGGAAAAGTGGATTACCCAGACTTTTACCTTTATGTGGACGAGTTTCAGAATTTTTCAACTCCTGACATTGCAACAATTTTGTCTGAGGCAAGGAAGTACAGGCTTTGCATGATCATGGCAAACCAGTTTATTGCTCAGCTTTCTGATGATATTAAAACGGCAGTTTTTGGAAACGTTGGTACTATGAATGTGTTTAGAGTTGGAGTTGATGATGCCGAATATTTGGAGCAACAGTTTAAACCAACTTTTGAGAAGAGCGACATAATAAATTTGCCGATTGGAAATTCGTATATAAGGCTTTTGATTGATGGGCACCCGTCTTTGCCTTTTTCGTTGAAAGTGAATTGGGATGAAATCTCTCAGCTTCAAAAATATGCAAAGCAGGCGGAGATTAAGGATTTAGTTGAGAGGATAAAGCAAAACTCCCGCTTGAAATACGGTGTAGATAGAAATATAGTAGAAGAAGAGATTTTAAGAAGGGCTCAGGCCATATGAATGTAAGCAAAGGATTCGAAGCGGCAATAAATAATAAAGATTTAATAATCTCAGATCTTGAGGCAAAGGCAACTAAATTTCCTACCCATGAGGATGTGATGGGTTTATACAAAGAGCAGGGTGCAGATGGTAGAAGAGAGATAGCACTTCATGCGGCCAAGAAAGGCATAGAGAGAGCAGGTCTGTTGGGAAGTGGGAACACTTTGGATTTACAATCTAAGAATGCCGACGGTTCTTTGAAAATCAGAGAGCTTAAAAGGGAGGATTCGTTTAGCGAGAACTTACAAATAGGCGATAGAGTGCCTGAGGATAGGAGCCCACAAGTTGCATACAAAAAGATAGAAAAGAAAGGGTTAGGTGCAGGGATTATGAAACGGCTTGGAAGGACGCAATACGAGGATGAGGTTATGGTTTATATAAACGTTAGAAACGGGTTAGGGGGTGAGACTGACACAGCAACAGCTTCGCAAGATACTGTAGTTGTTCTTCAAGCCAAAATAGAAAAGGGCGTAGTGCAGATTAATCCTGAAACATGTTTTTCTGACGTTATGTCAAGAAAAGACTTTAATTCTGAATATAATTCTAATGGCTTTTTAAATTCTAAAAGAACCTGGCTCAAGGGTGGTATGAACCAAAAGGAGGCAGGAAATTCTTGGAATAGATTTGTATCCAACATTGACTTGTTAGGCAGTAGGTTCTCCTCTTTTAGAGAAGGGTGGTCCGATACCCCAGAAGACAAGTGGGCCGCAGAAAAGAGGAGAGTCGAGACCATGGAGTTTCTCAACGGTAAATTAACTGAAAGACTGCTAAATGAGAAGAATGAGAGGACAAAGTTGCTTCAGGGGCATGTTGAGGAAGTTACTGAAGTAGCAAAAAAACAGGCAGGGGTTGCAGAATCTATACTTAGAATGCTCGATGGGTTTAGTAGCGGTGTAATACCAGACATAGACTTGGATGGTTTAATAAGATTGAGTGGTCTTACACAGGAGCAAGAGAGTCAAATAAGGGAGAGGTTTAGAGTCAAGTTTGGATCTAACTCTATGTACGCCAAAAGAATGCAACCAAAGGGTGGCGGAAATAGAGGGGGTAGGGCTGAAAATATGGACCCTCAAGATGTGTCGGGAGGTTACCAAGGTGGTAGAGGGGCCAGAGGTAGAGGAAATCGAGATAGGAGGTAATATATGGACGAACGGTATAGACAATCTTTATTAAGCATTATTGATAACATACCTAGTGAAGACCCAGTTGTAGACTATTTAAGTGACTTTGTGGCCTCATACAATGGGACTAACATTTCTGATTTTAATACGTTTGTGGTTGGGGTTATTCGTTATATTTTAGAAAACTCGGAAATTGAGGTTAAAGCTAGAACTTTTGATAAGCTTGTGAAGTTGGAAGAAGATTCTAATGAGGAGATTGAGGCTATTACTGAGGAATTGGAGCTTTTATCAAATCCAGAAGACCCAATCATTCCTCCTTCCTCATTTTCCACAAAAGAATAAGTATGCGTTTTTTTGGAGCCGAAGAGCCTCCTAAATTTGAAGGTTTAGACAAATCTCTTTCTCGACCAGTAGAGTTGCAAAGGGTTTATGACAAGTCTCCATATAGAGAGAGAATAAGAATTGCTCAAACCTTGTGGGAGTATGTCAATGATACTCTTGAGCCCAGGTCAAGTACAGAAAATTACCTTGGTAGCTATAAACACAGTGAGTTCAACAGAAGAAGCAACAAACCGCAAGTTTTTTTGAACAAGTAAGACAGGATGGTAATTCAATTAACGAAGGGGTCTTTGTTGTGAGGTTAAATAACGGAAAGAGGAAAGATGGAAGCGATGGGTCTATACTGGTAATACAATCTCCTATAAACCCACTAACGGGCACATTAATTAAAGATAAAACAAAAATATGTGATTTAATGAGTGAAAAAGACTTCAAAGAATACAGGTCACTTGGTGCAAGATTGGGGTTTTTAACGTCAAGACAAAGAAAAGGAGAATCAGTTATATCCGGCTGGATGTCCAAAATGCTAGAAGGGGATTTACCCATTGCAGATTTTGAATCTGCAACAATTGCGGCACACTCAGAAGACGTAGGTGCTTATTGGGATAGATCAAATCAAAGAAAGCGTGTATTTAAATCACTAGATGATGTAATAGACTTTTATGACTCTCTACTCAAAACAGATGTGTACTCGCAGGAGGGTGGTAGGTATCACGAATATAGAAGTGAGCTAATTGCCGCTATGCTGGTTAGAATGCGTGAACTTAATGTGGCTATTACAGAGGAGGTAACAGGTAGTGTTAATCGCGCCACGGAGAGACTAGCACGAGCGGGTGGCAGAGGGCAGCGATTGAGCTCTGCACTTAAGAAAGGTAGAAATGGAACTAGACCAAATTAAAATAAACTTGATACATATTCTTGAGGATGTCCCAATGACAAAAGACGATAAGGACTCCATAAGTCAGTTCATAAAAGTTTATAAAGGTGAGCCTATAGTTTTTAGAAAAGCTATGGAAGTTTTTTTCCAAATCTTGATTGACCAGGAGATCAAGGATATAAAATGCCAAGCGTTTGACTCTATTGTTGAAAACACAAAAAACAACAGAGACGAACTAAATGAGCTTGAAATCATATCTAGCGATGTTAATCTAGGGAGTAAATTTCCTGCAGTAGGTGTTTTTTGATAACAAATTTTAGTTTATACTCATCCCATGTCACTTACTTCAAAAGAGCTTAGGAAAAAATTTATTGAGTACTACAAAAGTCTTGGGCACTCTGAAATTGTAAACTCTTCATTGGTTCCTCAAAACGATACCACAACACTTTTCACAGGAAGCGGTATGCAGCCTCTTATCCCTTACCTATTAGGCGAAACTCATCCACAAGGAACACGTCTTGTTGATATTCAAAGATGCTTAAGGGCAGAAGACCTTGATGAGGTTGGTAACACTCCAGTTCATGACACTTTTTTTGAAATGATGGGAAACTGGTCTCTTGGAGATTACTTTAAAAAAGAGCAAATTAACTGGGTTCTAGACTTTTTTATCAATGAGATTGGGCTTGATATAAACAGGCTTTACGTGACTGTATTTTCAGGTGATGGGGAAGTTTCAAAAGACGAAGAAGCCGTAAACCACTGGAAAGACGCGTTTTTAAGACACAATATAGTTGCTCTAGAGGGGAATATTTACGATGTAGGTAAAGAAGGCAAAGAGAACGTAAAAATATTTGCTTACGACAGAAAAAAGAACTGGTGGGAGAGAAGCGGAGCAAAAGCTGGGGATCCAGCAGGCCCTGACTCAGAGATGTTTTATGACACAGGAAAACAGCATGATTCAAAATATGGCGAATTCTGCCATGTTAACTGCGACTGTAGAAAATTTATAGAGATTGCAAATAACGTCTTCATGCAGTATCAAAAGCAGGCTGATGGTTCATACATTCCGTTAAAAGCAAAAAATGTGGATGTGGGTTACGGTTTTGAACGAATTTTAATGGTAGCAAACGAGACCCCTTCGATTTTTGAAACCGATGTTTTCCTTCCAATTATAAGAAAAGCAGAAGAACTTTCAGGACAAAAATATGGAATAGATGCACAAAAAGACAAAGCATTTAAAGTTGTTGCAGATCACATTAGGGCTTCCTCAATGTTAATATCTGATGGGCTAATACCCTCAAACAAAGAGCAGGGTTACATGCTAAGAAGACTGGTAAGGAGAGCGCTCAGGTTTGCAAAAAAGATAAATCTAGAAAGAGGTTTCACAAAGGAACTTTCACTAGTTGTGGTTGACCTTTTGGGCGATGCCCATCCAAACTTGATTGAACATAAAAACCTAATCGTGTCCGAGCTTTTAGCTGAGGAAGAGAAGTTTAGCAAAGCGCTTGATCAAGGTCTAAAAGCATTAGAGCACGCACTAGCATTTAGGGGTACCAGTGACGAGCTTCTCTCAGGCCAAGAAGCATTCATGATTTATGAAACATACGGATTCCCGCTTGAGCTAATTACAGATGTATGTGACGAGGTTGGGGTAAAAATTGACCTTAAAGGTTTTGAAAAAGCTTTTGAAGAGCATAAAGAAAAGTCAAAGATGGCAATGGATGTTAAGTTCAAAGGTGGCCTTGAAGGTACTTCAGACATGCATATTAAATATCACACAGCTACCCACCTTCTTCAAAAAGCATTAAGAGATGTTCTGGGCGATTCTGTGCATCAGATGGGAAGCAACATCACTACAGACAGGCTCAGGTTTGATTTTTCATATGACGGAAAAATGACACCAGAAGAAATTAAAGCAGTTGAAGACATTGTAAACCTAAAAATCTCTCAAAAACTCCCAGTAAACCATGTAGATCTACCAAAAGAAGAAGCTGAAAAAACCGGAGCTCTTCACTTTTTTGGCGAAAAATATGGCCAAATAATTAGGGTATATTACATTGGAGATAGCCTTGAATCTGCATTCTCAAAGGAATTTTGTGGAGGTCCTCATGTAGAAAATATTGGAGATCTTGGGACTTTCAAAATTCAAAAAGAAGAATCTTCCTCAAGAGGTGTCCGAAGAATTAAAGCAGTTCTGGTATAATCTAAATAATGTTTAAGTTTCCAAAACTGCCCACAGTTAATCTTTTCCCAAAAAAGAAACCAAATGAGTTTTTGACGTTGGATATTGGAACAGACTTTGTTAAGTGTTTTGCTTTTAAGTACAATCAAGAATCTCAAAACTTTTCTGTAGTAGGTCTTGGTAAACAGAGACTTGCAAATTTTGCAACAAGAGCTGGTGTTGTGGTGGATTTTAATGGAGTAAAAGAGGCCGCATCTCTTGCGATTCTAGATGCAAAGAACCAAGCACAAACAAAAACAAACAATGTAATCATAGGCTTGTCTGGCGAGGTCACAAAAGGCCTTGTGACAACAGTTAGATTAACAAGACCCCATCATGAAAGCCCAATTAGCGATAAAGAACTTGCAGCACTCATAGCTAGAATTCAGGAAACAGCATATCTTGAAGCATCTAAAGAAATCATTGATATGACTGGAAACCCTGACCTTGAAATTGAGCTTACAAATTCTTCAATTTCTTGGGTTAAACTGGACGATCATTTTGTTAAAGATCCTGTAAACATGCCAGCAAAAAAGATGGAAGTTGCCTTGTTTACAGCTTTTTCTCCAACTTTTCATTTAGAACTCCTTCAAAAACTATGTAAAGAGTTGAAACTAAACATCATTACTGTTACCTCTGAAATGTACGCTCTTAGTAAGTGTCTTTCGGTTACGGAAGGGTATGAAAATGTAATTTTGATTGATATTGGTGGAGAAACAACAGATGTTGGCGTCATTTTTGGTGGAGGCCTTGTTGCCACAAGAACCCTATCTCTTGGAGGGAGGCATATTACAAGAGCAATTAGCGAATGTTTTTCGCTTTCTATTGAAGACGCTGAAGAGAAAAAGCTGATGTACACACTTGGTACGCTTAGTGTGGAAGAGTCGGCAAGCATCAGGGACTGTATAAAAGATTCACTTGATTTATGGCTGTCTGGGCTAGAAGTGTTGTTTTTAGACTTTAACGGTATAAAAACTTTCCCTTCCAAGATTGTGATTACAGGAGGCGGATCTTCACTTAGAGGCTTAGATGGATTTTTAGCCTACGACTCCTGGCTTAAAAATATTCAGTTTAAAGAGACTCCAATTTTTGAAAAAGCTTCACTTAATAGTTTAATTCGGGTTTCGGATCTGACAGGAAAAGCAACTACAGGCGATGACATAATGCCAGCTTCGTTATCAGAGGTGTATCTTGAGATGGAGGGAAACTAACATGGATAAGTTAATTTTGAGTATAAATGATGACATAATGGACTCTCTGAAGAAGATCAGGGCATCGGAGACCCCTACTGTTTACATTGATATACCGGAAAAATCTGTACTTTTTGAGAATTCCCTTAATCTAAAACTTATTAGAAAGGAAGCTACCAAATATGGTAAGGATACAGTTTTTGAAACCGTTGATCCTGTAGGGAAAAACTTAATTGAAGCGCTTGACTCTGTAAATCCAAATAAAGTAGACCACGAATTTGGATTTGTAAGTCAAAGTCGGAATTTTCCTCAGTCTCAGGTACCTTCAAATAATCAAACACCGCAAAAAGAAACTGTTACAGGGTTGTTACATGATTCCCCTCCTGTTACAGAGCCCACAACAAACACGCAGGTGACCGACAAAGGTCATGTCCATTCTGATTTTATTTCTAAAGAGAAAAAAGGAATGAGCCTGTTTTCAAAAATTTTTATTGGGGTTGGAGTAGCCCTTCTTTTACTTGTTGGTTTTGGAGCTTACTATCTGTTCATGGTTCTTCCAAGTGCTAAGGTGAAGCTTTCTGTGAGCTCCCAGCCGCTTGTGAGAAGCGTAACGGTACAGCTATCAACTAAGGCTGCTCAAATTAGTTCAAAAGACAGAGTTTTGCCAGGAAGATCCGCCGAAGCTTCTGTTGAAATTTCAAAAGAAGTTGATGCAACAGGCGAAGCAATTATAGGAGATAAAGCAAAAGGTGAGGTTACAATTATTAATAAGACCAGCGGTGAAGCAAAATTTAAAAAAGGTACAGTTATTTCAATAGTTTCTAGCAAAGAGACACTAAAATACATGACTGACGAAGGTTTTACAGTTCCAGCAAAAACAGAAGTACCTAATGCAGATCCTACATTAGAACCTACACCTGTTTACGGTAGGGTAAAGGTGGATGTGACCGCTGAGGCATTTGGAACTAAATACAACATTGATGATGACAAAAATTTTAAAATCTCAGGCAAAGATACTGATGATTTTATTGCCACGAATGATAAAAAGTTTTCAGGCGGATCAAGCAAGACTGTTAAAGCTGTTTCCCAAGCAGACCTAGACGCACTTTCAAAAGACGCGTTAGCTGAGTCAAAAGATCAAATAGCCGACGCACTTAGAGCAAAAATTAACTCTACTGAAAAATTGGTTGATTCGAGCATTGTTTACAAAAAAGGAACTGATGTGTTTGATAAAAAGGTAGGAGATCAGGCTGATAAAGTTTCTGTTAAGCAAACAATAACGGGAACAGGCTTATACTATAAATCATCCGATCTTAAGAGTTTGCTTGACCTACTTCTTAAAGAATTTGTACCTGAAGGATTTGAAATATCTGAGAAGGATCAAAATATAGAGGTTGGTGTTCTCACTGCAGTTGATCAAACTGCTCCTGCTGAGTCAATTGACCTTCAAGTAAAAATCAAGGCCTATATCCTTCCTATTGTTGATGAAAAATCTATTGTTGCAAAACTAAAAGGTGCAAAGATAGTAGACGGAAGAACTTACCTTTCGAATATTAAAAATATAAATTCATATGAAATTGACCTTTGGCCAAAGCTTACAACCTATGTAGGTAGATTTCCAAACAGTGAGGATAGAATAGAAGTTTCAATAGAAAGGAAGTAAAAGTGCCTAGAATTAAGAAGGAGTTTCTTCCTGACCCTTCGGAAAAGATACTTGGGATAGATTATGGGGATAGCAATATTGGGATTGCTTTTGGTTCTGCGGGACTCTCCTCTTCCATTAAGGCTGTCTCTGCAACAAATATAGATGAGGCAATTACAGACATTGTTAGAACTGCAATTTCGAACAAAGTCTCAAGAATTGTTGTTGGGCTTCCTTTATCCGATACTGGAAAACCAAACCCCCAAACATTTAAAGTGAAAGACTTTGTAGTGAGGCTTAGAACAAAAGTTAAGTTTCCAATTACTTTTGTAAACGAATTCATGACTTCAAAAGAAGCACTGATAAAAGCCGTTGGTTATGGTGTTGCAAAGAAGAACAGATCCAGACTTGATAGCATGGCTGCAGAAATTATAGTTCAAAGGTACTATGCTGGGGAGGCAGATCTTCCAAAAAGACTTGATCGATAGCATGATGAAATCTTCTTATTAAGCCCACCTTGTAGTAAAATGCGTACATGAACCTTGCTCTTACAATTCTAGCAGGTGTATATTTGCTGATCGGTTTTATCTACGCAATTTTTGTAGTACTTAATAGAGGTGGGGGTGTGTTTTCAATCCCTCTAAATACTCTTCTTGGTCCGATTTGGGCTCCTTATATGTATCTTGACACGATCAGGTTGATGAAGAAAAAGAGAACAATCACAAAAAAAGAAATGCAAGAGCTTGGTATTGAGGAGCAATACATTGATCCCATTTTTGAATCATCTGAAGAAGAAAAATAACCTATGCAAGGTGTTTTGACTGTATCTGAAGCCTCAAGACTTGCAAAAACGGTTCTTGAAGAGCTCGTAATTTGGGTAGTTGGAGAGGTAGATTCCTACAAAGAAAGCTCTGCTTACAAAGGTGTGTATTTTAACCTCAAAGATGAAAATAGCACTATCCCTTGCATGTACTTTAAGTTCTCTGATGTTGGTTATACCCCAAAAAACGGAGAAAAAGTTAAGATTCTAGGAACTTTTTCTTTATACGAAAAAACCGGCAGGTTTCAAATGAAAGTCACTAAAATCGAAGGGTTTGGTGAAGGGGATCTCCTCAAGCAGAGGGAGGAGCTTAAGAAAAAGCTATTTGACGAGGGATTGTTTGACGAATCGGTTAAAAGAGCAGTTCCACAAATATGCTCTAAAGTTGGACTTATCACATCAAAAAGAGGTGCTGCAATAGAGGATTTTATGACGAATGTTGTAAAGGGTTACGCAGGCATTGAGGTGTACTTTGTTGATACATTGGTACAAGGCGATACAGCAGCAAAAAGTATTTCTGAGGCGTTTAATACATTTAATAAACTAGAGGACTTGGATGTTGTTGTTCTTACAAGGGGAGGTGGATCACTTGAGGATCTCATGTGCTTCAATACCGAGGAGGTGGTGCAGGCTATAAGATCAAGTAAATTTCCAGTAATTTCCGCAGTTGGTCATGAAGTTGACTTTACCCTTTCGGATTTAGCATCTGATCTTAGAGTATCAACCCCAACTAAAGCAGCAGAGTATATTTCACAGGCATATATCGGTTTTAGGCAGGAAAACGATAGTTTGATGAGGGGTTTGTCGTTGAGATTTGAAAGGATTTTGCAGGATGTTTACCACGAGCTTGATTTATCGCTAATGTCTTTACGACAGGTTGAACATTTGTTTGGTGCTTACTCTGAAGGTCTTGAAAAAATGGTTTTAGATATAGAGCTTAAAATTTTGGCATTACTTGAAAAATCTGAAAGTTTGTTAGCTTCAGAACTTGTTTTTTTGGGTGCTCTTTCACCTGTTTCGGTTTTAAAAAGAGGGTACAGCATTGTTTACAATGACTTGGGAAAAGTTGTAAATTCTGTAGATAGTTTTTCAACAGGTTCAAGCGCCAAAGTTTTAATGTCAGACGGTACTATGGAAGTAAATGTTTTACGAAAGGATAAAAATGCCTGAAGAAATAAGTTTCACAAAAAGTCTTAAAAGGTTAAGAGAAATTACTCAAAAACTTGATGGCGGGGATGTGGAGCTTGATGACGCCTTAAAGCTATATCAGGAAGGCCTAACACTACATAAAAAATGTGCAGAAAAACTGGATAAAGCCAAGCTTAAATTTGAAGAATTAAAGAAAACAAGATCAAAGAGTCCAGTAAATGATGGTGACGAATTGGAATAGATAAAAGCGTAAGCTACTGGTTAGGCAAGAACAAAGGCCTTGAATTCGCCTTTTGGATCTGCAAACTGAAAAGCCACTTCTTCAAATGTTACAGAAAACCCATCCGATGTGATTTTTTTGATAAGGCCCCAAACAGAATCGCTGTGCCCTTCTGCTACAAG
The DNA here is from genome assembly GCA_964636285.1 of uncultured Candidatus Saccharibacteria bacterium. Lineage (GTDB taxonomy): Bacteria > Patescibacteriota > WWE3 > UBA101185 > 2-01-FULL-41-18 > CAZWQF01. Next base: position 41,178 of record CAZWQF010000009.1, read on the forward strand.
TTCAATAATACCTTCTTGATTTTTTGCGTGTCCTGTAAGTCCAAGCTCTGTTGCTGCTGCAACAAGAAACTCCCTGTCATCAGTGGTTTTATTGGTGCCTTTAATTGTCATGTGTACTCTTTTGTTAGATTTCATACAATTCCTTGGGAACAGAAGACGATACCACACGCCTACTATAATGTCAACCACGTTCAAAATAGGGTATAATGGCAACTAATGATTGATGTTTCAATAATCATAGTTACATATAATGGCAAAGAAGTAACTCTAAAAGGTATAGAAAGCTATATAAAAGCCATTTCTGCGGATAAGCTTCATACTTATGAAATTATTGTTGTAGATAACTGTTCAAAAGATGGAGTAGCAGATGCAGTTGCAAAGAGTTTTCCTGAAGTTAAACTTATTAGAAACACAGATAACCTTGGATTTGCTAAGGCCAATAATGTTGGTTTTACTGCAAGCAGTGGTAGATACATTCTTTTTTCGAATCCTGATATCGAGAATTTTGAAAACACTGTCCCAGAGCTAGTTAGTTTTATGGATAGTAATAAAGATGTTGGAGCGTGCACCCCTTTTCTTGAACTTGTGAAAACCGGCATGCTTGACTGGCCGTCGCATAGGGGTTTTCCAACTCCTTGGGCTTCATTTTGTTATTACACGGGACTTCAAAAGCTTTTTTCATCAAGCAAAACTCTCTCAAGAGTCTTTGGAAAATACCACCTTTTAGATAGGGATATGAATGTTACCCATGAAGTTGATTCAATCACTGGTGCTTTTTTCTTTGTGCGAAGAGAGGTTTTTGAGAAAGTAGGGAAGTGGGATGAGGCATACTTTATGTATGCGGAAGACCTAGACCTTTCATTTCAGATTAAAAAACTAGGGTTTAAAATCATGTTTTTGCCTCATATAAAAGCACTTCACTATCACGGACTTGTTAGTGGTTTAAAAGCTGAAACAAAGGAAATTACCAAGGCTGATCCAGAAACTAGAGCAAGGGCATACAACTCATTTTATGACACTATGAAAATTTTTTATGACAAGAATCTAAGAAGAGATTACCCCGAATTCGTAAGGTCTGCAGTATTTTGGGCAATCGAATACAAGCAAAAGAAAGGTAGCAAAGCTAAAAGAGTGTGAAATTTTTACCTGCGCCTGAAATTCTTCAACGAGTTAAATTTATTCTGCCTCATGTTGAAATGCCTTATATCAAAAAGGAAAAGCTTTTTTGTGTTAAATCGTGGGATTCTAGTTCTAGAGCAATAGCCAGAATTTATGCTTTTCCTAGGGTATTTCAAATAGCGCTAGATCTGAAGGATCCAGTATATGTAATAGAGGTCATATCAGAAAGATTTGATAAGCTCTCAAAAGAAAACCAAGATCGAGTTTTAATTCACGAGCTCATGCATATTCCAAAAACATTTTCAGGGAGTCTTGTTCCTCACAAGTGCTTTGGAAGAAAGCATATATGTGATAAAACTGTAGAAGTTCTGTATCAAAAATTTGTGATGAATCCTGTCTATGAATAGAGCATTTAAGATTTATTCTATTGTTTTTTCGGCTTTTCTCCTTTCGATTGTTATTGGATTTCTATATGTCAGGTATGCCTTAGAGAGGCCAAATTACTCAACGGTAGGTAACAAAGACATCAGAATTGAGTCTGGAATGACTACCTCAGAAATTGCGGATATGCTTGATAAGAATGGGCTATTGAGCTCTCCAACGCTCTTCGCACTTTATGTAAGATTTCAGAGAATTTCACTTCAGGCTGGGACTTATCAAATTCCTTCCGACCTTTCTGTTGTTGACCTAGCTAAGTACCTAACAAATGGAACTGATGATGTGAGACTCACATTTATTGAGGGGCTCAGGTCTGAAGAAGTTGCTGAGGCGGCAAAAAAACTTCTTCCTACATTCGATTCAAACGCATTTGTTTCTAAAGTAAAATCAGAGGGGCTTGAAGGTAGGTTATTTCCAGATACATACCTTGTTAACAAAAACATTGATGCTCAGGGAGTGATAAAGGTTCTAACAGACAGCTATAAAAGTAGGATTGAAGGTTTGAACTTATCAGAAAATAGAGCTGGTCTGTCAGAAAAGGAAGTTTTAACTTTGGCATCAATCATAGAGAGGGAGGAAAGAGATGCAAAAGAGAAGCCTTATATTGCCGGTATTTTGATAAAAAGGCTCAAACTTGGAGAGGTTTTGGGTACAGACGCAACTGTTCAATATGCTTTTGGAAAAGATGGTAATTGGTGGCCAAAAGAAATCACTCAAGCAATGCTTGATTCGGAGAATCAATACAATACAAGAAAAAGGGCTGGCCTTCCTCCTGCTCCAATCTGTAACCCAGGCTTGTCCTCCATTAAGTCAGTTTTGGCTTATGTTGAAACTGAAAATCTCTTTTATTTACATGATAAGGACGGAATTGTCAGGTATGCAAAGACAATTGAACAGCACAACAGCAATATAGCAAAATACCTGAGTCAGTAATTAAGCTTCTACAAGGTTTTCTGAGAGTGCCAATCCTCCCCTCAAGAGTAAGTCCTCTGTGGTTAGAATTGGGATCTGATGCCTTAGAGCCAAAGCAATAGCATCGCTAGGTCTTGTATCGATTTCAAAGTAATCTCCGTTGTACATAATCCTTAAATAAGCGTAAAAAATATCATCCTGCAGGTCGTATATGACAACATCAATAAGTTTTGCATTAAAACAAACTAAAAGTCTTCTGATTAAGTCATGGGTGTGGGGTCTTGGTAGGGGTATATTTTGCTGTGCAACAACAATGGATTCTGCGGAGGCTAAATCAACGCCTATTGGCAAGATCGCCTGAAGGTCCTCGCTTATAAGGTATACTGTTGCCTGACCTGTAATTTTGTCTACTTCGCTTGAGACTACTGCCTTCAAGCTGAGCATCTTTTCCATCCTTGTCTGAATATATGTGCTTTGCTTGACACTGTCAAATCCTTATGCTAGATTTGCGTTTGCTGTAAAGTTAATAAACATTTACACCGAAGTAGCGGGACATAGTGCCCGTCTGCTCTTTTTTTAGTATAG
>CAZWQF010000010.1:0-16421 GCA_964636285.1 uncultured Candidatus Saccharibacteria bacterium
TTTTCTCAAATTCAAATTCTGGTGAGTGGACACCTATAATTACAAGTCCGATATCTTTGTACTTCTCATTCCAGGATTTAAGATATGGAAGAGTTCTCTGACAGTTAATACATGAGTATGTCCAAAAATCCACCAGCACTACTTTACCTTTGAGTTCAGATAGTTTTAAGGGTTCGCTGTTAAACCAAACACCTCCAGGTATTATTTCAGGAGCAACTACTCCTTTTGGTTTTGCAAGATCTGAAGATGGTTTGCCTGTGGATTTTTTATCTAGTTCAGTACGAACTATATTGTTGTCTTCAAATTGTGTTAGCCCAGTTCCATATTGAGGAATTTTTTCTAGGACATAAGCTTGGAACCGTCGGTCAACGTTAAAATATATTCCAATTGCAGTTATGATCATAAGTGCGCCAAATAGTTTCTGGATAAAACCTAGATTTCTAAGTAACCATGGGACATGTTTAAGGGCACTCTGTCCGCCAAGCATAATCAAAAACATTGGGATTGCAGTACCTAATGCATAAGAAAACGTGATGAGAAATGCATCAAAAGTTACAGTTCCAGTTATTGCTAGTGAGATGACGGAGGCAAGAATTGGTCCTACGCACGGTGTCCAAAGTAATCCTACAGACAAGCCTATCAAAAGCCCTCCACCAAAGCCTACCCGGTTTTGATTATTTGGTACTAAAACAGAAAGTTTTGAGAAAGCTTGTTCAACGAATGTCTGAAATTTGGGAATCAGCAGTGAACCGCCAAATCCACCGATCACAAAAACTGAAACAAGCCTAAGAGTATCAGCTGAAATACCACTTAGCCTTACAATTGTAGATAAAAACAATGTAAAAAAAGTAAAGCTTAAAATAAATCCAAAAACTACTCCTATTGAGCGTGCTTTTCCAGTCTTAACCTCACCAACGCTAGATGTAAGAATAATAGGTAGGATAGGAAGAATACATGGTGATAAAACCGTAATAATTCCTGCCAAAAATGCAAACCCAATAAGTAATAACATAGTTTAAAATTAATTTCCGGTACTGGTTCTTGTTTTAGTATTACAAAAACCAGCACCGCAAACTACTTGATTTTGTTAATTAGTTCTTCTGTTTTACCACCGTTCCACTTTGTTACTTCGTTTCCCTGTGAGTCAATTTGTACAAATGTGTGTTGGTAGGTAACTCCGTATTTTTTTGCTAGTTCTTTTTCTTCCATATCTGTTTCTGGATCATTGTAATTTACCCTTATAACTGTGACGTCGGAAGGAATCTTACTTGCGTTAGCTTCTAGATCTGCATCAGCAGGTATGCACGTTGGGCACCATGAAGCGTAAAAGAATAGAACTCTACGATTGCTAGCTGCTGTATCAAGTTCTGCCTTGGAATATTCAACATAACTTTTGCCGCTTTTTTCCATCATCTTGCTGTTATCCACCACCTCTGTATCTTTCTGCATCATAGCCACATTGGTTTTCTCCACCTCTGTGTCTTTTTGCATCATTGATTTAGGTTGAGCTGGTTTATTAGATAGTTGGTAACCCGCAAAGATAAGTATTGCAATGGGTACAATTACGAGAAAGGTCTTAATATTTTTGTTCAATTTCTTACTTCACCTCCATTCATTATTTATTAATCGTAGTTAACTGGTGAAAGAATGTCAAGTAAACTTTACATTTTAAAGTGAGAATATATACGCGAAAGGAGTTTTGAAAAGATCATTGCACAGAGCGCAAAAATTAACCATGGATCAATATCGTGTTTTAGAGTTTGAACAATCACGCCAGCTATCAGTGTTCCAACACCAACCAAGTACGATATCCTTCCGGCTGTTAGGATGTGTACTGATTCTCGTTCGTCAGATGGTTTTTCCCTAAAGAGGTATGCTGCAAAAGTGAGGAATGAAACTATAAAGCCTACAATAAGCATTGATACCAAGCTGTCAGGCATAGTAAGGTGTCCTGGATTTAAGAAGAAGATAGCTATTCCTAGTATTGCTAACGCACTTATTGTTTCAATAATCATGTTTATTCTTCAATTGTAAACAAATTCTCAACTTTTGTATTGAAGTACTTTGCTATTCTTAAAGCAAGAGAGACTGAAGGAGTGTAGTTACCTTTCTCAATTGCGATTATTGTTTGACGAGTTACACTCACAGCTTTTGCCAAGTCTTCTTGTGTGACTTTATTTTTAATTCGGTATTTTTGTAGATAACTTACAATTTTGGGGTTCATTCAAGCGGTATTCTACACGATTTTTTATTGATGGAGGTGTTACTTGGTTACTTTTGAAGTATTAAAGAAGCCAAACTATGCCTATCAACTAGTTTTACGCTATTTTCTTTGGCAAGTACTTCTGCATTTGTTGTAAAGCGACTATTAGTTATTACCATAGCTTCAGACGCATCATAGTGGGCTTTAGCACTAGCAATTTCTTGCACAGCTTTTATAGGTACAGGATTCCTCCAACATTTGGCTTGGACTACAGTTCTAATGCCATCTTTTTCAAGAATTAAATCCGCGCCGTAATCTGCCATTCCTCCAACTAACTGAACTTTATATCCAAGCCTTATAAATAATTGTTCAAGAAATATTTCAAATTCGGTTCCAGTCATCTTATCTACTTCTGGTAAACCCGCTTTTGTTAATTTGTACAGTTTAAAAATAGTTGGGACAATTTTTACAACGAATATAAACAGGATTAAAAGCCACAAAGGCCAAAGATTTATTAAGAGTAAAGTAAATGTTTGAGTCAGAACTTGGTTAACTTGGATGTAAAAGCCCATTCATTAATTTTACACTAGAGCATTTATGATTAAAGGAGATGAGTAGTAATGATCGAATTGAAATATAGTTAAGCTGGTTCAAGCTCCAGAGCCTCCATTATTGGTTCACTTCTGTATATTTTTAATCTGCTATTTGTTATTAGGCTCCTCATATCTAGTGATAGTCCTGTATCTCTCATAACTTTTGCTGTTTCCCTATTGCTGTTACCTCTTACTACCGCCGTTTTATAGTCAATCTGGTACAAGTCAAATGTGATTCTTGCTTGTTGTTCAAATTCTCTCCAAATCTTTGCCCTCAGATTTTCTTCTTCCGTAAGATTCTCTCCAATGTCTTTCCTAATCTGGGCCTGCAAACAAGCAGTAATATCCTGAGCTTCAGCAAGAAGCCTGTAAAAATTAGGTCCGTTAATGTCCAGAGAGCGAATTTCTAGTCTTCCTGATACAGGATTTCCAGTACCATAGTTCTGTTCGCCCACCTCGCTAACATCAGTTTGATATCTAAATGGATTTGAGTAATTCGCTCCATATATACGTCTGTGAGAAGCAAATGCAGTTGAGAGAGCTGCAACTAAAAGATTTGTTTTATCTCTTGTATCATGTCTGCCCACAAAATCTTCAAATACTGGACGTCTAATGTCCTCAGGCATTCCTAAGTTCAGGTGAACTCTGAGCATTGGCCATGTACTATCATTATCCGAAGTTTTAGTAGGTAGAAAGCCCCCATCAATTAAACCGTGTACTAATAAAGATTGCATTAATGGGCTTGCGGAAGGTGTAGTTTTGTATTCCCATCTTGCCGTTGCATCAGTATATCCTTTAACCCCTAATTTTTCTGCAATGCTGCTTTTCCTGGAATCTAGTGGAACGGCAATCGGCACTTCAATTTCTAAGCCCACAGTTGGGTACACTCCAAGCCACAGGTATCTAATCTCAGTCTCAACCTTTGCTAGCAATTTATTTACCTTAATATCAATTTCTTGTTGTGTACTTCCTGGCTTGGAAATGAGGTTATAAATATTCACTGCAAGTGCAGCTTTTGCAGTACTTGGCGTATGAAGATTGTTAACAATTTCTAGGGCTTGTTGTACAGCTTTTTCGGTCTCATTATTCACCACTTCAACTCTTGTGACATGGGGTTCTATCGGATAATCATCCTCATAGTAGTCGTAGATACTACTTCCTGACACCGCATTACCTTGAAGGTTCGGGCTAATAAATCTTAAATACTCATCCCGTGTTTTGAACACAGAATAAGGTAAACGTGAGGGAATGGATGAGTATTCTGTAAAATATTCAGCTAAACTGTGGCTACCTTGTGAGAATACCTCAGCTTCTGGGGTACCAGAACACGCTATTACTTTTAGCAGAGGGTCTTGAGAGTGCATACATGCAAAACAATTTGCCTCTAGTAACGATTTAGTACGAACAAATAGACTCCTCAGCTGTTCAGAGTTATCTTTGTTTTCAGATTGAGCTCGCAAGGTTTTACAACTAGAAGCTAGGGAGAAGCACATTCTATTTAATGTGCTACTTTCTCCAAGCTTTTGAACAAGTGGGCTTTCTAAAAATTCTAATCCCAGATCTATTGATTTATATGTACCGAGCTCATAGTAAAAGTTTGCAAAATCAAATGGATCTAAACCTGTCTCCTCATTTACTTTTGTAATTAAGTAGGGAAGGGCGGACTCACCAAAACTCAGGATTGTCTGCTCAGCAGCAATTCTCTTAAGTTCATCTTCAATTTCATAAGGATTCCTAATCTCGGATAAAATTTCGATTTGAGCATCAATTGTCTGCTTTTCATCTTGAGAAAGTTCTCTAATTGTACCTCTCAGGTCTATGTTTTCAGTGATTTTCACACTCACATTATATTTTTAAATTCGTAGCTTCTCAACCTCCCTTCCCCAATATACCCATAAATTTCTTTCATTCTTTTAAACCAAATCCCTACCTATTGCCCACCAAACCTTCTTCCTGTAAACATTAATCATGGACATAGTTGAAAGAAAAATTGACACATTCATCACCAAAATCAAAAAGATCACTCAATCCTCTGCCCAAAGGTTTTCCATATACATCCGTAAACTTCTTTTCCCTCTATACGCATTTCCAATTAAACTTGTCACCTATTCCCTCTACTACCTCATCAAGTTTTCATTAAAACTCATTTTTACCCTACTCAAACTTCTTTCTGATGTTATCCTCTACCCTTTTGCAAGCGTTAGACACTTTTTAAAGTCAGTCTTCATCATTGCAGTAATTTCTTACATGGTCGCTTCGTTATTTGTAATTTCAGACTACCTGAGAACCCAATACGGGTTTTATGGAAAGTTTCTCTGTTCGGTAGGAGCAAAAGACAAGGTAAGAAGCTCAGTTGTTAGGGTTATAGGTGGGCGTTCTGAAGGAACCGGCTTTTTTATTAACCAGACTCAAGTAATTACAAACTTTCATGTAATTGCTAACGAACCAAGTCCAAAAATAGTTTTCCCTGACGGTACATTTGAAACCCCTGTAAAAATTGTTGGCGATAAAGATGCTGACCTTGCTCTCCTCACAGTCAAAAAGGCATACCCTCACCTAGCATTACTTCTTCCAGACTCTCAAGCGCAAATTCATGACGGCGAACCTCTTATGGCAACAGGCTATCCACTTGGAACAGATCTTTTAGGAGAAGCCACAACAGTTAAAGGAAACTTTATTGCGTATAGGCATTCAAGAAAAGATCCAATGGTGTACATCCAAACAGATGTTTCTCTTGTTAAGGGGATGAGTGGAGGCCCTTTAACTGATCAATGTGGTCAAGTTGTAGGGATAAATACACTCACGCTTGCAGGACTTTCATTATTTATTTCAGCCGATCAGGCAAACCAGCTTATTACTTCGTTTTCAAATTATGATGTTAAAAAAATTGATGTAGATCCTTCAAAATCTCCTGAAGATGCGGTAACTGCCTTTTATACGTATCTTAAAGCAAGAAGAATGGAAGATGGGTTTAATCTTTTAAGTAAGGATTATCTTGAGACAACTGATTTTAACGAATGGACAAACAGGTTTACCGATATTCTTGATGTTGATGTGATCAAAGCCAAAAGAGTTGAGGGAGCTGAAGATAGTGTTTTTGTGAAGTTTTCAACAAAGAACTGGGTAGAGAATGAGGTGGAGATGCATTTTTATGAAGGCGAATGGCAGACGGTTCTGGAAGATGGGGTTTATAAGATAAAGACCGGGCACATAGAGGAGGTTGATAATCCTGATTGGGGTTGGTTTTTTTAGGGATACGCACAAACAACATTTACTATAGGCTGTATAAATGGTATAATTGATAAAGAAAAAATTTCACAGGAGACTCTCATGTTTAAGAACTTTGGCCTTGGTTTGGCCTTGATCCTAGCTCTTGGCACCGTGGCTTGCGGGCCGGCAAATGGTGCTGAGCCCTACCCGCGTGTCGAGCTGACCGAGCTCGTGAACCACCCGGAGAACTTTCTGGACAAGGATATCTCGGTGGAGGGTCACGTTACCGAATCCCTCGGTGAGCGGAACTATTGGCTCTACCACACTTACGTGGTTTCAGAGCTTTGCCAGCAAGACCTCGATCCTGAGCGGGAGGTCTGTCTGAATGTCAAAAGTTCCCTCTCGGAGGTTCGGGTTGGTCAGTTTGGGTTCACTGATGGTGAAAACACCATTGTGGTGACCGAGAAGACTGGTGGCCTCTATCTTCCGATCCCGATCGTTCCTGCCGGAAGCCCAAATGTTCCAAACGGGAACCTCATTCTCAAGGGCACATGGCGGATCGATAGCGATGGGAAGTACCAACTTCACATCTCTGGGATTGAGGAAAAGCCGGTGCACAAGGCGGAGTAAGTCGGAAAGGTGGGCATGCGTCAACGTGTAAAGAGTTAAATCAATACACATGACGCTGCCCGCCCTACCAATTAGCTTATTTTATTTAGAAAGTACCTTCTCAAACTCTCATCAACAATATACACATAAGTTCCTTTTATCCCTCTTGTTAAGAGAGTTTTATATATGTTAATTATGTATCTTTTTAATTCTTCTGGATCTTCTATTCCCCGCTTTCCGTTCATATCTCTATAGTGAGATGCGTTTATAACAAATTCATTTTTATCAAAATCAAACGAAAGCTCCGGGCCAATAATCACTCCTGCATAATTTAAGTCGTATCCTTGTACAGTATGTATGCAACCGACTTCGTTAATTGCGTTTGGCGAGTTTACCCAGTTTTTGGTTGTGCTGTTCCACTTTAGTTTGGTCTCCCCTATTTCTATATCGAATTTACTTCCGTCATTCTTGGATTGCCATTCCCACGCATAACCTGAAACAAGTCTTGCAAGGCCATAGTACTTCTCTTTTTCTTTAATTACAGAAACCATATCCTCAAGCTTTGCAAAGACTCTGAAGTCGTAGTCTTTGAAATCAGGTTTACTATAAGGAGTCTTGTCAAAAATCGAATTAATGAGCTCAATGTACTTGTCTCCTTCGCCATTTACTCCTACCCTGATCTGAGACTTTAATTCAAAAGTCATAGAATTAAGATTCTCAAAACTTGTAAAGTGAATATCTGATGGTCTCACACTCTGGTTCTTATCAAAAAACATTATATGTTGTTTTGAAGATAGTAGGATCCAATCAAGTTCAGTACCATCTGACCCAAGCCCTAGCTTTTTATTAGCAATGTCAAAACTCATAAAGTTTGTTATGTTCTTTCTTTTTTTGAGTCTGTGAGCTTCATCAACTAGTAATATGTCAAAGTTTCCTCCTACTACGTCCGAAGGCCCTATTACCATACTTGGTTTAAGGTTTTTTACTCCTTTAAATACTTTCCTTAATGTGTCTCTTAGTGAGGTCATTGGTACAACAAGAGCAACCTTTAAGTGCTTTGTTGCCTCAAACTCAACTAATGTTTTCATCAGGTAAATTGCAAGGATTGTTTTCCCTGTTCCAGCTCCTCCATTGATTATAAAAGTGGTGGCTTTATCTGTGTTTATAAAATCTAGCAGACTTTCAACAATTGTTATTTGTTCTTCTGTTAATGCTTTATATGGCGAATATTTAAAGATTTCAGTGTTTCTTATTTGGATAAGATCGTTTGAAACAAGATTAAGCTTTTTAAGCTGTTCCCAGACTAGTTCAAACTTGGCTTGGTATTTTTGCTTATCGAAATAGTTATGATTTAAGAGTCCTCTATTTCCATTTTGAAGAAGATATTTTCCATCCGCTGCTATGTATTGAATAAGTGAAGACTCAATATCAAGAGTAGCAGACTTGTTAAACTCTTCATCTGTAATTACATGAAGTTTATTTAGTCTTGTCCTGTCCGTATTTTCAAGGTGCTGTAGCGCTCTGTTATAGATGTCTACTGTTTCGCCAACGTACATCTCTTTTTGGTTTTCAATAAGATATACACTTGGCCAGTTAGTACCAAACTCTTTGTTTTTAAGCTCGTTTATTTTGTCTTTGCTGAAAGGAAAGTTCTTTATTTGTGTCATTAAAGTTCTGTGTATTTTTTACTAGTACCTTTTGCTTTATCTACAGGGTATTTTTTCTCATTTATCTCAAGTTTTTTGCTGAGGCTTTCAAGTAGATCAATGTTCAGGTCATGGCTCATGAGAATAAGCCAGTAAAGTACATCTGCAAGTTCTTCAGAAATTTTGTCTTTGTTTGCGTCTACGTGTTTTTGAATGTCGTCTCCATTTTTCCATTGAAAGTGTTCAAGGACTTCGGTTGCTTCAAGGACAAGCGAAAGAGCAATATCCTTGGGGTTGTGAAATTGCCTCCAGTCGCGAGCTTCGCGGAAGGCTAGGATTTTTTTTGTAATACTACTAATACCAGTCATTACTGTATTATAATACCTCCTGAGATTATTGGAATTAGCCCAGTCTTAATTAACCCACAGACCTATAATATATTTGACAGTTATCCCTGTTTGTGAGAACATCTATACGTAAGGTGAGGCGGTTTTTACCGTCGATGACACATACGTTCAAAAAAACCAAAGTGTGAGGCACCTTACAGGTTTATTTTTTATCCATAACTGACAAAAATATCTTATTTCCCTTAATATCTTCGTACACTACAACTCTGATTTTTTTTATTACATACACACCGTCTTTTTCAACGGGTACCATTGCGTCCATACCATAATGCATTCGGCCGTTCACACTCTTTATATTCTGTAATGTATGCGACTTCTCTAATACCTCTTTTGCATACGGAAGCAGCTTAATTCTTCGAAATTTATCAGAAATATTACGTTTACGAAAAGATTTATTGCCAATAAGATGGTGCCAAGCTCTGTTTGTTATTAAAACGTTGCACTGAAGAGCGGGGCAGTAGCAATCATGCTTCTTCCAGTTTCTGTAATACTCTAGAGCTTTCGATAGCTCTTTTTTAAAACTACTCATGCCTCTCCTTGTTTTGATTAAGTTTAATTACATACACATCTCCCACCTCATTAAGTACCCTCTTCTCCCATTGATATTTACCTTTATACTTCATAGGATCGATATTCATAGTCTTCAACAAACTTTTGATGGCAACTCCACCACCTTTTCCTAGTTTATCGTGCCTAATAACATATTTATGTTTTTCGGATTCGTCGCAGGTCAAGTTTATCCCTATTTCTAATGTAATATCATCGTAAAAAAACACTGCATACTTGTATTCAAATACCCTGTTCTCTTGATAAAATTTAGTAGGAAATCCCATTGCATAACTACCTGTTATTGTTATTCTATTTTCTAACTTAGTATTTACTGATTCAAACTTTTTCAACATACTAGTACACTACTCTACCCATATCCATTTGTCAATCTACATATAGCTATATATCACTGTGAACGTTGATGCTTATGATCATGAGTTATGAAGCATGTTAATATACCTCTGAAAACATTCTAACAAGGCCTTCTTGTTCTTGTTAATATATTAAGCCGTATATCTCTAATTTATTTGATTTACACTATATAATCTCCAAGCAAATAAATAAGTCATTAGTCTTTAGGATTTTAACTCAGGGTAATGTTATAGTTCAAAAATAAGATTCAATCTGAGCAGTACTATTTCAAGCCAATAGCATTTGTCTTATCTAAAATTACTAGGCTTACTCCTCCAATATATTTTTGCCACGAGGTTAGTGCATAAAGTTGTAACCGATAAAATTTTATCTTTCGATATATTTCTATTTACATTAGGCTTAGGAGTTGAGAAAAATCACTTACCTATATTGTTTAGTGTAATTGTCAATATAGCTGGTATTGCAATATTTAATGCCACGAACGTAAAAGCTTCTAACAACTTTTTCTTGGTTGTATTAATCTTATTTCCGAAGTCAAACTCAATTTAAGGAAACATTTCCTCGAGCCACTTATAATTTAACTTACTAATAAATAATGATGCGAGCAAACCAAGTGGGTAGGAAAGAAAAATAACTATCAAATATTTAGCAGATGGGTATGTATCCATAGCTTTTGAAAAGAATGTTACACTGTGCTCGGGAGTATAATCGACAGTCTGATACAAAAGAGACCATAAGTTTAGTAATAGGAAACCTATTACCACGCTTGTTATCGTCCTTAATAAAGCCGAAATAGGCTTTATTAATTTTGTTTGATCTTTAATTTTGCTTAAAAAGTCTGAATAAAAAACAATTTTTCCGTCAACCCACGTACTATTGTCTCCATTTAGGTATATTCTGTTTTCATTTTTGATAATAAGGCGTTCCTTCATTTAATCCTAATTCCATATATTTATTAGAAACACTTTTATAGTAGGAGGATTTAACACTTGATATATTTTTAATAGTTAATAATTCATCTATCCTTATCATTATGTCTCCATCATGCATATCATACTTATATATAGAGCCGTCTGAACAAGTAATTAGTGTTTCTAACACGGTATGCCCTTTAAGTTTTTTTTCTATATTAAACTCATCATAGAAAGAGCCTATAAGATTAATAAATTGCTGTTTATCGAACACTTTGTTTTTTATTATAAGATCCTTTTTGATTTGCATTGTATTTCTCAGAATTTACAGGGATTCGGTCACGTGTCTTTTATCTCTAAACTCGCCAGCTCGTTAAGAGCTAAAAGCACGCGACCCCGCCTCCCTCGCTCACTTTGTTCGCTCAGTCCGGCATTCTCATCCCAAAGTCCCAACAATAAAAAAATCCCGTCAATTCACCTTGTTTCTAGCTGAACTGACGGTATTTTTCTATGGCTGGGGGACAGGGATTCGAACCCCAATACGCAGCTCCAAAAGCTGCAGTCCTACCATTAGACGATCCCCCATCGCACTCAAAATTTTACCAGATTAATACCTACTTGTATAAAAGCTCAAATAATGGTGCTAAAATTTTTTACATGTATTTAAGTAAGAAGACAAAGATAATCGCCACAATAGGCCCTTCTTCGCAGTCAGAGAAGGTTATCTCAAGCCTCATAAAAGATGGCGTCAACATTTTTAGGTTTAACACCAAACACAATGTTAATGACTGGCACGTAGAAAACATTAAGAAAGTGCATAAAGTTGCTAAAGAACTTGCTATGCATGTAGGAGTATTGGTTGATCTTCAGGGCCCTGAGATCAGAATTGAGACTTTTAATGGCGAAGAGCTTGAAGTCAAACAAGGTCAGCTTGTAGTGTTTGCAGGCAAGTTTGATGTTCACGTTGATAAAACGCTAATAACAGGAGTAATCAGAATCGCTCAGCCAGAAGTATTTGAGGCACTAAGTGACGGTGATGAGTTCTCAATTGATGACGGTTTTATTGATTTTAAAGTACTAAAAGTTCATGAAGGCTACTTTATAGCTGAGGCAAAAGAAGATGCAGTAATTAAAAACAGAAAAGGCCTTAACCTTGTAGGAATTGATGTTAAGCTCCCTTCGCTTACCAAGCCTGATATTGAAAGAATTGCAATCATGTCCCATGTTCATGTGGACTTTATTGCCCTTTCGTTTGTAAGAACGGCTGAAGACGTTAACTTTTTGAGGCACGAAATGGAGAAAAACAACCTTCATTCAAAAATTGTTGCCAAGATAGAAAGCCAAAAAGGCGTTGATAACATTGATGAGATTCTTGAGGCATCAGATGCTGTCATGATTGCAAGAGGAGACCTTGGAATAGAGGTTCCAATTGAAAGAATGACACACCTTCAAAAAACTTTGATTAATAAGTGTAGAGAAAAGAATAAGCCTGTTATTGTTGCAACACAGATGCTTCAGTCTATGGTAGACAATGCAAGGCCAACAAGAGCAGAAGCAGCAGATGTCTCCAATGCAGTTTATGATGAAACAGATTGTATTATGCTTTCAAACGAAACAGCAGCAGGAAAATATCCAGTAAAAGCTGTTGAAACCATGAGAAAGATTGCAACTTACAATGAGCATCACAAAAATCCAAATGCGTTTAAGCCTCATTTGACTTCGCAGACGCATTTAATTGTTAATGCTGCTTTGTCCATTGTTGAAGGAGATGGCTCACATAATGGACTTAAAGTGGATAAGATTGTTGTTTTAACCGAAACGGGCTCAACCGCAAGAGTATTCTCTAGCTTTAGGCCAAGAATTCCAGTAATTGCAATCAGCGAGTCAGAAAGAACAGTTACAGAGCTAGCTATAAATTACGGGGTGCAAGGTGTTAAGCTAAACATTGAAAAAGCTGATCTTATCTACCCTACTAACCTCATTAAGCAGCTTGAGGAACAGCAGTTAGTGACTTCGGGTGAGACTTTGCTTATTGTGCATGGTCATAAGTACAAAGAACCAGGTAGCACAAACGCAATGGTGATAGTAAAAGTGAGCTAATAAAAAGTTTGGGTGCGTTCGCGCGGAAAAAGGCCGGACGCACCTGACCTACATCTTTTGAAACACTAATACCCTATACTCAAGAATTCTTTTCTTAAACACATCCTGTTGAACAAGCCCTACTTTGCTAAATTTATCTACATTTTTGCCTGTTAGCCCAAGATTTATAAGTTGTTTGATTTTAAGTTTTCTTGCTATCCAAATAAGACAAATGCCAACTATTGTTCGTGTTTTAAGTTTTGAAGCCATGGATAGAACATTTTCTGTTTTATCTATGTTGCTTACTAATCTAAATCCACATGAAGTAACTGCATTAATATAATCATTCGCATTTGTTAGCTGAGGTAAATCCCAGCCTGCCAAAAAGTCATGGTAGAGCTCTTTTTCTTTATTAGTCTCTGCGTGGTGAAAAAACCCATCCGATATCACAAAGTACGAGTGGGGTTTCATTAATTTATTTACTTGATTGAAAAGCACGGAGAGTGTTTTTGTGGGTGTGTGGAAAAAGGACTCTATAGCATATCCAAAATCAAACGTTTCATTGTACTCCTCTGGTATATTTAGGTAATTACACTGAATAAATCGCACATGACTGCTGAGTTGTTTCTCTTTTGAAATAGAATTAGCTAGATCAACTTGTGCTTTTGCTATAGAAAAGCCAGTTACATCAATATTTTGGTAGATCTCTCCTATCTGAAAATCTGCGCCACCAATTCCACTTCCAAGATGCACAGCTTTATATAGTTTATCCTTTGAGGGTTTGAGGACTCCTAGTATCTCGGTGGTTGTATTTCTTACAAGCTGTTCAATTGATTCGTTAGGTTTTGTGCTAAATCCATAGTGAATCTGACATGGATGGTTGATTTGAGTAAGATATTTATGCTCTGGTATTCCTCTAAATTCAGCTATAAGACATTTAATAATGGTTGACCAATTTGCTATAGCCAAATAGAGTTTTAAGTTTTCAGAGTATTGGTCACTAACTTGTTTTAATGTTTCAGAATCAATTTTTGTGTATGGTGTGTATGACACTTGCTAAATCCTTATAGTAAGTTCTAGGGGCAGATGGTCAGAGTACTCATTATATGGAACTTCCAGACTTTCTATTATTATTTCAGGAGAAGTAAATATCCAATCAGAGAAGTACATCTTATTGTTTGGGAACTTTCTCCAAACAACTTCATTTCTGGTATTTGTTATATTAAACTTATTTATTAAGTTCACATAACCACTATCTTCAAATATTTTGACACTTTCTGTATTATTTAAGTAATTAAAATCTCCACCAATAATAACCGGAGTTTTTAATTTAGTAGCAAACTTTATTAGTTCTTTAGTTTGCTGGATTCTTTCTGAGCAATCGAGTTTATTTACTGGTCTTGATAGGCCATGCATGTTTATTAATCCTAACTCCTTCCCACCTATTGAAAGTTGTGTAAATATTCCATGTCCCAAAAGCGGGAACTTTTCTAGAAGTGGGTTAGTTGCTATTAATCTGACACCCTCTCTTATTAGAGTAACTTGCCTAAAAAAATCTGGTTCTGAAACATACTTGTAGCTGCTAACTTTTGTATAAGATTTAAATAGGTTGTCCTCAAGTATTTCAAAGTTCTCAAAAGCTTCTTGAATACAAAAAATATCTGTGTTACTTACATTTTCTTTTAAATATCTAACCAAGCCGTCTTTGTCAATTGTTAGGTCGTTAACATTAAAAAATACTATTTTCATATTTGATACCTTTCTTCATCAAACACTTTTATACCGTTCTGTCTTAATAACTCCGCTGTGATACCAGATCCTGGAATTCTAACACCTGAATGAGTTCCATCATAAACTTCTGTAGATCCACAGGATGGACTTCTGGCTTTAAGAATTGCTTTTGTAACCCCTGCTTCTTTGCAAAGACTTAAAGTTGTGTGTGCTCCGTTTAGAAATTCTTTAGTTACATCCATTCCTGAAATTGTTAATACCCTTCCTTTTCCAGCTAACACGTCTTTTGCTGTTTTGCCAGCTTCAATTTCAGCGGGTTCCCTGGGAGTAGATAACCCTCCTGTCTGCTCAGGGCACATAAAGATGGCTTTACCTTGTTTAACTAGCTCAACTAGCGGCTCAATTTTATTCGATTTTCCATTATATCTTGAGTTAATACCCACTAAGCACGCGCTTATTAAAATCTTTTCTTTCATATAATGGTACCCTCGTTAAAAAATGAGCTAGAAGCATCTACTATTTCTATTATGTTTAAGTCTGGATCATACAAGAAGCAATTAGCTGGCATTTGGTGAGAGTCAACAGGTACTAATGAATTATTCTCTCCTAGCTTATATAAAATCAAACCTTTACTTATAAGCATTTGAGTATACTGAGAAAAATTAGTTACGCTAATTGAAAAATGGTTAAATGAGTTTGGTTTAGCCATATTAGGGTTCTGAGATACATGTATGTAGGAGTTTCCTAACACAATCCAAAGATGCTTCTCATTTACTATCTTATAATCTAACTCAAGAGTATTAGTAAAAAATACTTTAGATAATTCCTTATCTTTAACTTGTATTGTTACATGATTAATGCCAATTGCGTTGCTCACTTTAAACAAGCCTTAATCAGCCCAATAAAAAGTGGATGTGGCTTTAGTGGCCTTGATTTATATTCTGGATGGAATTGAGTCCCAACATAAAATGGATGCACTGACGCTGGTAGTTCTATGATTTCAACTAGTTTCCCGTCAGGGGAAGTGCCCGCAATTACAAGTCCAGCTTTTTCTAATTGTTCTCTAAATTCGTTATTAAATTCATACCTGTGCCTATGTCTCTCAGAAATAATCAGTTCGTTGTCAATTTCTCCATATTCTGAATATAACTTTGCTGTAATGGAATTAGGATTTAACTTACACTTCCATGCTCCAAGCCTAATAGTTCCGCCGTACTGATTTTTCTTTAAATACTCTTGTTGCTCTGGCATTACATGGATCACAGGGTTTTTGGTGTTTTTATCAGCTTCTTCAGTGTTTGCATCTTTTAGTCCTAATATGTTTCTTGCATACTCAATAACTGCCATTTGCATACCAAAGCAAAGTCCCAAATATGGAATCTTGTTTGTTCTTAAAAACTCCATGGCTGCAATTTTTCCTTCCACTCCCCTACTTCCCCAACCTTGAGGAACAATTACCCCGTTAAAACCCAAAAGTTCTTTTTCAATCTCTGCTTTGCTCTCTGGGTTTTCAAATCTTTCTACATCAAACCATTTAATCTCAGGTTTTGCATTAAGACTCCAAGCTGCGTGTTTAATAGCTTCAAGTACACAAATATATGCATCCTCCAAAGAAAAACTTCCAGATGTAAAATACTTACCCAAGATTGCAATTTTAACCTTCTTTTGTCCGGTTTGTGAGCTATCAATCATGTTTTTCCACAGCTTCATGTCATTCGCTTTTCTTCTCACGTTCATTAATTTTAAAAGCTTCTCATCAAGTCCCTGCTCCTCAAACATCACTGGCACTTTATAAACTGTATCAACGTTAGGTGCAGAAAAAACATTTTCAAGTTTTACACCTGTATTAAATGATAAGGTGCTCCTTCTTTTTTCATCTACTGGAATTTCTGATCTACAAATTACCATGTCAGGGCTAAGTCCTAGCCTATAAAGTTCATATACTGAAGATTGTGCTGGTTTACTTTTCATTTCTCCTAACGAAGGCGGAACTGGCATATACACCAAATGAATCAGAAATACATTTTTAGGACGTTCCTGTTTCATTCGTCTGATTGCCTCAAAAAACATCATGTTTTGGTACTCGCCTACTGTGCCTCCTACTTCAACCA
>CAZWQF010000010.1:16521-31540 GCA_964636285.1 uncultured Candidatus Saccharibacteria bacterium
GCCTCAAAAAACATCATGTTTTGGTACTCGCCTACTGTGCCTCCTACTTCAACCAGAACAACATCTACCTTGTCTTTTTTTGCTACAGTCTCAAGCTTACTTATTATTTCTTCAGGGACATGAATGTGGCCTTGAACAGTTTTGCCTTTGTATCCAAGTGCTCTTTCGCGATTTAAAATATCCCAGTATACCTGGCCCATTGTCATGTAATTGTGTCTGTGAAGAGTGACGTTTAAAAACCTTTCATAGTTTCCAATATCTTGATCTGTCTCAAGACCATCATCAGTCACAAAAACCTCTCCGTGTTCAACTGGATTCATTGTCCCAGCATCTACGTTAAGATACATATCAACTTTTATAGCGGAAACTGAAAGCCCTGCTGATTTAAGAAGGAGTCCGATTGAAGCTGTACTGGTGCCTTTACCAAGTCCGGAGATAACCCCGCCCGTAACAAAAACAAACTTGGTTTTATTTTTAGCACTTGTCACTATGGAAATATCCTAATTGTTGAGGCAATGAAAATCAATATTAACTTTTTATTCTTGACTCCTAAATAATAACTACCTATAGTGTATTTATGACAAATACACATGAAACACTTGAAGGAGAACCTAGAGCAGAAGTAATCACAGATGTTGACCAAGCAGCTAAAGCTCTGGAGGATTTTATTGGCCACTCTGCTGACTGGAGTGACGGAGGTTATAAAGTGAACGCAGTTTTGAATGGTTCTGTGGTTAGAGATGCTGACGGATCCAGGTATCTATCACTTACATTTAGGGACGTCACTCTTACAGCACAGGGTGAAACCACCAGACAAGAGGCTACACGCTTGGAATTAGAGCAAGAGTATATCAGACTCGGACTTCCTACAGACCAAGAGAAGCCTGTTACATTAACTGGTATTCCTTATGGGTTTTCCACAGTAAGGTTTGAGAGATAGAGTCTAAATCACAAATTTTACTTGTTAATACTTGTG
Source organism: uncultured Candidatus Saccharibacteria bacterium (assembly GCA_964636285.1). Classification (GTDB taxonomy): domain Bacteria; phylum Patescibacteriota; class WWE3; order UBA101185; family 2-01-FULL-41-18; genus CAZWQF01. The sequence goes on from CAZWQF010000010.1 coordinate 17,498, forward strand.
AGAAGTAATGATATCTCTTGCAATCATACTATTTTCAAACGCCTGTCTTTTATAATATCAGGTAACCTAGTTAGCATTTCTCGCCTTGTACGCAGGGTATCTTCAGGTACTACATTCGTTGGATCAAATATTTCTGGAAAAAGAGTCTTACCAATGCCATTGACCAAATCCTCTTTTTCAGAAAACGACAAAGCATATTGTTTGACTAAATGCTCTACACACATGTGTGTTAATTCGTGAATTGGAGTTGCTGCTGGATTAGGCCTAGCAAAATCTCCTTCTCGTGTTGTACGCATAACTATTTCTCCAGTATCTAAATGATAACTGCCTCCTGTTCCATATCTTGTTAAAACAATTCTGTACGAGCTATCAAGTTCAAAACCCCAAGATTCCTGAAACTGTCTTAATACCTCAAGTGCAGCTTGTATTGTAGGTAATGAGCTTTTTACCTTGTCCAGTGCTTCTAAATAGTAGTTTGGGTCATATTCCTCCCGTGTTGCCTCTTCTGCTTGATTTAGATCGGAGTAATTTTGAATATCTAGGCCTTTTGGAAAAACAATGCTTTGAGTATGCTTGCTGACAGAATCAAAAACAGAAATGTAATGCTGTACTCTAGCTACCTCATACTCAACTGATGCTGCTTCTACTGCTATCTCTGGTGAAACAGTCTCATGAATATTTGGCTTACCCATAGTTATATTATAAGACGGAATCAATTTGTTTATAAACGGGAGTTTGGGATGTAAAATTTCTTTGGTGGGCCAGCATGGGATCGAACCATGGACCTTTGCGATGTAAACGCAACGCTCTAACCAGCTGAGCTACTAGCCCCAAAGTTATAATATTCTATCAATTCAGGTGAATTTACTCAAGAAAGCTTAATTTGAAGGTATTTTATATCTTAAGGCAATCTGATTTGAATCAAAAGGCTTATCCAAATCTCCAATTGGAGCCTCCTCATAATGTTTTAATAGACTTTCAGCATACTTTGACCCTGCGTCTACATGTGTACAGACTTCAAAGACATTTATGGCCCTTAGTTCCTCATCTCTTTTTTGCAAAATTTGTTGTATATGACCATTGCCAGGGTACTTAACACATGAGATCACTTCGTAGTATGAGTCTCCCTGCCTTTCAAGAAATGTAAACCCTAGGACACCGTCATTGTCCCCATCTTTTAAGATAACTAATAAATTGCTCGGGTTATAATAAATCGAATCAGGTATTTCTTTAATTAAGTTAATTCCTTTTCTTCTTTCGCTTTGGTCTGAAAATGCTAAATCTTCAAGTTCAGAAAGTTGCCCCCTTATAGCCTCTCTTTGCGCTCTATCTAAAATTGATTCTGCTTTTAAATCCAAAAATTCAGGAATTTTAGGAACTTCTATTAAATCAGTCATCTCAATTTCCTATAAGCTTTTGAAGATCTTCTGCTGCTTCATCTTTGATAAACTCTATCCACCACCAATCCTGTGGTGTACCCTCTTTCATTGCAATAGCAATCTGTTTGGCTGACTCGGTTTTAAAGGAAGGGACTCGATCATTAAAATCCGAATGGAACCATCTTTCAGCCAACTTATTTCCTTGATGCATTAATACCCATTCGTGAAAAATCTGTGCAAGACTGTCTGCATCTTTAACACACTTTGAAATATTAGATTTCCTGAGATTGTATTCAGCTACTAAATCAGTTAGATCCTTTGAAAACATAAGACCTTTAAATTGATCTTCTATAGCCTTATTTTCATCCGTTTGTCCGTAATGTTTTTCTACAAATCCAAAGTCTCCTGTCCTTGCTTCTGATAGGTCGTGAAAAACTGCCATTGTAACTGCTTTCATCCCCTCTTCATGTGAAAGACCTTCCATTCGTGAAATTACATATGCTATTACTGAAACATTATGGCTATGTGATGCTACAGTATCAAATGCAGTACCCAAGTGCCTTTTATGTGATCTTGGCATTTGCATTAAAACTCCTGCTTGTTCAATCAGGTGCAGGATTTTCTTTATCATGGGTATAGCATAACTCTATTTAGCAACTTTAATCAATTTATAATACTGATGGGTTTATCTTAAGAAGAGTTAGTACCTTGCAGGATTTTTCTCCATGCAAGATTATAAATCCTACTTTGATAAATAAAGGTTCCGGAAAGTCCTTGATGTTTGATGTAACCATTATAACGCTTTGATTAAGAGAAAAATGGTCAAGAATGCCAGCTAGGTAAACATCTGTAGGTGAAGGGAAAACACTATTCATTGTAAGCCACGAATGTAGCGTTCTTAATCTTTGAGATGTTACCAAGCTTATAGGTAGTTGGCTAAATTTGAACCTGGAGAGTATGTTCTGTCTTTGGATTCTTAATTTTGCATTATTCGTGTTTGAGAGCTCAATGAACACTGGATCTATGTAACAAAGCTGGGATTTAGCATCTACAAACTCTTGTAACAAAGATTCAGAATTATAATCATTTATACTCACTAAGGCGTCATTATCAAACACTAGGTGTTTAAGCTGCACCAATGGCTTCCAATTGTTTGGAGTTATTTCATGATTTATGTTTAATTCTTTATTCAAGGTTTTCTAAGGTTGAAATAAATTTATCGCTAAAGTAACTTCTCTGCTTGGCATTTTCCTTTTGATTGAGGATAAAAATTGCAGAAACCAAGTTAAGTAAGTTGTTCTTAACTACCTGATTTGTTGTCACCAGTTTATTTTCCTTAGCAAGAAATTTCTCTAGTAATGTTGATACATCGGTATTGGTAGAGCTTTTAGCAAGACTGTATATCCTTGCATGATCACTATTTACAAGAGCTGTTTTTATTGCCTGAATTGACATACATTGATTATACTCTTTAGTTTTAGATAGCACAATATATATTGTAGTGTAATGTTGTTGAACTTATGGTGGGAAGGGCGAGAATCGAACTCGCATAGCCGGTTTTTCAGACCGGTGCAATGACCAACTTTGCTACCTTCCCGGAACCTGAGCCCAAATTTTGGCTATTCGGATTTTACCAGATTGGAGTCTTTCAAGAAAGGCTTGCTTGAAAGAAGCTTATTTTCATATTCGTAGGCAGCATTATCCACAATCATTCTCACCAAATCAACATACGTGATGCCTTTAGTGATAAAGTTTGTGATCTCTGTTGTATCGTGAGAAAGCTCCATTCCTGGATTTGTGTTTACCTCAATAACATAAGGAATATTGTCTTTGGAGAGCCTTAAATCAAGCCTCATGCAACCTTTAATATCAAAGATCTTAATCGACTCCGCCACAAGCCTTTCAATCCATGCCTGAGTCTCAGGCGCAATTTGAGCTGGGCAGATTTCATCACAGTATCCGGTTTCTCCCCACTTGTGTTCAAAATCACAAATATCCCATTTTCTTGAACTGTCAGGAATAAAAGGAGCTTCAAGAACATTTGAAACAATAACCCCATCGTTTACCTTAACCCCGTAGCAGTCCATTTCCTTCCCCTCTATATATTCCTCAACAAGAGCTGCATCTTTATATACTTCTCTGACATATTGAATCTGTTCTCTAAGTTCTGCAGAGTTTTTTACAACCGAATCTTGCGTAATTCCCATACTAGCATCAGCACTATTTGGCTTAACTATTAACGGAAATCTGAGGTTGTATTTGAGTGGTTCTAGTTCGTGAATAAAAAGTTGGTAGTTTGGAGTTGGGATTTTATTTTTAACCAAAAAGTCTTTTGTTCTTGCTTTATCAATTGTAAGCATTGCTGCAAACGAATTAGTACCAGTCATTGGAATACCAAGCGACTCAATATATGAGGTAATTGCTGTAAAGCTCTGGGGTAAGTTATCAAAACCCTCCAAGAGATTAAAGATCATGTCAGTTTTGATAGATGGTAATAGTTTTAAAGTTTTTGAGTTAAGATCAAAAAGAGTAACTTCATACCCAAGTTTAATAAGAGCATTTGAAACATCTTCCGCAGCTTTATAGTTATACGCCTCTGCAATGGAATCACCAACTTCCCCCTTTTTTACTTCATCAACACTGTTATATAATACTGTAATCTTTTTAATATTCATGGCAGGCGTCTATTCTTTGTATTTATAACTACTACAAAGAAATACACAAATAGAATAGACTAATATTAATTAAGAATGCAATAGTTTTCTGATTAAAAATATATGATTAGCCTAATAAAAAAAAGAATAACTGATAAAAGTTCACTTGAAGTAAGTCTATTTTTGTTTATTCTATCTTCGGTTTTACTATTATTGAGATTTGCGTTCACTTTAAGCACTAATTATTGGTTCCTTGGGTGGAATTTATTTTTAGCAGGTCTCCCCTATTTTTTTAGTTTTATAATTTATAAATTTAATCTTGGAAAAAAATATTCTGTTAAACTTTTTTTCTTGCTCCTTGCTTGGCTTGCATTCTATCCAAACTCGCCTTATATCTTTGTTGATTTAAGACATGTTGGTTATGTTAGCGATATTCCAGTTGGTTTTGACTGGGCTTTGACGTTTCTTCATGCTTTTGTTGGTGCGTTTTTAGGGTTTGAATCAATAGTTCTATTAAGGTCAGTTTTATATAAGATTTTGAATGTGAGGCTTGGGCTTTTGGTGCTTTCCATTAATCTACTTGCTGGATTTGGTGTTTACCTTGGTCTCGTCCTAAGGTTTAATAGCTGGGATATTCTTTTAAATCCTTTAGGGTTGATTGCAACAATAGTAATCTTACTAACAAATCAGGCAGATTTAATAAGGATCTTAGTGTTTACTCTCGGATATGCAACTTTAACACAGGCGCTTTTTGGAATTTATTATATCTTCAGAAAAATTGATTAGTTAATGGTGCTTTCGTCTAAAGTACGCAAACACAATTATTCCTGCAATTACCGCAAGAAGTATCAATTGACCAATAGATTCTGCATTCTCAAATCCAGAGGAGACTTGTTTGTAGTTATCAAGACCTTCAAATCCCAAATATAAATACATTAGATCTCTAACAAAAGTTCCAAGTAATGTTGATACAATAAAGGTTTTAAGATTTAGCTTAATAAGTCCAGCTACTACTGATACTGGAGCGCTCGGTATAATTGGTATGGCTCGTGCTATAAATAAAAATATGTCGTCTTTAAACCCTCCTTGGAACTTCTTCCCAATAGTTTCAACTTGCTTATGTGAAAGTCCAATAAACTTACCAAATTTTCCAAGAACAACGTCCTCCAGCTTATCTGCCACAAAATAAAGAACCAGCGCTCCGGCTGTTTTCCCAACAGATCCAAAAAGTGCTAACCAAAGCAAAAACCAGACAGAGTGGTTTTGAGTGTGGGCTATTGAGCCTGCAAGCACCATCACAACAGGCGAAGGGATTGGAGCAACAATTTCCTCTATAAAGGACCCAACTGTTACATAGAGCTCCAGAGGAACTTTGGTAGCCAAAGACTCAACAGATTCAATTATTGGTTCAAAAAGTGACATAATTTTTCCTTTGGGAGTTTTTTAAGAGTTATATTTGGAGCGGATGACCGGACTTGAACCGGCGACCTTCTCCTTGGCAAGGAGACGTTCTAGCCAACTGAACTACATCCGCAGGTCACAAAAAATTATATCACAAAGGTTTATTGTTTACCCACAAAAGGCCTAGCCCAAGCTTTTAATGTGTGCAGGTGCTTCTTGTTTGCAAAGAAAATTGTTGTGAACAAAAAACACACCAAGACGCATACAAAAACATAGTAAACCTGAGGTATAAAAATGCTAAATATGCTGTTGTAGATAAAAGATGAAGATCCGTTTTTCCACAGGTATTGAAAGTTGTACATATAGTTTGAATAGATACCCTTTTTAGCTACCTCGATACTTGGAGGGACTGCTGTAGTAGTTAACGCTCCAATGGCAGCAATACTAGTGCTAAAAAATATTGAAGCTAGCATTAGAATTTTAACTAGGATTTTTTGTGAAAATTTATCAAAAAAGTAGCCAATTAATAGGCTAAATAGAGCAAGAGATATAGTTAGGTACCTTGGACCAAATGCCCACCCTCCCCATGGATCGTCATAAGATCCATAAACACAAATATTAAGGAGAAAAATCAAGGCTGGGAGCAAAAACACTTTCCTTTGACTCTTTAAAGCTACTACAAGTCCTATTAATGCAAATATATAAATTGGGTAAAATTGAAACACACCCCTGTCTGAATCAGTCGTAAGCACCTGAAATCCGTCCACTAACTTTCCAAGTGAAAACCTATCCGTTAGGTAATTTTTATTTTTAAATATTTCATTAGATAGGCTAAGTTTTGTTAAATCGCTTTCCTTTTGGAGTACCCACTTTATTGTGTACGTGTTGCTTAAGTATGTTGCTTTACTATAGTTAATAAGGTTGAATACTACAAAAAGTAAAACACCTAAAATGAGACCAATTACTGTCCCCGTTGCTTTTTTTGGTAATGACAAGACCTTTTCGTTTTCTTGAGAAACCACTGAGGCTTCAATGAATGGGGTGAAAAGAACTAACGGTAGCAGAATCAGAAGATTTGGGTAATCAATAAATAAGTTGATCGAATAAATAAATCCAATTCCCCCATACCAAAGAATTTTATTTTTGTTCAGAACTTCTGGATCCGATTTTTTGATTTTTAAGATCAGGTAAAAAATTGAGATTGCGCAGAGTGCAGACAAGGAATGCGCCGAAAAAGTAGATGAATAAGCCCAAGTGCTAGTGGCAAGAGCAAAAACAGCAGAGCTTAATATAGAGCCTCTTTTTGAAATGCCAAGCAAGTCGCCGGTTTTTATTATGAAAATAACTGTTATAAGAGTAAGTAGGAGTGGCGTGAAGTAAGTAAATACTTGGGATAAACCAAACACTCTTCCAATTAAATAAAAAGGAGCTGAAAGTATAGCCATTCCGGGTGGGAAAGTTGAATAAAAGTGGCCATTATACCATGCTAGATCTGGCTTTAGAAATTCGGCGAATTCATCTACATTTAGATTTCCAGATTCTACTATTGAAACAACTTGTGCGTACCTTCCTCTCTCCATAGAAGTCTCAAATGGAGGCCTGCCGTTTTGCGCCTTGATCTGAGAAGAATTTGTTGGATTTGGATGTATGTTCCCAAAAGCGCCTCTTGTTGATAATAACAAGATAAAGGCAAGCGCAAGAACAAAAAAGTTTTGTGGCTTTTTAAACACTATCCGATAATTGTAACAAAGAAATCACTCACTTGTGTATAGAAGATTTATGGTGGGCGAGAGAGGACTCGAACCTCCACGGATTTTATTCCACTACCACCTCAAAGTAGCGTGTATGCCAGTTTCACCACTCGCCCGAATTTCTTGCTCAGTCTACCTGAACAAAGTGAATTATATCAAAAATTTAAGGATTGTTAAGTTTTGGTGCTAGAGGGGGGATTTGAACCCCCAATTCCTTTCGGAAACTGCCTTCTGAAGACAGCGTGTCTGCCAGTTTCACCACTCTAGCTAAAGCATTCAGATTATAGGTGAAATCGGTTTTAATGAAAAGCAAAGGCGTGGTAAAATCTTAACTGGTGAGTTTGAGCCTGTAGCTCAATGGTAGAGCAGCTCCCTCTTAAGGAGTTGGTTGAGAGTTCGAATCTCTCCGGGCTCACCAATGAAAAAGTAGGTATTTACTAGCTAGAATTCCTAAACTTCCAAAAATGATTCCCCCCAATATATCTATAACATAGTGTTGCTTTGTATAAACAGTAGAAACTGCAATGATGATCCCAAAAATTAAATACAAGAAGTTAGATGATGATGCAAATAGGTAATATGAACAAATTAAACTAAGAAAGACGTGCCCAGAGGGAAATCCATTTGTGTCTCCGTCATGAGAATAAATAAAGTTGGCAATTTTATCTAGAAAGTTTTTAACCGGTACTTTGTCTCGATTTACCCCATTAGGAACCAAGTACCAAAATACTGTTGCGATAGTGTTTGTTGCAATTAGTGAAGTTAGTAGCAAAGGCCTTATGCTCAAGTTGACAACGAATACGCTATAAACAATGTACAAATACAACGAGATATAAGGAATAATGAAAATTCTTGAATACTTGATGTGGTTGTCTAACCATGTTTTGAATTTATAGACTGGCCTTCTTCTGTTCGTAAAAATGTAGCCTCCAAATGAAGCGATAGTTAGCAAAATTAAGTTAAGGTCCATAAAGCGTCAAGTTTTTATTAACTTTATAACTATAAAGAAATAGATGATTAAAGGAAATAGTTTTTAAACAAAATATGGCTTATCTAGTCAATAAAATAGTAAAATGTTACTGTCTCTATGCCTAAGTCAAATTTTTTTGTATCACATAGATTATTCAAGCTTTCTGCCACTATTTTTGTAGCTCTAGCTACTGCCTCACTAATCTTTTTTGTTTTTCAAAAATTTATTACTAAGGAAGCCTCAGCTGCTTGGTTTGACGATACTTACACATATAGGCTAAAGTTTAATTTTATACATAATGCTGCAGTTAACGATTCCAGAAGTATTACATTTACTCTAGACACTGCAGAACTAATCACAGCCAACTTAATGCAGTCTGATTGTGATGATTTGAGGTTTACTGATGGTAGCGGTAAAGCCCTCAATCACGATATTACCGGCACTTGTAACAATGCCTCTACAACTGTTGAAGTTATTTTCCCTAACATTGTTGATGGTACAAATGTAGGTTATGTTTACTATGCAAACCCTGCAGCAGTTAATGCAGAGATCAACTCTGCGCTCTATTCTGATCTGTCGCCCTCTGGCGGTGCTCCCTCCAATACCACCCCCACGAGCAGTGATGAGCAAGGAACTGCCCCAATCTCCTACTGGAGTATGGATGAAGGACAAGGTTCCACTCTAAATGACTACTCTCCAGGAGCCAACAACGATCTCACAATTTCCAATGCTCTGTGGAGAACCCAAGACATGTGTGTCTCAGGTAATTGTTTATACTTCGATGGTAATGCCGACAGAGCTACCAAGACCTACTCCTCTGACACCGAACTACTTCCATCAACTAACTCTTTTTCAATTTCAGCTTGGTTTAAACACAATTCCATAGCTGGATCCGATACCATGATCTCTCGAACTGATGGGGTCAACGGTGTGGGCTGGAAAATCTACATGGACTCCAGTGGCTATATGTGTTTTGGCATCGACGATACCGCAGGTACTTTTCCTTCCGACTCAGCCTGCAGCACCACCTCATATGCCGACTCCCAATGGCACCATATCACTGGTGTCAAATCAGGTACTTCCAGTATCACCCTTTATATTGACGGTAAGCAGATTGCTCAAGACTCCAGTATTACTGGATCAAGCTTAGATGGCACCAGTGCAGGCTTCAGAATTGGTAACGACGCAGATGAAGGTACTAATGGCTGGACCGGCTTTATCGACGAGATTAAGTATTACAACTTTGCTAAAACAAATACCCAAGTAATTGCCGATTCAAATTCCCAATCCAATAAACCTGTTTCTGCCACACTGGGATCAGGCATAGCGAATCAAACCACTCTCACCAACAATTTATTGGGCTATTGGAAAATGGATGAAAACACTGGTTCATCAATTACAGATTTATCCGCGAATGGTATTACTGGAACTTTAGTAAACACTCCTACATGGACAAGTGGAAAATATGGACCAGGACTTAGTTTTGCGGCTGCAAGTAGTGAGTATGTAAATTTAGCACTCCCAGCCCCAATAGCCTCCCAGGCTTTTACTATATCAGCCTGGATCAATCCATCATCACTGGCAGCTGAACGTGCTATTTACGGATCCAGCTCTAACAACTTTCTATTTAACGTAAACACCACAGGCACTTTGATTCTTTGTAATGATAACGGTGGTGTTTGTAGCAACACTGCGTCCTCATCAACAGGGGTCATCACTACGAATTCTTGGCAACATGTTGTTGTAACCCATAATGGCAGCGGCACGTACGCTTTTTTTGTTAACGGGCGCAACGTAACAAGTGACGCTACTGGAGATTTTGCCTCAAATAATTCAAATATGTATATTGGAAGATCAAACAGTTTTTACTTTGAAGGATCAATTGATGAAGTTAAAGTCTACAATCGTACTCTTTCAAACAAAGAAGTTGATTCACTTTTTGGATCAGCTCCATATCCAGTTGGTTGGTGGAAACTTGATGATAATGCTGGCGTTATTGCAGCCGATTCTTCAGGAAGTGGATATTCGGCGGATCTAAATAATGGTCCCGTCTGGAGAACAGCCAAAATGGGCTCTGGTCTTCGATTTGATGGAACCGATGATTACGCCTCTACATCAAGTAATTCAGTTTTAGATACCAGCGGTCCTTTTACCATATCGCTCTGGGCGTATCCCCTGTCTGATGGCGAAGGCGGTTTTGGAGCTCTGCTTGGTAAATCAGGAAACATTTCAATATATCAAGCAACGAATGATAGCATTGAGGTTTGTCAAGAAGGCGCATCTTGTGCAGCCACAGTAGCTTACTCAGGTAACAATGCACTTGTAAACAATCGTTGGAGCCATATAGTTGTCACACATAATGGATCTGGGTCCTATAATTTTTATAGTAATGGTACTCTCACAAACGGAGTTGATATATCAGGTCCAGATACAAACACATCACAACCTTTAATTTTTGGAGGGTCTAGTACTTCAAGCCCTTTTAACTACAATGGTCTACTCGATGATGTAAAAATCTATAACTATGTTAGAACCTCCATACAAATCATAGAAGATATGAATGGTGGTCATCCAGCAGGCGGGTCACCAGTAGGGTCGTATGTAGCCAGATGGAAATTTGATGACTTATCTGGGACTATTGCTCAAGACCAAACCTATAACAATAATGACTTAACATTAAATACTGCTTCATGGGCAAAAAGCGGAAAATATGATGGTGCCTGGAATGGTACTGGCGGTGCCATTCGTCTTTCCAGATCCGATGATCCAGATTTAGATTTCTCTGCCTCTGAGGACTTTACAATTTCTGCCTGGTTTAAATCTGATTCGGCTACCACACCAACCGCAGCCAATCAATGGCTAGCGCATAAACGTACTAGTGATGCGGCTGCTGCAATTGGATATGCCACTTACTTTAATAGTTCTGGGCAGTATTGCTTGGGAATTGACGATGACGCCGTAACAAATTTTCCTGAAGACTTAACTTGCTCAACTTCAAATTTGTTTGATATGACATGGCACCATTTAGTAGCAGTAAAAACTGACACATCTAGATTGGAGATTTTTGTGGACGGAAAATCGCAGAGTACTCCTGACACCTCAATGTCTGCTACTGGATCCCTTGAAAACAATGGAGCATTGTATATAGGAGATCAAGATGCAGATGATAATGCTACCGCAAATGCAGAGGAGCTACATGGTGACCTAGATGATGTAAAAATTTATAGATCTGCTTTATCACAAACCGAGATACTAATAGATTTCAATGCTAACTCAGTAATTGCTTTAGGCTCAATTGCCGAGAACGAGGATGAGGTGTTTTCTATGCCTAACCCAATAGCTTCATGGAGATTAGATGAAAATACAGGTACAACAGTAGCTGATTCCTCTGGAAATAACTATAATCTAGGACTTGTAGGTCCACTCACGTGGGTTAAAGGAAAATTTGGTCAGGCTTTAAGATTTAACGGTGACGATACCGCCGTAGACGCCCTTACTGATCCAATTTCCGAAGTTGGTGCTTACTCAATCTCGTTTTGGGTTTACCCAAATACCCTAACAGGGGATGATACCTTTTTCTCTCACTATAATAATAATTGGTCTATTTTTTATGAGTTGGGGAGCATACATTTATGCGGCGATACTGCATGTGCGAATATAGCCAGTTCTAATACTTCAGTTCTCACCACAAATACATGGAATCATGTGGTTGTAACTTATGATGGTAACGGGACTGCTTATTTCTATATTAATGGAGTAAATCAAACTTTAGACTCTAGCACAGATGAGTCAAATTTCACTGATTCATTTATTATTGGCGCATATGACGGCAATCCTTCCTATATAAATAGCATTGATGGGGTTATGGATGAAATTTATGTTTTTGATTCAGCACTCACACATACTCAAATCGCCTACCTGCTTAATAGAGGAAAGCCTTTAGCTCACTATAAATTTGATGAATGTTCTGGTTCTACTGCCTATAACACAGCCCCATCAGCCTCAGGAGGAGCTCCTGGACTTAATGGAACTGTTGTTCCAGTATCTTCTGGGAATACCTCAGTAGGTAGCTGTTCTTCCGGCACGTCTACAGAAATGTGGGATGACGGCTCTTCAGGAAAATTCAATAGTTCGTTGGGATTTGATGGTGTAGACGATTACGTAACCGTAGGAAATAGCGGAGAGTTACAGTTCAACACGTCTTTTTCTGTGTCAGCTTGGGTAAAACCTAATTTTTCATCCCCATCCTCATACTATACGGTTGTTTCAAAGTGGAATGGTGCAAGTAGATCTGACCAAGGATTTCAATTAACAATTGGTAACGCTACAAACCCAATACCCCAATTTGGAGTGGGTATAAGTGGTGGGTACAATGGGGTCTCAGCTACTTCAAGCCTTACTAATGGAAATTGGTACCACGTTATGGGAACTTATGACTCTAGCAATAATACAATTAGAGTATTTGTTAATGGCATGTTAGAAAATTCTTACACCCTTGCTAGTGGTATGGGATTAAATTCAACAGATCCCTTACGTATAGGATCAACTTCTGATGTAAGCGCCCAGTGGTTTGAGGGTCAGATTGACGATGTCCGAATTTATGGTTACAGAGTACCCGACGCCATGGTAAAAATCATTGCAAATGAAGGGTCTGCTCAGAGGTTTGCTCCTTAAGGTAGTTTATAAAGAATTCTATATGTAGGTTGGTTTACAGCCCCTATATTTACTCCAAGATTAATTCCTAGTCTTCCGGCTGAGGATTCAAGACCAAGCAATAAGTTGTCAAAGAATGAGAATCCTTTAATCTTTACAACCTTATATTTTTCCAAATTTGAAAGTTTTGCAGTTGCTTTTATTGCATCGTTTAGTGTACCTGTTTCGTCCACCAAGCCTGCTTCTTTGGCAGATTTTCCAGAATATATTTTTCCTTCTGCCTTGGTTCTAACATCCTCAAGTGACATACCCCTTCCTTCGCTCACCCTATTAAGGAATGAATTGTATGCATCTGACATGAGGTTATTCATGATGTCCTTTTCTTCCTGGGTCATATCTCTTGAGTCATTCAGTATATCTTTATATTTACCTGCTTTGAATACCTGTTTTTGCACACCAATCTTTTCATAAAGCCCTTTGAGGTTATAAGTTTCCATGATTACTCCTATTGAGCCAGTTATTGTGGATGGGTGCGCGTAAATCTTGTTAGCCGCTGCACTTATGTAGTAGCCTCCAGAAGCTGCAATATCCCCCATCAGCACAACCACTGGAGCCTTAGTGTCAGTTTTAAAATCCTGAATAATTTCATAAATTCTGTCAGAAGCAACTGGAGATCCACCAGGCGAGTTTAAATAGATAAGTACCGCTTTTATTTGAGAGTCTTCCCTCACCTTATTTAATGCATTCTCAACTTTATTTGGGGTAATTGTTGACATTCCTCCGCCAAATGGCTCTGCAACCGCATCATTTTCATAAATAATGCCGTCCAGCTCGATTAAAGCTATTTCTTCCTGGCCTCCGTAATCTCTAAAAATCTCTTTATTGTTGTTTACTGATGCTATATCTGAATTAACTTCGTTTAGACCTCCAGATAGAGCAGTAATAACTAATAAAATAGCGATTGTGACAAGCATAAATCCAAGAACTTGTGAGATACAGCTAGATAAGCCCCTTGCAAACCAAATAACTGAATCCTTGAAGATTTTAATAAAAAAATTAAGTAGGTTTAAAACAACATTCGAATGAGTCTTCTGAGATGAACTTACCTCCACATCTTCTTTGGCTTTTTGGTCTTTTATATTTTGATCCTCATTAGCTAAACTAGTCATATTTACTGGAGCGCCCTAGAGGATTCGAACCCCCAACCCCTTCGTCCGAAGCGAAGTGCTCTATCC
>CAZWQF010000011.1:0-25183 GCA_964636285.1 uncultured Candidatus Saccharibacteria bacterium
TTACCAAGAAGAACTCCATTAGCTGTTAAGGTAGCAGCTCCTGTACCTCCTCTTGTTACTGACAGTTGCGCCTCAGAAGCTATAAGACCTGAGCCCCCAGATACATAAACTGCCCCATCGGCTAGTCCAGAAAATACAATATTTCCTGAAGAGCTTATACCTGTAGCTCCTGAAATGGCACCTGTTCCAGTAATATCAATTGAAGAAGTATTTAAGTAGTTGTCCCAACCCCCTCCAATATTAAGTGCGCTCTCTGATGCTGCACTTGCTGCAATTCCATCAATTGTGATTCCATAGAAGTTCTCGTCACCAGAGGCTGAAACTGGGTTAATATCTACTCTTAGACCAGAGTTTGTATTTCCAGCCCCATCCCCAAATTCTGTTGAGATAAGCATTCCTGCTACATTATCAGTAATAATTCCTGTTGCTCCTCCTGTAAGGTCTACTTCAATGGCATTGGCTGTTGGGATTACGTTATTAGTAGTATTTTCAATTGTAAATTGCACATCTCCTGCGTCTCCGTACTGAAGTCTTACTCTATCTGCTGTGTCTGATTTATCTACTATTCCTCCTGCTGCTGTGAAGCCTGGGTTAAGTCCACCACCTTCATCATCGTTACATGTGACATTTCCGAACGCATCAGTAGTGAGTGTCCCTCCGCTTGCATAAGCAGAGCAGTCCAAACCCGATATTCTAAATGTGCTATCTACATCAGTTGAAACAACAACATCTCCAGATCCGTTTGCTACAAATGTTAGATCTTCATTAGTGCCTGAAGTGACATCGCTAGCACCTGATATTACTATGCTGCCAATATTACTAATTGTTCCTGTTGAGCCCGTGTCTGTTACCGTAAATATATTTCCAGATCCATCGTTTACATTAAAAGAGCTTCCATCAACAATTATGGCCCCTCCGTTTGTGTATGTTCCTCCTGTTAATGTACCTCCTGAAATTGTTGCTCCGTTGATAGTGCTTGATGTTGTAATAGTAGTAGTGCTTAAGGATCCAATTCCTGAAATCGAAGGGGAGCCAACTCCAACAAGATTTCCTGTGAGATTAAATCCTGCAATGTTTGCAACAGTAAGGGTGCCAGTTAGTCCACCATCCGCAACTGAAAGTAGCGTGTTGCTTGACGCGTCACTGATGTAGAAGGTTTCAGCGTCATTAATTGTGATCGAAGGGGTAGTGCCAGAAAAAGTTATATCAGAAGCAAAATCTGTGGTTCCAAGTACAGTTAAGTTTTGAGAAAGTGAAACATTTCCAGACGAATCCACTCTTAAATAATTTGTTGATCCTGTTGCATTTGTTACATCAAAAACATCTACTGTACCTCCTACAGCTTGAGCGATTACAAGACCTGTGGTTGTAGCGGTTGTTGGGTTTATGGTTTGGGTTGAATCTGGGTTGTTCACTATTACGCATCCGGAACATCCAAGAGTAGATGTTACCCACTCAGGCTCCCCACCGGCTCCTGCTACTAGGACTTGTCCTGGGGCACCAATGTTTAATGCGCTAAGAGTGGATGAAGAAGAGGCAAACAAAATATCTCCGGTAGAGTATGTTGAGAGTCCAGTGCCTCCAACGCTTGCACCAACAACACCGTTTTTGATTGCGTTACCTGATATTGTGCCTGATGCATCAATGGTTAGATCGTCTGCTGTGGCTTGGTCTGTAATACAATCAGAACAGTCTCCATTGTTGATAATGTCCTCAAGTGTTGCAATTACAGTTATCTCAGTTCCTGCTATTTCAATCCCAGTACCTTCGGTGAGAGTAATGTCTCCCTTAAGTCCCTGAAATGTGCTTACCGCATCCACTGAAATGGTTACATCCTGCGTACCAGTTACTTTGATGGCTCCCTGACCCTTAAGACTATATATAACATTAGAGGCGGTGATTTTACCGTCTCCAAGATCGATATTCTTTCCTACAGCAGAGATGTCATCTTTGAAAGTGGACTTGCCGTAAACCTCAAGTGTGTCTCTAAGGCTAACTTTCTTTCTTAATATAGTATCTATGTTGAAAGCAATTTGATCAGGCTGGTTTGAATCAGATTCTCCAAGCACACCTCCGTCAGTATTTCCCTCTCCCTGCTCTGCATTATTAGCAGTGTCAATGTTTGGTTTGCCAAAAAACTTAGAAACTTCAGGGCCTACAAATGCATAGCTGAAAGCTCCAAGGAATAGTAGAGTGGCAAATACTCCAAGTGATGCGTAGACCTTAACTCTTGAGTGTCTTGTGCTTCTGCTTGTTACAAGTTCTTGATCTGGATCTTCACTGATGTCAATTGTGTTTAAAAGTACTTCTGGGGCTTCATTATAAGAAATTTCATTCTGAGCGAGTGGTTTGTTCTCTACAGAACTGGTAGCAGGGTAGATAACTGACATAGGAATGTCTTGGTTGTCAGAAATATCTTTTGAATTTGTTTCAGGTGAAGAAATAGCTGCAGATACAGCCTCTACAGGTGTTAATGATGAGAATACAGCACTATTTAGATCCTCCTGGACTTTTCTTGCTGTTTCAACGTCAGCAAGAGTATATCTCCTGTGTCCTGTAGGAGTTCTAAAGCTGGGTGTTATTTTGCCTTCTCTTTCCCAGTTCCTAATCGTGTGCGCTGAAACGTGCAACAGATTTGCAACTTCAGTAATCGAAAATAGCTTTATATTATCTTGGGCAGGCAGGTTCATATCTTTTTTTAATCTGTGATTATAACTATAATACAAAATCCAAATAACTTGTAAAGGGTTTTTTGTACAAAATTTAACCTCATTGTCTCAGTATTTTGTACCCATCAGCTAAATCGCCTCTCATGAATTTACTTAGATGGCGGTAAATATGTCATATTTCTGAGAAAGAGCTTTTTTGAACAAGTATTTTTTATACATCCAGCATTTTTGACGGTATCTTGTTGTTCACTTTAATGCAGATTTTAGTGTTTGAGGCTAAAATCAGTAAAAATGTCACACAACTTGCAAGTTTGCCAAGCCTTAAATTGCACATCCTGCTCCAATGCTTTAGTAGGTAACATAGATTGAGACTGAAATTTAGTTTTACTCAATTCCCTTATTTTGTTGTGGTTATAATGCAGATAAGACGTTTACCAAAATAGTGTTTGCACTTCATAAATATGTTATTATTTTGTTAAGTTAATATGCCTTTGGTTGACCTGTCCTACAAATCAAAAATAAGAGGCATAGCAGGGAACTCCGGTTCTTCTGTATTCTTTTTGTTGTCAAAATCGTTTTCATTCGTTTCATCAGGTTTATTTCCAACATTACTTACTTTAATCCTGACTGCGGGTCTTAGTCTGACCCTTATCACGGCTTCAAATGATCCAAGAACTGCTTACGCTGCGGATCTTTCTCTTGGAGTAGCAAACAACATAGCTATTTCAGACGAAGTAGTTAAAGACGGAGACATTGTTTCCTCATCTTCAGGTGGGTTCTTCCTTAGCAAATATCCATATGACTCTTCTGTAGTAGGGGTTGTAAGTCAGAATCCTGCCATCGTTTTTGAGTCAGAAGGGCAGACCGATAAAAAGTACCCTGTAGTGTTAAGCGGAACAGTGAAGGTGAACGTTTCTACTGTTAATGGCCCGATTAGAAAAGGTGACATCGTTACAACTTCCAACATTCCGGGCACTGCACAAAGAGCCGATAAAGCGGGGTATGCAATTGGTGTTTCTCTTGAGGATTATGAAAATGAAGACAAGAATGCCACAGGAAAAATTGCTGTCTCTCTTAACATGAGATACTTTTACCCTGGGTCAAGCTATGGAAAAGGTCAAACCGCTACAGGCGCTTTCTTTAATGCAATCTCTCAAGCAGCAACACAGAGCCCAGGAGTTGCATTCAAATACCTTGTAGCAGGAGTTTTCATTCTCCTTTCGTTTGTTTTAGGTCTTGTTTACTTTGGAAGAATAGCTTCAAGTGGAGTAGAGGCCCTTGGTAGAAATCCCTTAGCTGCAAAGTCAATTGAGATTGGCGTCTTTGTGAATGTTGCTGTAACAGTGGCAATCATCATGGGCGGATCTGCAATTGCTCTCCTAATCTTGAGATTTTAGCCTATCTTTGGTTAAGACCTTGAGATTTTAAGAGGAATTGAGTACTCTTATTATGTAAAAAGTTTTTTTAGGCAAACTTAAGCGTACGCCTTAAAAGATGATTTGCACAAACCTTATACCCTTAGTAGGGTATTTACCTTAAACTGCCCACCAAATTCGTATAAATTTGGGTTTTAAGGTAAGAAATATATGCTGACTTACGCTATTGTCCTTGCCCTAGCATTCGCTTGTTTAATTCTTTTTGGTCTCTTGTTCCTGTATTCGTTTTACATTGGAAAATTTTCCGAAAGAGACTCAGAAATCTACAAAAAAGCTCAGACAGTAATTGAAGAT
The DNA here is from genome assembly GCA_964636285.1 of uncultured Candidatus Saccharibacteria bacterium. Taxonomy (GTDB): domain Bacteria; phylum Patescibacteriota; class WWE3; order UBA101185; family 2-01-FULL-41-18; genus CAZWQF01. Next base: position 4,400 of record CAZWQF010000011.1, read on the forward strand.
GCTCATAAAAAAGCAAAAGAGATACTTGATGAAGCTTCAGAAAAGTCCAAACAGATTATTGCCTCCGCAGATCATTCCAAAATTGACCTTGATAACGAATTAAAAGGCTCCATTAGGGAAACTGCTGGAAAAGGAATAAAACTTCTTGAGGATCAATCACAGAATGTTTCAAAGGCATACCAGGAGACATTCGAGGAAGTAAAAGTTCAATTTATAAAACAAGTTAAAGATACTCTTGGAAAAGTTCAGGAAGCAGGAGAAACAGGGCTTCAGGAATTTAGAGTAGCGTTAAAAGATCAGCAGCTCACAAGCCAATACTACATTGAGAAAAGACTTAATCAGGAGTTTGATCAGGCACAAAAAGAAGTTGCCAGGTATAAAGACGAGCAAATGAGAAGAGTTGAGGACTCCGTAGATAGAATTATTTTAAGGCTCTCAGAGGAAGTCTTGGGTAAAGCAATATCCCTTGAGGATCATGAAAAACTTATCCTTGAATCCCTCAGTAAGGCCAAAGAGGAAGGGCTTTTTAACTAATGACTGCCGATATCTCAAAGTTTGAAGAGGTTATAAGCCTCCTCAGCACAAAAATCCAAGCAGACCATTTGATAGGCGAAGTAGACCTTCTCATTGCTGATATCTACAATACACAAAAAACTTTTGATCAAAAGCTCTCTGAAACCCTTAACCATGATGAAAAAGAGGCTTTAATTGGAATGATACAAAAGCATGCTGTAAACACAGCAGATCCAATGAAATTTCAGGAGTATCTAGAAGAGCTCAAAGAGGCTGTCAGAAGCATTCCAGTGATGGATGTAACAATTGGAGTAGATCCAAAGGATGCTTTAGTGTCGGTAGTAGCTTCATGGCTCAAAACAAATGCTACTACAAGATTTATCCTTGATTTCCATAAAGACGACACTTGCGGAGGTGGCGCTGTTGTTGAGTTTGGTGGGGAGAGAAGAGACTTCACAATTAGAAAACATCTTCAGAATAAATTTAAGAAAAAAGAACTAGGAAGCTTGTTAAAAGAGGCATAAACCCATGGATACATTTAATACATACCTTGAACAAACAAACGAATATGGAGAGGTGAGTGAAATTAGAAACCACATTGCGGTGGTCTTTGGCCTTCCTCATGCAAAACCGAATGAAATTGTTGTCTTTGAATCTGGCCAGCTTGGTCAGGTGTTCTCAATCGATGGAGAAGTGATTGAGGTTCTCATTCTCTCAAAGGAAAAAGTAAGAGTAGGTGCAAAGCTCACAAGGACCGACGCACCCTTAAAAATTCCCGTTGGAGAAGCTTTGTTAGGCAAGATTATCAGCCCAATAGGTGCGCCGCTAGCAGGTGTGTTGAGCTATGAGAGGCCTAAAGAGGAAAGAGATACAGAATCAACTCCACTTGGAATTGCAGACAGAGCTAAAATTAACCAGCCATTGTTGACTGGCGTTGCCATTGTAGATGTCACAATTCCTTTAGGTAAAGGACAAAGAGAACTTGTTCTCGGAGATAGAAAAAGCGGAAAAAGCTCGTTTTTGCTTAATGTTATTAAGAGTCAGGTTGATTCTGGTTCGGTTGCCATTTACTGCGCTGTGGGTAGAAGAAAAAGCGATATTAAAAGGGTAGACGAGTACTTTAGGAAAGAAGGAATCCAGGATAGGTGCATTATTGTTTCTTCGTCATATGATGACCCTCCGAGCCTTGTGTACATGGCTCCTTACACTGCCATGACTATTGCAGAATACTTTAAAGACAAAGGTGAGGATGTGCTTGTGGTGCTTGACGACTTGTCCACGCATGCCAAGTTTTATAGAGAAATTGCGCTTCTATCAAAGAGATTCCCAGGTAGAGACTCTTATCCAGGCGACATTTTCTACACACACGCAAGGCTTTTGGAAAGGGCAGGGACCTTTAAACACGCAGAAAAAGGCCAGGTCTCCATCACATGCCTTCCGGTGGCTGAATCGGTAGAAAATGACTTTGGATACATTGTGACTAACCTAATGGGTATGACTGACGGTCACATATTTTTTGACTCAAACCTTTACTACAAAGGTAGAAGGCCCGCCGTCAACATTTCATTGTCAGTAACAAGAGTTGGTAAGCAGGCATCGTCTCCTCTTAGAAGAGAGATTAACCATGAGGTAACAGCTTTCTTATCGCAGTACGAAAGGGTACAGAGCTTTTCGCAGTTTGGAGCCGACCTATCAGAAAGCGTTAAGCAGACTATTGATACGGGTGCCAAAATACTGGACTTCTTTGAGCAGGACTACTCGGTTATTCTTCCTGTAGAGATCCAAATTGTTCTCCTTTCGTTTATATGGCTTAAATTCTTCTACGGGAAACCAAGCTCCAAGATATTTGAAGCCAGAAAGGCCATGCTTGAGGCATATGCTACCCAGGAAGAGGTAAGAAGACTCTTTCAAGAGCTGTCTGAAGCAAAAAGCTTTAACGAACTCCTTGGAAATTTATCAAAGAGGCAGGAAGACATACTCGCACTATGCAAAATATCAAGGGAATAAAATCTGATTTTGAGCTTATGGGAGCTCTTAGAACTGTCTGCGAGGCTTATGAAGAGATCGCAGTTATTAGAATGCGAAGGGTAAAGAGTAGCGTTTTAAGCACAAGAGAGTTTCTTGCAAAAATTGGTGACATCTTTGCCAATCTTAGATCTTATGAAAAAAGATTAAAGCTGGAAGAAGAGAAGCATGGGGGTAAAAAGAAGGCAAAAAAGGAAGCAGCCTCTGTTGACGATTTTGAGCGTAAGGGTACGGTTTCTATCCTATTAGCACCTAACTCAAAAATGTACGGCGACATTGTTGCAAGAACTTACAGGGTTTTTAGAGATAAGGTAAATAATTCAGACACTGACATAGTTATTCTAGGTAAAGTTGGTAAGGAATTCTATGAAAAAGAGTCACATAAGAAAGCATACACGTACTTTGATATACCAGACAGCGGAGTGACCATGGAGGATCTTAAGCAGGTAATTTATCATGTGTCACACTATGAAAAAATTGATGTGTACTTTGGAAAGTTTGAAAGCTTTATTAACCAAACGCCAGTTAACCAGAATTTACTTGGGCAGGAATTTGAGACAAAGACCAACCAAGATTTTTATGGGTATATCTATGAACCTTCATTCGGAACAGTAAAAGGATTCTTTGAAACTCAGATCTTTGCGTCGCTTCTTAAGCAGTCGGTGTTTGAAGGTCAGCTTGGAAGGTACGCCTCAAGAGTAAAAGCTATGGAAATGGCGCTTGAAAACATTGATAATAACTCTAAGAGATTAAAGAGCACTTACAGAAGAGTTCAGAGGCAAGTAGAAAACAGAAAGCAGATTGGAATTATCTCAGGGCTTTCTCTCTGGCAGGGGAAGTAGCAGTATAGGTTACAAGTTGTTAAGCGCGGGAATAGCGCGCTAAGAAGGCTAAAAGATCTTATGGAAAATAAAGGAAGGGTAAAAAGCATTAAAGGGCAGATTGTAGAAATCGAATTTGAAGGATTTGCCCCAAACGTTCACGACATTTTTATTCTGCAAGGCGATCCAAGCGTTAGGCTTGAGGTTTACGCGTCTTCATCAGAGAACAGCTTCTACTGCTTATCATTAACTGATGTAAGAAAACTTCACAGAGGTGCCGTGATGGTTAACACTGGTGAGCCTATTCGTGTTCCTGTTGGGGATGGGGTTTTAGGAAGAGTTATAAATATCTTTGGAGAGCCTCAGGACAAGCATAAAGGTCCCTTAATGTCCCAAGAAACTAAAAGTATTTTTGCAAGAGAAGTTGGTCTTGATGAGGTAGTCCCACCTACTCAAGTTCTTGAAACAGGAGTTAAAGCAATAGACTTTTTTGCCCCGTTCATGCGAGGCGGAAAAGTAGGCTTGTTCGGAGGAGCAGGTGTGGGTAAGACAGTAGTACTAACTGAAATTATTCACAACGTTGTAAGACTTGGAGATAAAGAAGGAGTTTCCGTATTCACAGGTATTGGAGAGCGAACAAGAGAGGGTCATGAACTTTACGAAACTTTGGAAGAAAGCGGTGTACTGGGCTCAGTTGCATTAATTTACGGGCAGATGGGTGAGAACCCGGTGGTAAGGTTTAGAACGGGTCTTGGCGGTGTTACGCTTGCTGAATATTTTAGAGACTCAGAGCACAAAGATGTACTGTTCTTTGTGGACAACATCTTTAGGTTTGCACAGGCAGGTAATGAGCTAGCAACACTTATGGCAACCATACCTTCGGAGGGAGGCTACCAGGCTACAATTTCTTCTGAAATGGCATCACTCCATGAAAGACTAGTGTCAACTGAAGCGGGATCTATTACTTCCATAGAGACAGTTTACGTTCAGTCAGACGATATTACAGATTACGCAGTACAGTCTATCTTCCCATTCCTTGACTCTACAGTGGTGCTCTCAAGGCAGGTTTATCAGGAAGGAAGATTCCCTGCTATCGACTTTTTGAGCTCAACATCCTCGGCTTTGAACTCAGAAGTTGTGGGTCAGCTCCACTACGAAACACTTCTTCATGCTCAGTCCACGCTTAAAAAAGCTGCAGCTTTGGACAGAATTGTTTCACTTGTAGGAGAGTCCGAGCTTTCACTTGAGGATCAAACCGTGTACAAGAGAGCAAATATCCTTAAAAACTACATGACTCAGAACTTGTTTGTAGTCGAAGCTCAGACAGGTAAAAAAGGAGTCTTTGTACCTAGAGAAGTGTGTGTGCAGGATGTGTCAGACATTCTTGCAGGTAAGTACGACGGAATGCCTCTTGAGAACTTTCTATACATTGGAAACTTATCTGAAATGCAAAAGTAGTTGGGTCACCTCAATTTATGATAAATAAAATTGTCAACGAAATTCAGGTCTACATCAGAGATGCAGAGAGCGTTAAGTACGATGGTGTTGCAAGAGCACTAACTTCTGTTAACGAAACAGGGATGTTTGACATACTTCCGTACCATGCAAATTTAATATGTATTGTGAAAAACTATGTCAAGCTTTACGAAAAAAATGGACAAATCAAAGAATTTAAAGTGGACAGTGGGGTGTTAAGAGCTGCTGACAATAAAGTTGAAGTGTATTTGGGAGTTTAAGCCTCAAAAGTATTAAAATATACCAAATTACTTTGGTAATCCAACCTGATTTCTACTAATTTAATTAATATACTCACTCTAGATTATTGCAATATAGATTGTATAATGATACAATCCGCCCATGGAAATTGATTCCGAAAAGAAGATTGGAATATTTGCCATATTTGATTATAGATATAGGCTATACTTGGTGATGACTGTGGTGGTTGTGTGCCTGATTGTCCTATGGCAGTTTTTTCCTGAAATTCAGATCCCAAAATTGGGCTTAAGCCCCGAAGTAAAAGGCAAAAGTACTGCTATCAGTGCTGAGGCATCAGTGCCAAAAGACATTGCTAATTTAAATCTGTTTGTTGAGGTGTCTGGAGAGGTAGAGAGGCCTGGTGTGTACCAGGTAAGTAAGTCTGCAAGAGTTTCTGATCTTGTAAAACTATCTGGAGGCCTTTCAAAAAGTGCAGATTTTAGATGGGTTTCAAAAAATATTAACATGGCACTCAAACTTGAGGATGGAGATAAGATCTACATTCCATATAAAGGGGAAATACTTATTCAACAAAGTGATTCAAATTCATCTGCGGGCATTATAAAGGCTTCAGGAGAAAGTGTTATGGCATCAGGCTCTACAGGTAGTTCTATTTCAAAAACATCGTTAGGAAATTCTAGTACTACTTTGTCTACAAAATCCATAGGAGATGGAAAAATTAATGTAAATTCAGCATCAATTTCTCAGTTAGATACACTTCCAGGGATCGGTCCTGTGACTGCAGATAAGATTGTAAAGAGCAGACCTTATAAAGATTTAAAAGACTTGATCTCTAAAACAAAACTTAAAAGTAGTGTTGCAAATGACATTAAAGATTTGATTTCGTTTTAGATGAATGTTCATGTTTATACATGAAACTAGTTAGTGAATAATTAGGACATCCATATTTATTATGCTTATAAAACACATCAATCACTGTTGTAACCTCAATTTTAATTGATGCAACAAACGTACCTCTTATGTTAACTACGAGTAAAGATTTCAAATTAAAAACAACTTAATATATCAATATTAATTATTAAATTAATTTGAAAAATTAAGTTCAAAATCACATGAAATTTATATGATTATAGAGTTATTAAAATCCTTAAATCATTTTTTAGTGGAAATTTTTTCTAATTCCTCCAAGTATCCTAATTGCATACTACTATCGGGTATGGTTCTTGGCTATAAAAATGACCTGGATAATAATTTTAAGAACACACTCAAAGATTTAGGTCTTGTGCATATAGTAGTAGTCTCCGGATATAATATAGGTCTATTAGCATCTTTCATACATACTCTGCTTGGTAGTCTTTTATCCCGTCTAAACAGGCTTATTAGATTTGTCATATTTGAAGTGCTCCTTCTTTTTTACATACTGCTTGTTGGGGTAGAAGCCCCATCTTTAAGAGCCTATGTTATGTGGTCCCTTATAAATTTTGGGAAAGTCTATGGAAGAGGGGTAAGCGTAGTTTACATTACAATCTTGTCTGCCATTGGTATGCTCATGTTTAATTTCTCATGGATCACAGACATTAGCTTCCAATTAAGCTTTCTTGCAACTCTCGGCCTAGTACTTTATTCAGAGAAAATAAAATCTTTGATCCTAGAGGCAATTAGAGGCCTTCCTCATTTTTTGGCCTTAAAAAACAACGTTTTCTTTGATATTTTTGTTTCCGACCTATCTTCTTCGGTTTCTGCAACAATTTTGGTGTGGCCAGTTATTAGTTTTCACTTTGGTAGGGTTTCTATTTTTTCACCTATAGTAAACGGACTTTTGCTATGGCCAGTCCCTTATGCAACTTTCTTAGGGCTCCTTGGAATTTTGATTTATTTGGTTTTCCCAATTCTTGGTCTATTTGTAATTTATGTAGCATCAGGATTCCTAAGTGTGTTTGTTTTTGGCATAAATTTTTTGAAACCGCTGGGCGTTGGAAACCTAACTTTTGAAGTGGGGTGGGTGGGGGTAAGTGCCTATTACTCTCTACTGGTTTTAATACAAATCTATCCAAAAGTTCGTAATATGCTGTTACAAAAGCAAAAACAGGGTGCATTGAGACATCACAAATAATGCCACGCCCAATTTTTATTGCTACAATAGGATTTATGGGCTTTATCACAATATTAAACACTCTGCCAAGAAAAAATGATATAGGGTTATAGTAAAATGCCCAAGACTCAGTTTACAAATGTAGAGGGTACAAGTAGTATCCAAATTCTATGCCTTTTTGATACCTTGTTGACAGCATTTATTAATTTTAATACATACTTTAGTACACAATTGATACGCATCTGTTTTAAACGACGTTTTATAGATATAGGATATAGGCAAAATTGATTTTTGATTCGTTTTTAAAGAATTTTTTACAAGGAGGAGAGACTAACTTTTGGCCAAAAATAATACGATTAAGGTTGTGGTATAGTTGATGCATGGGTAGGAGACCCTCCAAATCCGCGGGATCAAAATTTTTTGAAAGCATATTCAAACTCACATTTGTTGGGGCACTTGTTTTTGGACTTTCCTATGGAGTGTCGATTGGTCTTGGGGCAGTCTCAGAGATGAGTTTTGGTAGAGCATATGTAAAGACACTTCCTTATTCGGAAGTATTAGGAAAGTATGTCAAAAGAGTTTCCGACGGAGAAGTTATTCCGGATGGGGTGTCAGGTGCAATTGGAAGCGCAGTAGGAAAAGTTACGGGCAAAACTCAAGGCGTCAAGCAGGGTGGCGGTGCTACAGACGCAAGCGGAGTAATTGCTAACGATGGGTCACAAGGTAATCAGGGCTCAAAATCTGGTGAGGTAGCAGGTGGGGGATTTAAGATTAACATTGATGCTCTAGCAGGAAAGAAAGCCTCTGACAGCTCTGAGGGTAAGGTGATAAAAACAACTCTTGGTATAGTTACAGATTCCCATAATTTTAATGACAATTTGGAGAAAGCGGTGTCAAAAGCTAAGGATAAAGGAGCAAGGAATTTGGCGTTCCTTGGGGATTATTCGGATGTTGGCACTGTAAAGGAACTGGCTGATGGAAAAAAGGTTATGGACGCATCGGGTCTATGGTACTTTTCCATACCTGGGGACCATGATCACGATCTTGGAGATGGAGCATTGTCGCACTTCAACGAGGTATTTGGTGCAAGGTACGGTGTGAAAGTTGTTGATGGAGTTAGATTGGTCTGGCTGGATAATAGTGCTAATTATACTTTAATAGACCAGGCTCAGATGGATTGGTTTACCAAAACACTTAGTGCTTCTAGCGATGGAGTTCCAACTTTTGTTTTTCTTTCTAACCCTTTGTATAACAAAGATGGATTTAAGCTTATGGGAGAGCTTAATGAAGATGTAAAATTTCAAGCAAATCAGCTTCTCTCCATCCTCAGAAATTCAAGTGTCAAAGCCATTTTTGCTGGAGATAATCACTTGTCCAGCAGAAGTGCTGATCCAATAAAATCCGAAATAGAGCACATAGTAGTTGGTTCTTTAGCTAAAGAAAGAAACCTTCAGACTCCAAGGTTTGGAATGCTTTACGTATTTGAGGACGGCTCTTTTAAATTCGAAGAAGTTGTACTCTAGAGTCACTCTTGGCTTTTACTGGTTTTCTCATAACGTATAGTAAAGAACATTGTCCTGTATTTTCACAAAAGCTCCGCTTGGCGTAGTGTAATAATGCTCTTTCTCCACATTGTTTTTCTCCTGACACATGACAATATTTTCTCTGTGAATCTCTTCCATGTTTGCACCTGTTTGTTCAAGTAACTGTGCGCTGGCTGGGTCATTAGCAGTCTGGGCTTCTTCGTTTTCTGAGTGCCCAATTTTGTCTGTTTCAAAGACAGATATGTCAACAAACTCCAAAAGGTTTGGAAGAAGTTCCTTAAATGTCCTACCTTCCCAGCTTAAATAGGAATGCTCGGTACAGCTGACAAACTTACCAAAAATTATGGCGTTGACCTTTATCCCTTCGTTTTTAAACCTCATAAGGACAACTTCAAGGTATCTAAACGCAAGCGAAGGTTCAAGGTCAATGTCTTCAAGAAGTAGTATGACACCTTTTTCTCTATATTCTTTGTGAATGCTGTCAGTAAAGGCTAGGCTGAGTGTTAAACACTCAAGATTGGAGGATATTAAGTAGCCTTCTTCGTATTTAGAAGTCCTACCATTTGTCAGAGGAGTTAGTGGAATGCTAACATCCACACTTTGTTTGAGCATTTTGAGGAGCATGTCTTGAGATTCCTCGCTCCAACTGTATAAACCTTCAAAGTTTGGTGAGTGGTATGTAACGTAGCCGTAGGCCAAATTAATGTAATCACTCAATAGGGTGTTATCGCTATAACCAAGTACTAAGGCTTTCTTATCAATGATTTTTTGAACTAAGTTATCTATGTCTACTTTGTTGTTGAGAAGAATGTCTGTGCTACTCCAGCCACCTCTAATAGAAAACATGGCTCCAATGTCATGAAGGTCTATGTTATTGATGCTACTTGTGACTTTTTGTCTAAATTTTGAGAGGTTTTCGCGCCTGCCTTTGGTCCCAAGAAGGGTCTTATCTACTATGACTTGGAGGGCGTTTTCGGCTTCAAATCGATCAATTTTGGGCTCAAGATCCCCAGGAATCATGCTTGTAGACGAAAAGCTGGTGAGCAAAATTTTATCTCCATTTTTTAGCTTTTTGGGGAATCTCATACCCTAATTTTTATCAGAAAACGGGCTTGAGCGCCAATGCGACTTTCTGGCTTAAGGGCGGGGAGTTTTGACAAAAAAATTGAATTGTGTGTTAGACTTCTGGCACAAATTCTGTGAGAAAAATCGAAAGGGGTTTGAACTCTATGGCAACAGCCACGATTGTTTCGAGTGCCCACACGTATGCTAAGTATGGGAAAGTGAAATACCGCGTACCCATGGCTGGGTTGCAAAAAGACGCGGTACTTCTGGTTAACGAAGGGGGTCGGGATAAGGCCTACCAGGTTGTCTCAATGGGAGATGGCGCTCTTCCTGACCTCACACTGAAGCTTCTGACCAATGTTGAGGAGGCTGCCAAGCAGGCCGCGGTCAATACTGTGATCAGGATGTTCCGCGTTTAGCAAAGGGGGTAGCACACATGCCTGTAACTTCATCGTTTTACTACGGGGGCTCGGCATACTATGTTCCTGAACGTGATGTGAAAAAGGGCGGAATCATCAAGCTTCCAAATGATGTTCTGTTGAGGATCTTGGAAGTTTCAGGGACAACGCCCAATCAGATTGTGGCCGTGGACGTTGTGTTTGGGCCTGTCTCAGAAGATTCCTTCATAGCGGAGGCGAAATTAGGACATGGTCCTGACTCCAAGCCGGAGGCTTCCAACAGTTAGCACGTTGCTAGAATGGCTGGTGTTCAGGACATGCGCCAAATTTGTAGCGCTACCTGGGTGGGGCGGATGTCCGTCGCCAGTTTCTTTGCAGAGTAAGGGAGGCTACTATGCCCAGAAAGTTCTCTGAGTGCGTGATGTTCCAGCATAATGAGCGTTGGTATAGTTTGCCTCCAAAGTAGATCCAACCTGACCCATAAGAGCCCCTCAAATCCGTTCTATTTTAGGCGGTGATGAGGGGCTTTGTTTTACTGTTTTTTACTTCCCATTCGCTTTTTAAAGTTTTATTGTTATCATTTCAAACATGAATATTGAACAAACACTCGTTTTATTAAAGCCGGACGCCGTAAAAAGAGGCGTAGTTGGAGAAATTCTTCATAGATTCGAAAGGGCTGGGCTCAAAATTGTAGGCTCTAAAATGACTCAGGCTCAAAGAGATTTTGCAGAGAAGCACTATTTAATGTCCGAAGAAGCAATGCTTACCATAGGCAAAAGAACGCTTTCAGACTGTGCAAAATTCGATGTTGACGCATGCGCAAACATGGGAAGTGCTGATCCTATGGAGATTGGTAAAAAAGTTTGGGAATGGAATGTTGATTTTTTGACCTCAGGTCCCGTTTTAGCATTTGTTTTGGAGGGAATGCACGCAGTTGAAAGCGTAAGAGCTATGGTCGGCTCAACTGTGCCGTTAAATGCTGCTCCAGGGACAATTAGAGGTGATTTTTCACTTGACTCAGCTATTGGTGCCAACGTCAGAAAAAGAACAATTTATAATCTTATCCATGCTTCAGGGACTGTAGATGAGGCCAAAAGAGAAATTAGTCTTTGGTTTAAGCCTGAAGAAATTGTTAGCTACAGAAGAGTCCACGAAGATCTGTATAAATATTAGTCTTCTTTCAGAAAAATTATCAGGACGCACGCTGGTGGGGTAGGGGATATGTATGTGCTTAAGGTTTGTGTTTATTAGCTGACTTATAACAAAGAAACAACTAAATTCTTGTTGCAAGTTCTTTGATCATTTTGACAACTGCAAATTCTGGGGATTTTGCATAAACCTCCGATCCGTCAATAAGTTTTACAATCTGGGGTTCTGATCTAATTGATACCTGATGCGTTTCATGATCTAATGAGTACACAAACGACTTATTAATCTCTTCAATCGGTCCAAAATACTCAGAAACTTTTTCACTTGTATTTAAGCGAATAAATTCGTTACCCATTAATGCCTCTAAGGCCTTCATCATAACATCATAATCGTATCTGGCTTTTAAAATATCCTCTTTTTTGTCATCTCCTGGTTTTTGGATCATTTGAATTTCTTTTCCTTCTTTAGCGCAAACATCACAGATCAAAACAAACTCATTTCCATTGTGGATAACTCTGTTTGTTGGCGAACTGACAATGTTTTTTGAGTACCCACATATTGGGCAAACTCTTCTGGAATCCGCGCGTACGTTCAAAACTTCATAATCTGTTTCAAAATAGAAAAAGTAAGCCTTTATTCCTAGCTTGTTCTCAAGATTTTTAATGTTTTGAATCTGAGGAATGGATCTTGGAACTCCGTCTAGAATAATACTCTTTTTGTACTCAATAGCCGATATTTTGTCTTTAATAATGGAGAAAATTATGTCATCTGAGACTAATTTTGCTGAATTAGAATCCAAAATATCAACCGAGATTTGATCAATTTGTGACAGGTTTTTTGTGTCATTTTGTTTTGTGAAAACTGAGGAAAGGTAGGCTTTGACCTCCGCAAGTGTTGCCTTTTTGAGGCTTCTGACAGTCTCCCCAGTAAATACTGTCTCAAAAAGACTTGGTCCCAAAAGCTCGGTAAAGAACTGTAAATAGTATGTTTTTCCTCCCATTTTTTGAGCTAAAGGGACAATAATTATTCGGTTTTTGGAGAGAAAATCCCTGATTTTTTGTGTTTCTGAAAGAGTATTTTTTGCTATGTATTCCGCGGTTTTTTGTGCCTCAGTCATTTATATGATTTTACTGGTACGTGTGCTTTGGTTCAATACCTTGACCTTTTGAAACTCTCCCCGGACAAATTGGCCTTATGCCATTGTTTGCCCGGGGATTATTGTTGCTTATGCTACTATCTAGTCTGCACCCAAGGCTTAAATTGCAGGCCTCTGCTTTTTACCCTTTCTCTGTTTCGTTTCCAGATGCTCACAGGGTTAGCATGCTTACCAGCTTTGAAATGAATGAGCCCTGCTTCCAGCTCGGATGCACGCCTGAAGACTTCAGTAAGGGCAGTTTCTGGTGGAAGCGGCTCTCCCATCAGCTTTGTTGCTCCGCCGATTGCCGCAACACGGTAGATGTAGAACATAGGGGTTGCGGGATCTAGGCTATAGCCTAATGCTTTACCTAGCATTCAATTCTCTCCTATAAAACAGCTAAGATGACGGATGAGTTACGATTCGACACGTCGGCTCGATTTCAGTGATTTTTCCATAGCATATACATACGGTGCTTATGCGTCAATTCAGTTTCCCTCAATTTATTTTTGATTTTTGAGCTTTACCATGAAGAAATAGAAGACAGCGGACACAATATATCCGAGTACCAATATGATTAGCCATTTGTTCTTTTCAGGAAAGTTTCTTTTTGCGCAGTCAACAACCATCCATACCCAAAATACAAACATGCCTGCAAGCACAAGTATGGCAGTGCCCATAATAATCCAAAAGATTCCAAACATATGGATGCTGTTTGCTTCTACATTCATTTCAAATGGCGGAGGGGGAGAGATTCGAACTCTCGAGACCCTTGCGGGTCTATTTGTTTTCAAGACAAACGCACTAGACCGCTATGCGACCCCTCCATTTTAATGCCCAAGGCAAATTCGGATTGAATTCGTCTGCAGGAGTTGATTAGGTTTATGAACATCAGAATTGTAACAAAATATATGTGCGTAGAAAACTATCTTGTGGTAAGTTAGATGAGTGGCAGGTTTGCGCCCGTAGCTCAATGGATAGAGCAGATCCGTCCTAAGGATAAGATGGAGGTTCGATTCCCTCCGGGCGCACCAAAACCTTATTAGCCCTCTACTTCCTGGCTTGAGCGTCTACTTCAGAATACACTAGCTTGGAAAGGTCTTTTATTGCGGTTGTAAGTGTTGGAAAGTCCTTACCTCTAGTCATTACACATAAAAGGTATGGGTGTCCTGGGTAGTAGATAACACCGCAATCGTGAAGCTGTTTTTCTTGGGAGGCATCAAACTCCCTTTCGCCAAATTTATGTGCCACCTGAATATCACTGGGAACACCGGCAACTAGGCCATCCCTAAATTCTGTTGAGGTCAAAAGCTCTAATGCCATCTCAGAGTTATGCTTGTTCAGATATGCTGCGTTAAACAGGACTCTAAAGAATGTTGCATAGTCTTTAACCCTGATTTCAAAATCAGAATTTACATCAGGAGTGGTAAGCCCTAACTCCCTAAATGGGGTGATAAGCTCTTCGTCTGTTGCCATAGACACAAGAAGCTGTGTTGCCTTGTTATCTGAAAACTTAATCATCCTCACCAACAGGTCATTAACTGTATATCTAATATTAGGCTGTATTTCATTTTTAGGCTTAAAGAATTGGGGCATTTGGTTAATCTCCTCTTTGAACATTGCTTCCTTATAAAGTAGCGAAGGGGATGATTCTGAATTCTTTAGATAAGCGATGAGTACTGGGACTTTTGCAAGACTTGCTGGTCTGAACTGCTCTTTTTCATTTATACCTATCCATGGCCCGTTGTTGAGGTCTCTAAAATATAGGGACACGTGAGTTACTCCCTTTTTCTTTAAGTCCTCAATTCTGTTTATTACTGAGGCCCTAAGTAATGTCAGCTCTTTAAATTCTGCGTTTTGGGCTACTTCGCATTCCAGTAATGGGTTGATGAATTTAAATCCTCCCTCTCTTATTTGTGCGCCTCTATCGTCATCCTCGTTTTGAGAGCTTTTTGCAATATTTAGGTTTGCACTAGAGGATACCCTGCCAGCAAGGAATGCCAAAACAAGGAACAAAGTTGCTAGACATATTTTAAGAGATGTTAGAAACGGCTTAGCTACTTGGGTTTTCATTGTGTTTAGAGATTTGAACCTCCAATTATTAACACTTCGGCCTCTGGTTTTTTCTCATTTTGTGGGAGTTTTGTTACCTCTCCTCCAAGGTCAGAAGCTAGCTTGCTCACTATTTCCAAGTTGTTTCCCGTGAGGTCTATAACTTGGGTTTTGTCATAATTACCATACGCATCGGCTCTAGTTGTAACAGTGATTTGATAACCTTTTTCTTTAAGTCCCGCCTCAATTTTTTTTGTTAACCCTACAGTTTTTGTTCCGTTGTAAAGGGCTATTTTGATTGCTTCATTTGGCAATGTTGTTGGGGTAGGGGTTGGCGAGGGTGTTGGTGATACGGATGGTCTGATATTTTCAGTTGGGGTAGGGGTAGGGGTTGGCGAGGGGTTTTCTACCAAGGTTGGGGTTTTTGAGTTGTCCTGACTTCCTACAGCCCTTTTACTACCATCTGTTGATAATCCAGCTACTTGACCTGATTGCTCCGTGGAGAGCCTGATTACATCCACAACTTTTCCTATCTCAGGTCTATAAACAACAAATCTTCTTGATTTTGAATAGATTAAAATTTTGTCCCCATTTTCAGCAGTGTCAAAAAGTGGGTTTGATTTAAGCTTTTCTTTATCTTTGACAGTGGCTACTGAAGGCTTTTCGTTTTCGGGTAAGAGGTATACTTTTTCTACTTCTTGTATAAGTTTATTATTCTGGTCTTCAACTAATTTTTGTGGATTTGCAGCAAGCCTCTGACTGGCCACATGTGTTGAGAAAAAATAACCACCTGTTGCAGCAAGCCCTATAACTACCATTGCTGCCACTGCACCGGTCATCTTTGATTTTTTTGGCGAAAAAATGGTTTTTACGCCATATATTTTACTTAGAACTTTCTGAATGTTTATTCCCATGAACATTTTGTATTCTACCCAGTGTGTTTAAAAAATGGAAGAGGTTTGTTAGCGCTAGCTGCTCATTTTTTGGTTATAACAGCAACATATAGAGAAGCTTAAATGCATAGAGACTTATTTTGGTTCTATTCCAATAAGTAGCCAGTCAAATTTAATATCCTTATTTGTTGTGCCTTTGACTGCTACAACAAAGCTTCCATTTTCTTTATTTTTTATAAATAAAACCTTGTCTGTTTCTGAAATTGGAGTGATTAAAACTTTAGATAGTTCTGTTGTAGCCTCAGCTTGTATGTTGGTTTCAGTTTCTCCCATCTTGATAATCCCACTTCCTGAGGATCTATTGCTTGAGGATAGAGTGATTTCCTCTGCAATAAGGTTTTTTAACCTAACTACTCCGTTCTTGCTCATTGTAATAGCTCCATCAAAGAAGTGTACTTCATCGCTTGCGTCTCCAGACTGCAGTTTTAACGGTCCTTCAAGGGAGTTGATTGCGTTTTCCATATCGTTTACTTCTATCAATCCAACTCTAAGTCTTCCTCCGATCGTTGTATTTGCTAGATTTGTATCTCCTAGAATCCTCAAGTCCCCAAGAACTTCCATCTTGTCAAAGGTTATTGCATCCCCTTCAGTTAATTGATTGTTTGCCTGCAGTGATGATTCGGCTGTTTCATTAAGACCTAATGTTTGTGTAATAATATTTAGCGTTTCTCTGATTGTGGCTAGCTCCTGCGAGTCATAACCTACTGCCTCAAGGCTATCTGACGTCATAGGATTATAATAAGATCTATTAACAAATATCTGAATAATTCCATCTGGGGTGTCCTCAAGATAGTCCTGTAAAGCTACTCCAAGAACCCATCCCGGTGTTGTAGCTTTTTGACCAACTCCCGACTCATCCGAAAGGGTGATTGGGTCTCCTGCCTTTATTGGTAACGTACCGCCAAATGTCTTAACTTTAACTGGGACTCTACCTGTGAGTGCAACTGGGTAGGATACATCATTTCTTGTTCCTAGTATTATAGCTGGGGCTTGCGCAACAATTCCCATCACCTTATTTTTGTCATCTTCTGGATTGGCTAACCTGACTTTGTCAAACTGTGTTCCATCTAGAGCAACTATCTGACCAGCGTTTAGGTTTGTATCTGCTGTATACCACTCAGCAAGGTCTGCGCCACCAAGCACGCCGGTTTCTGAACTTGTACCAATTATTCCATCCACAACAAGCTCCTGTCTTATATTCGCTATATCGTATGTTAACTTGTCTATCACTGATTCCATATCTTCGTCTTCAGTTTCAGTCCAGAAGGAGGCCAGGTTTCCAACAACCTTAACTCCGGACTTAATTGCCACTGCTTGAATGTCATCGTAATCTGTCCCAGTGTATTCGGTTCCTGAGTTATCTGTTTTTTCTGTATCCGAATGGTAGAAATCTGTTGCAAATGCGTGCCCTTGTCCTCCAAACACTGTGACACCTCCTCCGTCTGATCCATCATTGGTCCCTACCATAAGTACTCTTCCATACCCTAGGGACTCTGTGTCTGAGACAGCAATTGATCTCACAGCATTTGTGCTTCCGTAGAGCTGTTCTGGCATGATTTCAAAGTCAGAACTTGTATCAGGGGTTGTTGTAAAGGCAGGGGATACTGTTAAGACAGTTGCGGTGTTGGATATAACTCTTCTTGTTTGCCCTGCACCAGTGCCTCCAGTTATTTCTACCAGAGAACCTGCAAACTGATTTGGAGTCCACGCCTCGCCTGAATCACCAATAGTAGTAGATGAGGCTGTTGTGGCCGCGGTTACCCTAGCCGAGGGTTTTGAAAGAGCAGCCCTTCCTTCCATATACTTTCTTCTGACCTGTGCTTGTGACAACGTATCTGATGAGGTACCACCTCCCATACCGATGTAAAGGTCATCAATCTGACCATCCCAGAAATTCGCGCCTGTAGAGCAGTTTGCTCCAACAGAGCAGTCAGCACCAACTCCAAGCACTACATTTGCAATGGTCAGGGTGCCTGTTGCGGCAAGTGCTGTATCACATGTTACTGCAAGCTTGCCATCGATATACAAACATAGGGCTGCATCTGTGTTTACTGCCACAAGATGGTGCCACTGATTATCGTTATATGTTTGGGTAGATGTCACAACATCATCTCCCCACGCAGTAGCATCATCGTCTATTCCAAATACCATCTGACCAGATTCATTCATGAATATTCTAAATCCTCCTGCGTATGCTGGGGCCGTGGTATGGGTGTGGTCAATAAGCACATCAGTACCAGAGATTGTTGATGAATGCTTGAACCAAGCCTCAATTGAAAAAGAAATTGTACCTGCATCAAAATCTGTGTCCTGATCGCAAGTGGCGTCATTGTTTGTATCAGAGCATAGGTATTGGCTGGTTCCATTAAACGACATAGCGGTGTTTCTCACACCTGGAACGCCATATGTAGGGCTACCTTTAGCCTCAAGCACATTGTTTCTGATTGTTGCATCTGTCACATCCCCCGAGGTCCCGTTCATAGCAAACATACCTCTAGGGGTTCCTGACATGTAGTTTGTAGTTCCATTTATTGCGTAATGTTTTGACCATCCAACAGATGTAGCGGCTGGGGCATTAGTTGTGTGAAGTTCAGAAAGCCCTGCAGAATGTCCTACATATATCGTATCCGCGGCGTCGTCTGCCATTGATGTTCTTTCTATAACGTAGAGTGATGCAGGTGACGTTGTGAAAGTAGGCGCAGTTTTAGAAACATGCGGTACGTTAGCAGCTTGTTCGTCATAAATATCATCTGCGCTTGTCTGGTTGGCTGAGTCAATATCTATGTCGTTGAATCTTTCTACCTGAGCAAGCGCTTCATTTGTTTGGTAAAGCCTGCCTCTTCTTGTTAGCCAAACCTGGTTTATGTCATTAGTGATGGTTGTTCCAGCGTATCTTAATACCTTGTTTGACGAGAGGTTAATTACAGCAGTGCCTGAATCTGTTGCGGCGGCAATAAAGGTACCTCCATTCAGCGGACCTCCATTCGTCAAAGTATTAGAGCCTCCATAAATAACAGCTCCGTGCACATCATTGACCACGCTGTCTGTGATTCCTAGCGCTGTGATGGAGTTTGTAGCGTATGTTACCGCCGAATTTCTATTTGCTATGTCTTTGTTTCCTTGGTCCCTGTCTGTTGCGTTGTAGTTAAAAAGGATGTCATTAACAAAGTTGAATGCGTAAAGGCCTCCTGCTGCTGATCCATTAGACCCTACATAAACGGTGCCATTTAAAGCAAATACCCCTGATGGATTATTGTTTGTATCCACTCCAATGGCGTAACCAGCAGCGTTTTGATCAAATCTCATCCACAAGGTGTTATCCCTTGCGTCAAATATATAAACGTTGCTTGGTGTAGATATAATGAGTGCCTTTTTAGGGAATTCACTCCTTCCGCATCTGTCATCTGTGGCAATTACGCATGCTGTTCCTGTGTTGTCCTTGGTCTCTGTATACCAAGATAGACCTTGTGAGGCAGGTGAGTTGGTCCACGCACCGCCATCGCTATCTCTTGTTGTATCGTAAACGAATACATCAGTAATACTGGTGAGGTTAGTGTTATCTATATACCCCTTTTTAATTATGTCTCCGTACAGTTGCATGTTGGCTCTTGTAGTTGCGGATCCTACTTCAAGTGCCTCTGTTGGGTTTGTGGTTTGGATACCAACTTTTCCTGATTCGAATATAGCAGCGTTGTCCCAGCCCGAACCTGTTCTAAGTGCTGTTTCTGTTGCTGAGGTTGGGGTGATCCCGTCCATTAAAATACCCGTAAATGTGTCGTCGCTTGAGCCTGTAATTGGGTCAAAGTTTACATGTATTGCCGAAACATCTGTTGAAGTGCCGTTTGCTCCTTCAATGTTTACATAAATGCCATCAACGTCGTCTGTTGTAATTCCTGAACCACCTGAAAGATTAATCTGCATGGCGTCTGCGGTTGGTACTACGGCATTTGTAGTGTTTTCAATTTCTAACTGTGTGTCTGCAGCGTCACCGTATTTGAGTCTTAGTCTGTCTCCACTATTTGTGTAATCAATGACCCCAGAGTTGGCGGAGAAGGGGACAGGTCCGCAAGACTGCCATTCAAAGTCTGACGTAGAGCTTTCGTAGGTTAAACACTCTTCGTCGGAAGGGGTATCTGCTGGTGCAAGGTCCAGATCTGCAGGAAGAAGTGAAGCATCTGTGATTTCTGTTGTGGAAATTGAACCTGTGGGGAGTTGAACCTCTGCATCTCCAGTTCCATCCGTACTGAGTACAATTTGAGTTGTACCCACTGCAGCACTTCCTATGGTGATTGCACCTGCATCCGTGAGTGCTAGGAGATCGTTGCCTGAAGTGTCCTCAATTACAAAGTTTCCTGTTGTTGCTGTTACAGCTCTTACGCCATCAAAGAGTACATTATTGGTACCAGCGTTAATTGCGTTGTCTATGTTTGCTGCAGAGACATCAAGAGCATCCACTATGCCTCCATTTACCCCACTTGATGTAATCAAAACTGCATCTGTAAGTGTGGCTACAGTTGTTTCTGCGTTGTCTATAAAAATGAGCGACTCGGTTGTGGCGTTTGCCGCATCGTTTGCATTTGTTAAAGCCAGACCTCTTTGTGTACCCGAGCTTGTTTGGTTAGTGAGGGTAGATGAGATTAAGTCATTTGATGAGGTGCCTGTAAGAGTGGCATTTCCTGTTATCTGTGTATCGTTATCAAGGCTGAAAACCACATCTCCAGAGCCATTTGGGGAGATTGTTAAGGCTTCGTTCGTTCCGGTGGTAAAGTCTGTAGCAACCCCATTCGTTGTTATTGAGTTACCGAATGTGGAAGTGCCGTTAAAAGTTTTGTTGCCTGTGAAGGTTTGGGTGCCTTCAAGGAATGCGAATGTCCCGTCTGTTGCAAGGTCTGGAAGGGTGTATGTTCTCATAGCTGAAGTTGAAGCTGCGGTCAAAATGACATCAAACGCATCGTTCGCTCCTCCTTCGAATGTAAGGGTATTTCCGTCATTTGCTCCTGTGAAAGCTGAACCTGTTGTTTGGCCTCCTACCTGAGTTATGTCACCTACGCCAGTAATGGAAGTAGCAGTTGTACAGTTCCAAGAGCCTCCGGATGCTGTATCCCACATGAGTACCTCGTTGTCTCCGCACCCACCAAGAAGTCTGAGTCCTGTTGTGTCAACTTCAAGTCCTGAGTTGGAACTTGTAGCTCCTGCGTTGCCTGTTGTTGCTACGTCCAGGTCAATTTGATCTGCTCCCAGTGTGAAGCCGTTTCCTACGCCTACTGCAAGACTTGCTGCTCCTGACTCACTTGAGATGTCTCCTGTTAGTCCATTTCCTG
>CAZWQF010000012.1:0-12022 GCA_964636285.1 uncultured Candidatus Saccharibacteria bacterium
TAATCTGGTGCCGTGAGTGAGAGTCGAACTCACACGGGGTTGCCCCCAGTAGTTTTTGAGACTACCGCGTATGCCATTCCGCCACCACGGCTAGTGCTGTTTCAAAAGCTTGCTTTGCTCTTGCGCCAGCAAATTTTACCTTTTTTTTCAAGAAAAGACTATGGTGATATACTATCGGATACAATTTTTCTCAACGCCTTAAAAGGAGGCTAGCATGAAACGACTCTTACTCTCACTGGTCTCGGTCAGTATTGCAATCGCAGGATGCGGACCTGCAAACACGGCGCCAAGTGGATCCTCTCAGCCCAACGTCCCAGACTCACTGATGCCAGAAACGCTTAGATCGGAGGCGAGCTCATTTGAATGGGTTACGGTAACGCCAGGGGCTTATAACGAATTTGCGTATCCGAGCCTTTTCTTCTCAGATTCGCTCCCAAAATGCACCGGAAGCGAAGTTGGATGGAAGTGCGAATGGGACTCTAAGACTGAAATTCTCGTGATACGCTTCTTTGGGCATGAAAATCAACAGGTGTTTGTGGTGAG
Source organism: uncultured Candidatus Saccharibacteria bacterium (assembly GCA_964636285.1). Taxonomy (GTDB): domain Bacteria; phylum Patescibacteriota; class WWE3; order UBA101185; family 2-01-FULL-41-18; genus CAZWQF01. Next base: position 544 of record CAZWQF010000012.1, read on the forward strand.
AAGCCAAGGAACTACCCCCTTTTCAACAGCGTGGGTAGGCCAGAAGGTTTACGAGATAATGCCTGTTGACTTGTACCTGAGGGCACACTGAGGAGCACCTAGCCTTTTGCATATGACCTGATGTGAGATAAAAGGTCCGGGGATTCCCCCATCCCCGGACTTTCGCTTCTTATCCTCTCAGACAAAGATGCTAGAATTACCCGATATGCAAAATGAAACCCCAACTCAAGCTGAAAAGAAAAAAATAGTAATTCTTGGAACCGGCTTTGGCGGTATATACACCTTTCTTCACCTTAAAAAACATCTTTGTGACATAAACGCAGAAATCACACTTGTTGGAAAAACTAACTACTTTCTCTTCACACCAATGCTTCATGAAGTTGCTACTGGCGGTCTCAATCAAGAGCACATTGTTGAATCTGTCAGAAGCATTATTAAGGGCTCAAACGCAAAGTTCATTCAAACAAGCATTAACTCCATAGACCTCACAAACAAAGTTGTGGACACAGAATGTTGTCCCCTACCCTATGATTACCTTGTAATTGCAACTGGCGCGGACACAAACACATTTGGAATCCAAGGTGTAACCGAATGGTGCCTGGACCTTAAAGACCTTAGTGATGCCTCCAAACTTAGAAACCTCTTTATAGAAACTTTTGAAACGGCCTCAAAAGAGCCTCAAATTGAAGAGCAAAAAAAGCTACTTAGCTTTGCGATTGTTGGTGGTGGTGCAACAGGTGTAGAGCTTGCTGCGGAGGTTTCGGAGTTATTTTTTGAGACAATGGATAAGTACTACCCACAAATAAACAATGGCACGGCAAGCGTTAAATTGCTTTCTGCAACTTCTGAGCTCCTTTTACAATTTGATCCAGAGTTGAGAAAACGCGCTCTTGATTCGTTACAAAAGAAAAATGTTGAAGTACTTTTAAATTCACAGGTAACTAAGGTTGAAGAGGATGGGTTTATTTTATCGAACGGAGACCGAATCCCCGCCACACACAAAATATGGGTAGCTGGGGTTAAACCAAATACTCCAAAGTTTGATGTTGAAGTTGAGCTAGATAAGGCAAAAAGACTAGTCACAAATGGGGATTTGAGGGTTAAAGGGAGGAATGAAGTTTTTGCGATTGGTGATGTTGCGTCAGTTCAGGACAAAGATGGAAAGGCTCTACCAATGCTTGCGCAGGTTGCTGTGAAACAAGCAAAGACGGTGGCGGAAAATATTGCGATTTTATGCAAGGGAGGAAGTGACCCGCTATCAAACTTTGAGTACGAATCTTCTGGAAGCCTTGTTTCACTCGGACAAAAAGATGCGCTTGGCGACTTGTGGGGACTAAAACTACACGGACCGCATATTTGGTGGCTCTGGCGAACTGTTTACCTGATGAAAATGACTTCATTTAAAAAGATGTTTAAGGTTGCGGTGGACTGGACTGTTAATTTGTTCTATCCAAGAGACATTACAAAGAGCTAATCTGATTTGCTTCTACAGATATTATAGCAAACCCCACACTTAAATTAAAGTCTTGAAATCCCCTATCTAATCAACGATTATGATTCTGTGCAAAATCATGAAAACAAAGAAGAAATGCAAAATCTTGGCTATCTTGATACCTTCAAAGTATCCCTGTGGTGCATAAAACTTGTTTACAAAATTATGCCCTCGGAGCTGATATTACATGCTTCAACTTACATAGTGGTGTCATTTAGAAACTTAGCCAATACTTATATGCTGAGCAGAGTTTTTGATGAAGCTGTCAGATTAAGCTCTTCAAACATCTCAGAAGCGTCGAGCTTAATTAGAACCATTCTCTATCTATTTTTAATCAATACATTATTTTGAGTCGTGTCGGTTTTTAGAAGCTATGCAAATGTTTCCATGAACACAAAAAGCAATCTATACCTGAAAAGAGCCCTAAATCAAAAGATAAATATGCTGGGTATAGATACACTTGAGCAACCAGAAATGAATAACAAACTAATGAGAGGTGAGCAGTACATGGAGTCCACTCTCACGTTTTACAAATATGTAATTGACACGCTCACAAACATTATTCTTCTTGGAACGTCCATAGCAATTCTAGTGAATGCTTTTCCTTTACTATTGCCCCTCATATTACTAGCATCAATACCAAAATATCTATCAGACAAGCATTTTAGATTAGCCGAGTGGAAACGAATCTTTTATGCAACAGAATCTAATAGAAAAGCAAATGTGAGTGGATCTGACCTTACTAATCCTAACAAACTCCAAGAGGTGTTTATCAATAATTCTTACAATTTTTTAGACTTAAGATTTTACCACCCAAGAATGGCCAATATCCTTGCAAGACTGAAAACAAATAAAACCTGGATGATTGTGGATAGATTTCTTCAGGTTATTAGCGATTGTGTCACTTATATTGGATACTACATTATTCTGTCTGGAGTAATTATAAAAAAATTCACTATAGGTAGCGGAATGTTTTACATTAGATCCATGCAAGACTTTGGCTCCAACTTAGAATCAGTTCTCACAAATTATAACGAGATGAGTAGCTATGCATTAAGAGTAAAGGACTTTTATGAAATTATGGAGACTGCACCCAAATTTAAGGATGGGGGTATTACTTTGGGGAAACTCACTTCTGGTCCAAAAATTGAGTTTAAAAATGTTAACTTTTCTTACCCAAATTCAGCCAAATTAATAGTAGAAAACCTAACTCTTACTATTAATCCTGGTGAAAAAGTAGCTATTGTTGGACAAAATGGGGCTGGAAAAACCACTCTTGTAAAATTGATTAATAGGATGTACCAACTAACATCAGGCACGATCCTTATTAATGACACTGATTTAATAGACTTAAAGCTTTCAGATTATTATAAAAATGTGGGTGTACTATTTCAGGAATTCGCAACCTATCCCCAGCTCTCAGCAAGAGAAAACATTATCATTGGCGACCCCGAAAAAGAGCCAACAGATTATGCAGTAGCTGAAGCCGCAAAGAATGCTGATGCTTATGACTTTATTATGGAATACCCAAATAAATTCGATCAGATATTGGGCGAAAAGTTCAAGGGCGGTATAAGACCTTCCACAGGTCAGTGGCAAAAAATAGCTATTGCAAGATTTTTCTACAGGAACGCTCCCCTAGTCATTTTTGACGAGCCAACTGCTGCAATAGATGCGATTTCCGAATATAACATCTTCAACAAAATTTACGATTTCTTCAAAGGAAAAACCGTGATAATTATTTCGCACAGATTTTCTACTGTTAGAAACGCTGACAGAATTCTTGTTATGGAGCACGGAAAAATTGTTGAGGATGGAACTCATGACACTTTGATGAAGCTAGATGGGTACTACGCCAAGTCATTCAAACTTCAAGCCGAAGGATACAGCGATAAAAATGAGGATAAAAGCTAGAGCCTAAAAGTAAGCAGTTGTGCTATCTTTGTGAGTCAGCTTCGTAGAATCTTGTTCTATCACCCTTAAAGTACAAATCAATCTCCCCTGTTGCACCGTTTCTGTGCTTTGCAATTAAAAGCTTTAGGTTTTCGCGGTCTTCATCGTCTGGTCTGTATAAAAACATGACCACATCTGCATCTTGCTCAATTGAACCTGACTCTCTTAAGTCTGAAAGCTGAGGTTTTTTATCCCCTCCCCTCTGCTCAACTGCTCTGGACAACTGTGCAGCCGCAACAACTGGGATCTTAAGTTCTCTTGCAACATTTTTTAATGCTTGAGAAATTTCTGAAACTTCCTGAACTCTATTTTCCTGATTTCTACCATGCATTAACTGCAAGTAGTCAACAACAAGCATCTTTATTCCATGCTCCATTTGAAGTCTTCTAGCTTTTGTTCGCATTTCAAGAATGCTTATTCCAGGCGTGTCATCAACAAAAATTGGCGCCTCTGCAAGCTCTCCTGCTGCAATAGAGTATTTTTCAAAATCTTCCTCTTCAAGGTTTCCGGTAACTATTCGCCAGCTATCAATATCTCCTTGAGCTGAAATCATTCTGTCTACTATCTGCTCCCTGCTCATTTCGAGTGAGAAAATTCCTACTGGAACTTTATATCTTACAGCAGCATACTGAGCAAAATTAGACATCAAGCTAGATTTTCCAACTGATGGCCTTGCTGCAACAATTATTAAATTGTTATCCTGCAGACCAGAAAGCATTGTATCCAATGTTTTAAATCCAGTTGCAACGCCTCTTAATGCACCTTTCTTTTTATGAAGCTCATCAAGCCTTTCAAATGAAACCTCAAGCGTCTGCTTAATTGGAACAAAATCCTGCTTTGTGTGATCTTGGGAGACTGCATAAACCTCTTGCTCCACTTTATCTAGTAGATCCATTACAGGTACATTTTCCTGAAAGCCTAGCCTACCTATTTCTGACGACACTCTTATTAAAGACCTTCTTATGGCGTGATCTTTAATAATATGTGCGTAGTGCTCAACGTTTGCAGCTGTAGGAACCGAATTAACTAGATCGGTTAAGTAGGACACTCCCCCAATCTCTTTGAGGATCTTCATTTTTTTGAGCTCATTTGGAACTGTGACAAGATCTGCAGGCTCTCTTTTTTCATATAACGAAAGGATAGCGGTGAATATTTGCGCATTGGCTTCTTTGTAGAAGTGCTCGGCTTTAAGAAATTCGGCTACTTTTACAATTGCGTCTTTGTCTATTAAAAGCGCTCCAAGAACCGAATTTTCAGCTTCAATATTTTGAGGAGGTAGTCTGATTTCGTTTTCCATGACTGTACAGTGTGCCCGGGAGACTAAAACCCAAGCTCCGCGCAGGTTTTAGTCTCCCGGGCAGAGGATTAGTTACCATTCCAAAACTACAATTTGAGTTTCTTCAGGCATATCACTTTTACCTGAGATTTTAAGTTTTGGCTCTTTTCTGACAACTTCTTTACCAAACTCTTCGATGAATTTATCTACAAGATCCATCTGTTCAGCCTTTGGGACAATGAGCTTGTCCGTCCTAAAGTGCATTGGGATGACATAATTTGGTTCAAATTCAGAAACAATATCAGAGGCAAGCTTATAATCTATTGTATAAACCCCACCTACTGGAACAAAAAGAACGTGCACGTCTTCAATTTCTTCAAGCATGCTTTTTTCAGGAAAATGACCAAGATCGCCTAGATGGAGTAAAAACATGTCATCGATTCTTGCATAATAGGCAGTATTCTTGCCTCTTTCTTCGCCTTTTTTATCATCATGGAAAGTTTGAAAGCCTTGGACATATACGCCTTTTACGTCATACTCTCCAGGCCCAGAAATCACAAAAGGACTTTTTCCCTCCTCAGTGCCTTTTATCGCTTCGTGGTTATTGTGATCATCGTGAGAATGACTAATACAAACAATGTCCGATTCCATCTTTGGAAGCTTATAGCCAACTTTTTCTGGCTGATAAGGATCAAAAACAATTGAAGCGTTTTTGCCTTTTACTCTAAAACATGAATGGCCTGCATATGTGATCTCCATAACTCAAAGAATATATCACACTTGTTAAAAAGATTTCCATAGTAAATAATATTACTGATGCCAGACATAATAGATCAGCAAGCTGAAATTGTTTCTAAGAAAAGATTAAACAAAAAGTATGTGTTTATGCTTGGTGGGGGTGTTCTCCTACTACTTCTGGTTGTGGCTGCTGTGTTTGTATTTATTTCAAGACCAAAAACCCCAGCCAAACAAAATCCGGATTCAAATACAACTCAAAAGGAGGAAACTGTAATTCCATCGTCTCAAACAAAAACTTACAAACTAGAGATGCCTATGGACGAAGCGGTAAATTCGTTTATTTATTTTGGACAGCAAACAAGCGTATTTAGCCCGCTCACAGCTTATACATTAACAAAGGGGAACAGGCTTATTTCCACTCCCCTTTCGATAAGTGCTTCAGCTCAAAATGGAAATCCATGGTGTGAAGGCATGGGAAAATCAAAAGACAATTTATCCCACGACCAAAAGGCAGTGATTTGCCTTGAAAATGTGGATAACAGAAGCATCAAGATCAGAAAAGTTGACCTTAGAAAAAACGAATACAAAGAGTTTGACTTTGCATTGAAGGGTAAGGATTTATTTTTGGAAGCCAGGACGGCAAGAGTTGTTGCTTCAAGGGATGGGGATTCGGCAATTATTTACAGCCCAGCCGGAGCTTTTGTCTTTGAGGCTGTTACTGGAAACTTACATAAGCTTGAAATACCTTTAAACCTTGATATCACAAAAGCAGTAAACATAAGTAATGTAGAGGTAGCACTTATTACTTTTGATAACAAGCTATTTAGAGTTAACTATTCAAGTAAAAGAGGCGGAGTATTTGAAATAAACTTTACGGGAACACCACTGGATAAGCTCACTTATGGACTTTCCACAGCAAGACTTTCTAAAGACGGTAAAAAGATTGTATACACAATAACTGATAAATTTGATGTATTTCCAACCGGAGGAGATATAAATTACCCAGGAATTGTTGCTTATAATATTGATTTAAATAGTGCTAAGGTAGCAGACGAACTATCTTACGAAGAAAAGTTTTTGCTTACATGCACAAATCTGGTTTCTGACAAGTACTGTGTGTATAAAAATACCGAAAAAAGCGCTACAGACAAAGGAGATGACAAAGTGCTTTACATTAGAGAGTTTGATAAACCAATAACCGAATTAGTCCGAATTAAGAACGGAAAACTCACAACTGAGGCTCAACTTGAAATTGCAGCCTCAACTAATGGGTATGTCTTTGTAAAAGCTCCATTTAACTACACAAATCTTGAAGATAAAAAAGAAGGAATGCCAATTACTTACTTTTTTAATGCCGAAAACAAGAGCCTTGTTCCCCTATCCTACTGACAATGCAAATTTAATCAGCTTCAGTTAAACTCATAATTTTTTGATAGTTTTATGCAAATTCTTACTATTTTAGTGTTTGTAAAATTACAGTTTTTATTCTGTTATTTGGGAGAATGTTTTAGGTGAACAAGGGTAGTTTATAGGATCCTAAAAAAGATTGACCCCGGCGCTTCGACTTATGTGTTTACACACTGCGAAACGCCGGGGCCTAGGAGGTGGCTGGGCGGGCTGCTTGACCGGGTGGCTCGGAAGCGGCGACTGTGTCGCGGCTCTATTGCGCCAACCGGAAACAAACAAAAAGTGCAGCCAGGCACAACCATCCTCTACGGCAAGGTAATTTTTGGTAGGCCGGCAACTCGATGAAACAGCTTCTTTTTGGGAAGCAGCTCGGTGAGTGCCCTCCGTTTTGAACGAAAATCACTTTGCCCTTAAGCGGACAACTGACGAAGACCTAGGCGGGACGATCAGGGCACTGCGCATCTATACTTGAAGAATTAGCTCTCCGAGTTAGTGTGTGCTTCGCTCTACCATCCCTGCCAATAAGTCCAGGCTTAACCCAGACCTCCGTCAGAAGATCCCAGGATCAGTCGCGGATATTGACGTTGGCCTTGACCAACGTCTTCTTGTCGCTCAGGATGAGCGGCAAGGCGAAGATCGCGACGAACAGCGCGACGACGAGGATTCCGAAAACGACCATGATTGCACCTCCAGTGCAATAAAACTGACAAAGGATTATGTCAGTTGTTTTATACCCTATAGTATACTTCAAAAGCCTGTTTGTGTAAAGATTTTAGTACTATACTGTAAGTATGCAAATAGATAATATTTTGGCCCAAAATGAGCTCTTTGTAGCTCAAAAAATGATTTCCCTAGGAAACAGGTATTTGGTTACAGACACAGCTAATAACGTACTTCTCTACTCCAAGCAGAAAATGTTTAAGCTCAAAGAGGACTTTAGGTTCTTTTTTGACGAAGCCGAAAAAGAAGAGGCGCTTGTAATCAAAGCCCAAAACATCCTAGATTTCAGCGGAAAATATGATGTCATTGACCCCTCCACAAACACAAACCTAGGCCTTATTAAAAGAGAAGGCTGGTCTTCCTTATTTGTTGGGAAATGGGTAATGTATAAAGCCGACGGCACGGTTCTAGCTGAGGTTAAAGAGGACTCACCAGTCCTTGCAATCCTTAGAAGGTTTGTGGACTTTATCTCTTTACTTATCCCAGTAGAATTCAAAATTACATGTAATGGATCTGAAGTTGGCTCAATCCAAAAGAAAAGAGCCCTATTCAGAGACAGGTACTACATAAATCTTAAAAACGATGTAAACAAAGTCATTGATAGACGAATGGCGATTGCGCTTGCAGTCCTTCTTGACTCGATAAACCAACAATAGAAGTTTTTTAGTAGTGCCTTGGGTTTATGTGGACGGGTAATGAAAACCCGCACCACATCCGGGTTTTCATTACCCGTCCAGAATGATAGTATTGCTTTATGCTTTCAACACAGCCATATAAAGGCGCTCGGGATTTTTTTCCTGAGGATATTGCCGTCAGAAATTACATTTTTGAAACCTGGAGAAAGGTTTGCACTTCCTTTGGTTTTGAAGAGTATGACGGCCCTTTTCTTGAACCCTTTGAGCTTTTTGCAAGCAAAACAGGTGAAGAAATTGTAAACGAGCAGCTCTATTCGTTTACAGATAGAGGCGAAAGAAAAGTTGCAATCAGGCCAGAAATGACTCCTACAGTCTCAAGAATGGCAGCCGAAAAAATCAGAAGCCAATCCCCCACCCCAATAAAATGGTTTTCGATTGCAAACTTTTGGAGATATGAAAGACCCCAAAAAGGTAGAGGCCGAGAATTTTACCAATTAAATGTAGACATCTTTGGTGAAGACTCTGTTGAAGCAGATCTAGAACTCCTCCTCTTAAATCAAAGCATCATGAAAGCCTTCAAAGCCGAGCCAAACATGTATCAAATCAGAGTTAACAACAGATACCTCATAAACTATCTTTTTGAAAACTACCTTGGTGTAGACTCAAAAGAAACTCATCAGCAAATAGCCAAGGCAATAGATAAAAAGGCTAAAATTCCACAGGAAGCTTTTGAGGAGTTACTATCTAACGCCGGGTTAAATTCTGAGCAAATAGAAAAAACTAACAAAATACTTTCATTTGAGCTTGACGATTTAAGGCAAATTAAAGATTTGCCAATTGGAGCTCAGCAGTTAATTCGCCTTTTTGACCTAGTTAAAGAGAATAAGATACCATCCGTTGTATATGATCCAACAGTTGTTAGAGGCTTTGACTACTATGACGGGAACGTTTTTGAGCAATTTGATATGACCGAGGGAAACAACAGATCAATGTTTGGCGGCGGAAGATACGACGGGCTTATTTCGCTTTTTATAGACCAAAAAATCCCTGCAGTAGGATTTGCTCCAGGAGATATAACACTCCTTGATTTTCTTATATCATGGAATCTTTTACCAACATTTAAGAATCCTGTTGATGTATTTGTTACAGTATTCCCCAAAGACAATGAGTGCAAAAATGAAAGCTATACCCTTAGCCAAAAATTAAGGGATGCAGGCCTCAACGTAGAAATTACCCTCAACCCAAACCTAGATCTTTCAAAGCAAATTAAATTCGCTGATAAAAAAGGGGTCAAAAATGTTGCAATAATAGGCCAAGAAGAGCTTTCCCAAAACAAATTTGTTATAAAAAACCTTGAATCAGGCACTCAAAAAACTTACGATTATGAATCTATAAGAGAGTTGGTTTTTGATATAAGAGGATAATATGAGAAAAAAACTGGATAGAGCACCTCTTGAACCACAGAAAGAGCAAGAATTACGAAAATACTCATATATTGCACTATTTATTTTTATAGTTTTTGTTCTACTTCAGTTTTTTATGCCGGCTATTAAAAATTTGTACCTCCCGCAACAAAAAACGCAAAAAATAAGCTCAGTGCAAGATAAAGCCCAGAGAAACAGTGAAGGCTTGCCAAAAACAACTAACTCCACACTCAGCCCTTTTGATAACAACCCTACTGAAAAAGAACCTGACCACACTGTTGAGAAAACTTCAACACTAGATGAAGTAGCTCTGAACCAGGTATTTACTGAAATTACAAAGGACAAGAATCTGAGCACCCTAAAGCAAGGCGACTCGTACATAACAGTGACCCAGTCCAACGTAACTTTGTTTATGACCGCCGGTGCTAAGGAGAGCATTACAGTCACTATGGAGCTAAACGAACAGAAAAACCTGCTTCAAACAGCATCATTTGATTTCAAAAATTTTCCAGACACATTTAGAGATGAATTAAAGGAGCAACTTGCAGACAATCTTACGGCATCAACCAATCAATACATAATGCAAAAACTTCAGACATCCAAAATTGCAAGCATTACACTTAAAAATAAGAGCATGGATATTGTTTACTTTTAACTTCGCCTATAGAATCTATGTAACGTTATGCCAAAACTTACTGCCCTATCCAAAAAGCATAAACAAGCTATTTTATTTATTGTGACTGCAACTCTCATTTGGGGCGCAGCAGGGCCTGTTATCAAGTACACGCTAAACTTTATCCCTCCCTTCACATTTTTATTTTTAAGATTTTTGGTAGCATCGTGCATTGTGCTCCCCTTTCTTTTACTCGAACAGGACAAGCACCATGTTGATAAAAAGGATTTGCCAAATTTAATCATTTTAAGCTTTTTAGGAGGGACTCTGACGCTTGTCTTTACGTTTTTAGGTTTTAAGTACACATCTGCCTTGGATGGTTCGCTGATATCTTCTGTCTCATCTGTTTTTGTACTTTGGGCTTCTCATAAATTCTTAGGAGAGAAAATCACTAAAAACCAGAGGAAAGGAGTCATCATAGCCACTCTTGGGACACTGCTTGTAGTTCTACATCCTTTTCTTGAAGGCATCTTAAACAGCACTGGATGCTCTCACAGCCTAATGGAATCAAGGGGTATCTCAAATTTGATAGGAAATTTACTCATGATTCTTTCAATACTAGCTTGGACTCTGTACACATTATGGTCAAAAAAAGTACTCGACCACATTCCTTCAAAAATGGGTTTTCTTTTTCATGCATTTCACTTAAGAACTACAATGAGAAAATATTCGCCATTCTTTCTAACAGGTGTTTTATGCGTAGTTTCACTTATTACGCTTGCCCCTATGGCGTTTATTGAAGTTGCAAGCATTAAAGGAGTGAACCTTCCAGGCATGGAGCAGGTAGGACAGAGTATTCGAGAAACGTACCAACTCCCAACTTTTGAAAGTGAGTATGTAATACCACTAGCTGGAGTCTTCTTCATGGGCATCTTCTCTACTTTAGTTGCGTACGGCATGTACGAATGGGCGCTCAAAGACATGCCAGTTGCAGAAAGCGCAATTTACAGCTACCTATCCCCTCTTTTTGGCATACCTGTAGGTTATATTCTACTTGGAGAAGTTCCAGGCTTATGGTACATTTTGGGCGGAATAGTGATTGCATTTGGAGTCTATATAAGCGAAAAACAACCCGCAAAAGAGCCTTGTTGATGAGCTTTGCAACCTCTGATATAATCGCCAAGTTATGAAAAAGGATATTCACCCACAGTTTAATACAGA
>CAZWQF010000013.1:0-10346 GCA_964636285.1 uncultured Candidatus Saccharibacteria bacterium
ATATGAAGTCCATCTTCACCTGGAAGCATAATATCAAGAAGCAACGCATCCCAATCTTCGTTAAGAACAAGTTTAAGACCTTCATCGCCATCCCCTGCTTCCACAACCGTGAAACCTTCATCTCTTAAAACCTCAGAGTACACCGCTCTGATTTCTACTTCGTCCTCAATTAGTAATACTTTTTTTGGCATATACCCCTTCTTAACAATACTAGGCGATTCTAAGAGTAAACCAGAAAACAGAACCTTTTCCAAGACCCTCGGAAAAGACTCCAACTTTTCCGCCCATAGTTTCTATGATCGATTTTACAATATATAGGCCTAAACCGGTACCACCTGATTCGGCAACAGTCACAAAAGAATTATCTAATCTTCCAAATTTGTTGAAAAGCTTTGGCATGTCATCTTTATCAATGCCTTTTCCTGAATCCACAATTGAAACTTTTACAAAACTCCCATCAACACTTGCCCTAACTGAAACATACCCTGTATCTGTAAATTTAAATGAATTTCCAACAAGATTGATAATTACCTCTCTAAGCTTATCCTCATCAGCTCTAACCTTTGGAAGGTTATCATCAAGCTCCACTCGCATCTCAATGCCTTTAATTTCAGCTTTAACTTTAAAGTCAGATGCAATATCATTCACCATTGCTGAAATATCCATTTCAACTGGGTGAAGTTCAAGCTTACCTTGCTCAAGTTTTGAGACATCCAGCATGTCGTGAATCAATTTAAGCATCCTATCTGTTCCTGAGAGAGCCTTGTTAACGTATTCATCTTGCTTTTGAGTCAAGTCCCCACCTTTTTTATTCTGGAGCATCCAGAGGTAGTTTTTGATAATGGTCATAGGTGTCCTAAGCTCATGAGATGCAATTGAAATGAACTCTTCTCTGGCTTTTTCGGCTTTTATTTCTTCCGTTACATCTGAAATAATCATCACCATCAAGCTATCTTTTTCTACGCTTACTTTTGAAACTGCTAGGTTTACGTATCTTTCACGGCTGTCTATTCGTTTTAATGTTAAATTTTGGAATCTTGAACCTGTTTTACCAAGAAACGACTCGTTAATTGTTGCCTCATCAAGCTTGTTTCCTTTTTCGTCGTAAAGAGCTGCAATGTCTGAGAACTTTTTACCTTTTGTTTCTTCCTCTTTTACACCGAATAGCTTTTGGGCACCCATATTAAAAAGAATGACGGTGCCTTCATTTCCAGTTACTAAAACTGCTTCAGTGACGTTGTAAAGTAGTGCCTCGGCTTTTCTTTTTTCTTCGATTAATTCAAGATTTTTCTTGTACATCTCCTGGTTAATTCTTGAGAGCATTTCATCTCTTTCCCTCAGCTTTTGGTTAACTTCTTCAATCTCTTTATCTCTTTGCTTTAGAAGAATTGACTGGAGATTAAGGCTTGTGTTTGGAGTGGCACCCTCTTCCGGCAGAAGAGTATTTATACCAAGGGCTAAAAAGTAACACATTGTTATGTAAAGAAGATCTACTATCCCCCCGTTATAAAACTGGCTCACGGATGATTGGTAAGAAAGCCCAAGATCACCAAGAAAACTAAACAGGAGACCAAAACTAATGAGGATAAATGGTTTCAAAAGTCTGTCTTTAACGTATCCATATGCAAGAATGCTTATGACAGAAATTAGAACAAGCAAAATCAAATCCCAGAGTGGGTATGAAACATCAAAAAATAGCTTTGCGTAACCGGAAGAAAGCTCAAAAACAGGCTTTCTTGCAACACCAAAGATTAGGTATGCTCCAATGAGTAATACAATCCCTGGAACCACAAAAAGTACATTTTTAACAAATTGATTTTTAAGCTCAAGCTTTATTCCAACACCTTTTGCTAAATAGATGATGCTGTAGGACCAAAGAGGAAGGCTAAGCATAAAGCCTACGTCTGCAAGGGATGGATAAGGAACCTCAACTTTTAGGAGGATGTTGTAGACTGACCAAGCTATTTCTCCAAAGCCCCAAGAAAGTAGGCCAATTGAAAATGTGAAAAGGGCTTTTGAGACATCTTTGTTTGAGGATTTCCACGCTCTTGATGCTGAAATTCCGCCAAAACCCCCAAGAATAGGTAAAACGCTGTAGAGAGCTGAAAACCATGTGTTCACAATGGAATCTTTTGTTCCAAGATTTTGAATGTAGACCCACCATACTAAGAAAAAGATATAGAAAATCGAAAGTAGAAGCGAATAGAAATTAAAGTGTAAGCCGGACAGGAGCTTTTTCATACCTCTTATAATGTCTCATTAAAGTGGGATGCATTTCAAGACTGAATATTGTTATCTAAGCACTTCTGGCAGGTTCTCTTTTTGGACCGAAGCGGAGACCGAAGAGATGGCGATTGCCTCTTTACAGACTTCAATTGAGACTCTTCCAAATAATGAGGCATATTGATTGACTAGTTTTTCAAGGACAGCTTTACCGTCATCCGAAACGGTGACTTCTTTGCCGTCGTTAGAAACGATTAGGCCTTGGACTTTATTTGCTTCCTCTATCGCTACAGGACCGATTACAAGTCCTTGTTGCGCGATAATGGACTTGATTATATCTGTGTACATATTGTCGTTACCTCTCTGGCTGCAGGCTATTTACCGCAAATCCCATCATAAAAAATGCTAACGCAAACGTTAAATCTACCCAGTTACCATTAAAATACGAGTTCGTGGTTGTAGTGTAAGAAAAACCCATGTCTCCAAAATAATTTACAATAAAGGAGATTAATAAAATTGAGATAAACAGATTATACCTGCCTCCTAAATACCCGAAGGATAACCCATAGACAAGTAAGGACATGGAAAGTATCACTACATCCCCTACTGGATAGGCAAAAACAAAGAAAGTAGCTAAAGGACCACCAGATATATCTAGGCCACCTCCACTTGCAAACTTAACAACATAGTACGTTACCAAAAAAGCGAGTGCGGGGATTATTAATAGAAACACCTTGCCATAAGCTCTTTTCAGTGAGTACTTAGCCCCAGTTGCTTTTGATAAGTTGAGCATCCCTACTAGCCACAAAGGCCAGCTCACCACGAATAAAAGATCGGCAAGAGATGGGAAAGGCACTTCAACATGAAGAACTAAGTTAAAGTAGGCCCACAAACAATTTCCTAATCCCCAGCTAATTAAACCTAGAGAGATAAAAAGAACAGCCCTACCAAAGTAACTAGTATAGGAACCCCATTTGGTTGAGGTATGGATACCCAGAATACCACCTATAAGTGGAATTAGTCCAAATGAAAGACCGAAGAAATAGTTCGTCAATGTATCTGTAAAACCTGAGAGCTGAAGACTTACCCACCAAATAAGAAGGCAAAAAAAGTAACCAAGCAAAAGATAAGACTTCCTAGAAACTAATCCTAGCACATACATATTATTTGACTTCCTACCCAGTGTGTCAACTGTTATCCACAAAAATGAACTCAGGAGGTTCAAATCCATGGTATTTCGTGAAGAATGAGGCAGTGTAAGCCCCAACGTCCCTAATTAGCAATTTGTCACCTGGTACCAAATTTTCTGGAAGCGCAACATTTTCAAGTATTGTGTCATCTGGGTCTAATGTAAAGCCTGAAATATTGTAATTTATCATATTACCTCCCTTGAATGTCTGGATGGCGTATCTCATCTTTCCCCTACTCTCTAAAATCTCAATCAGTCCGTGATACACTCCAAAATTTACGAAGAGCCACCTATTTTTTTTCCTTTTGATGTTTCGAATCACAGAACAAACCAATGAAGCTGTGTCTGCAACCAAAACTCGACCTGGCTCCACCCAGTACTCAATATCTTTAGGTAATGTTTTTGTACATTCATCGATACACAGGGATATATCCAATAAACTTGGGCATGACCCTATTGCGTAACTATGGGGAAATCCGCTTCCGATATTAAGTATGCGAAAGGAATCCAGTACTTTGTAGTAACTGTTGAAAACTGAAACACAGTATTTAAGCGTATCAGCCCAGGGTTTAAGTGACATGTTTTGAGACCCAACATGGAAAGATACCCCATCTATTCTTGTGCCTTCCTTTAGGGCGTATTCAAAAATCTGCCTCACCTCTGCGTCACTTGCCCCAAATTTATCACTGTACTCGTAAAAGTTCCCCTCGCAGGGAGGTAGAATTCTTAGAAGCAGCCTGACGTCGGGTCCAACCAGTTTAACCAGCATCAGATACTCCTCGAGAGAATCGAAGGTAAATAGCTTAATGCCAAGATCTAGCGCACGTAATACTGTTGCTTCGGACTTAACGGGATGCGTAAACAAAATTTCAGAGGCGCTAATTTTTTGATCAATCAATTGTGTCACCTCGCCAATTGTTGCTGCATCAAAGCTACTACCCATCGAATGCATAGTGTTAACCACTTCACATAGTGGGTTTGTTTTTACCGAATAGAATATTCTGAATCTTGAAAAGAGATTTTTGAAGTACTTGTAGTTTTGCCTAAGCTTAGCAATATCGTAGATATACGCCGGGGTCTTCGACTTTTCAGCAGCCATAACAACACCAAATGATGGGTTTGTTGTTTGACCTTTTAAATCGGGCAGTGTTGCCAACTTGCTAGTTGCTTCCATATAACCACATAAAAAATATCATACTTTATCTGTGTTAAACAACTTGTATATTAAATGTGGCAACTTTTTCATATTGAGAGATACTTGCTTTAAATAAGGAAGCTGAATCAAAAAATTTGGACCATATGCGGCTGTACCCTGCAAGGAGGGAGGTGCTATAGACCTCAGGAAAAGTAAGGAACCTATATTTTTAACCAAAGAATAAGAAAGGAAAAATAAGTCAACAACACCACCGTTCATATAACTATTCTCAGATGTTCCGATAAAGAATCCTACATCTGCGATTAGCTCAAAAACCACACTCAGTAATAGCACTATAAAGTGAGCGCCAAACGCATCCCTATTAAATTTCTTTTTCAGAAGAACAAATATGCATAGGCTAATAAATAATGATAATGTGATCACATCTAAAGATACGTACAAAAGATTCAAGCAAAATCGCAGAAGCAGCAAGTCTGACCTAACTAAAACTAGAGGCACGACACAAATTGAAAAAACTATCAAGATCAGCAACATAACTTTCAAAAAAGAGAAAGTCCCTCTTGCAGAAGATCTTGAATTGTTTGAGATCAAAATCGAAAAATACCCTACTATGTAAAATGAGTAACTTAATAAAAACATTGAGTCTGCAACAGAAGGAAACGGGATATCAATCTTTAAAAATATACCCAATAGTACCCATGAGGTATTTCCTAAGTTCCAAATGAATAACCCTAAATTAACTATGAGAAGTCCTAGGTTTAACTTATCAGAAGGCCTGTACTTATTGTTACGGATGCAAAAGTATACATTTAGTAATGAGAATAACAATGAGGCAACAGTCCAAAAAAGTCCAAAAATATTGATCATTAAACCCTCCCTGCTGCCAGAGAGGTAAATCGAAAGCCACCAGACTAATACCGCTACGTACAGCCCGGTTAAAAATGTAAGACTGTTCTTTAAGTTCATCTTGCATTTTGGCAGGATTTCAATAGAAACTGATCTTTTGGGGATTTAGGTCAGGAAGTTCCTTACTCTTAATTTATACAGAACAATTAAATTTGCTGCAAATCACCTTGTAGGCATCACTCAAAATATTGCCACTAAAGCATTTCTGCAACATTCATACCAGCTCAGGACCTAGCAGCTTTTTTTGCGTACTCATCAAACTTTCCGTTTTTCCAAGCCCTGGTATCCTCATTGTCATACCCAAGCTCCACCTCGATGCACGTCTTTACGTACCAGGTTAAGTGTGCGGCAATCATGTCCGGCTTTCTCTCCACTTCTTCCATCATGACTTTGCTTCTTTGTATTCTTTGAAGTCCAATATCCACACCATTCATTGCAAAGCCATACACCATGTTTGTTTCGTCCTTAAACTTTGAAGCAATGGTCATAGCCAAACTTATATACTTTGTTTTGTCAAAAAGGTCACTTTGCATATACTCCTTTAAAAATCTTTTTATACAAATGGAAATCAGGGCGAAAAGATATACTTTAAACGCCCTGACTTAATTCAACAACCTCAAACCAGCACAATCAAGAACCAAGGACTCAGTCGTCGTCATCGTCCAGAATGGCACCCCAAAGACGCATATAGCCACCCATGGGATTGTCATTATCAACGTACTCTTTGTCATCCCGATCCCACGACGAACCACTGCCCCGTTCCCAATCCCCTGCATCGTTCCTGGCGTTGTGCCAAGCCTGGGAAACCTCATGGGCATCCACGTCCCAACCGCCACCAGAGGTGTCCTCAGCAGCATCTTCCTCAGTGTACTTGCTCATGGTGCTAATCCTCCTCTTCCTGATTCGACTCTTGGTTGTTTTGATTGGCAAAGTCTTCCCTTGCCCGGTCCCATGCCTCCTGAACAACTTCAACAGGCATGCCAATATCCTCTGCCGCATCTACGACTGTGTACTGAACCATCTCTCACCACCTTTCTGCCTTAGTGCTCAGGATAGTCCTCATCACCAGAACTTGAAGGGATCCCAGTCATCGCCATCATCACAATCCCACCGACCCCTCCGGTCGTACTCTCCCCCACTCTCAAATCGTGACCCAAAGCCACTGAGTGCGCACGAACTATCGGGATCCACACCCATGTGTTCGGCGTCCCAGTCATCCTTATCCCCACTCAGCTCGTTCAAATCTCTGTACGGAGTGGGGTCCTCATCATCCCCATATCCTGCATACGGGTACGAAGCAAAATCTGGGCCTGACATGGTTTATCTCCTTTTTTGTTGTTGAAGGTTGTAATGTTTTGAGGTTGTTGAATTAATTTGGATTATATAATATACATTGCAATAATGTCAATGCTAAGTTTTTGAACATTCATGTCTTACCTCAAGTGTTTTAGCTCTTCTACCTCATGACTTAGGAGCAAATTGCTTATATGCAAACACTGCAAGCAAAACAGACCCAGTAATTACGTATAAGTCGTTCAAATTAAACCAGAGTTTCCCTATAAATAAGTAGTCCACCACCCCGCCGTACCTTAGCCTGCTGTAAATATTCGCTATCCCGCCTGCAATAATAAAAGCCTTGCCTAGCTCAAAAACCCTAGACTCAGTCTTAACTCTTGTTCCTATCAGCTTTAAAAGTAGAACTAGCCCAATAAGTAAAAATGAAGTTACAAGCTCCCCTACCCCACCACCAATTCCAAACACAACTCCTTTATTTATCACATTAAAAAACGAATGGGACATTACATAATACTCAAGCAAAAAACTTGTCATCAATAGAATAAAGGGTACATAAGCCATATCAGCGAATTATAAAGTGTAGTTATTATCTATCTTTTTTCTCAGCGCATGAGAGGCACAAAGTTGCCTGTGGAAACGCCTTAAGTCTGGCTGAATCAATAGGCTTGTGGCATACTTCGCAGATTCCGTAAGTTCCAATATTGATCTTTGCTAGAGCTTTTCTAACCTGTGTTCTCATATCAAACACTGACTTTTTTAAAAGCTGTGTTGTTGTATGGTCTGCGTCTTCCGATGCTTCGTCTTCAAATTCGGAATTACCAACATCTCTTCCGTTAACTTTATAAGGATCATTTTTATCTAGAATTGATTCCTCTTTTGCAAGCTGTTTATCTTTTTTTGAAAGGAGGTCTTTAATATTTTTGAGAAGGTCGTTTGACATATTAGTTTTCATTCTAACTTTGTTACTTTTTATTCGCCTGTACAATACTACCACCCCAAGTGTAAATAAAAAAGGTAGGATTAAAAGGGATTTTTGATCACGATAAAAGATCGAAAGCACACCGCTCACAAGTATCAAAGTCAATCCAAAAAGCCCTCCAAAAACAAATCCCTTTCGTCTTAGATAAATTAAAAGAGCGTGAATAAGGATTAAAAGCCCGCCCAAAATCAAAGATGTAGGTTGTCCAAGCACCAGCCCAAAAGGCACTACTACAAACGGAACAAAAATTGTGATTCCCATTGAGGCAATGTCAACAATTCTGTATATAGACCACCTCTTATGCTTTGCCCAAATATACATAACTACAAAGCCCCCAATAAAAAATCCGTAAAGGTCCACTCCAGGAAGCCAAATTGTAAAAATATGTGTAACTACTGGAAGTAAGTCTGGAAAATTAGAAAGCGCAAAAACAATCCGTCCAATAAAAAAAGCTCCAATAACTACCGCAATCATCATGTCAAAGGTCTGCTCTTCGTCAAAACCTTCTTTTCTTGCTTCCCTCCAGACAACATATGGAGAGACAAGAACACCCGCCATTATAAAAAACAAGGGAACGTATAAAGTTAATCCAAAAAGCCTTACAAATTCAGGAATCATAAATTTATATTAAAACCTAGTTACACATTCCATCAATGCCTCATGCGAAGGGTCAATGTCTCCAATTACAGCCATGTTAAACTTTTCAATCTTAAAAATATCTTGAGCCACTTGCATAATGTCTTCAACTGTCACAGCCTCAATTCTACTCACAACCTCTTCATACGAAAGCACTTCTTCAGCAAGAAGTTCTTGAGTACAGATGAAAGAATTTAGCCTCTCATGATCTTCAAGATCAAGCGCAAACGCGCCTTTTAAGTGGTTTTTATTTCTCTGAAGCTCCTCTTCTGTGACACCTTTGTTTTTTAAGAGAGCGAGCTCTGCTGTTATTGCAGTGATTGCACTCTTGTAGGAAGCATTGGAAACTCCAGCTATGACATAAAACGCGCCTGAATCAATATAACTGCTTGTTGTTGCATAAATACTGTAAGCAAGCCCAAGTTCTTCTCTGATTGTCTGGAAGAGCCTTGAGGACATTCCCCCGCCCAAAATCATGGACAGCATAGTTAAAACATACTTTCTTTTATCGCTTCTCTTAAATCCTCTAAATGAAATATTTAAGTTTGTCTGCTCAAGTTTTTTACTCTCGGCTGTTGTGGTAGGCGTGGTTTGATCATCAACAAAAAGTTCGGGCTCCCCTACTTTTTTGTCCTCAAGCTTTCCAAAATATTTTTCACAAAGATTAAGTACCTGCTTTTCATCAAATTTCCCTGAAACTCCGATTACAAAATTTGATGGGACAAAGTATTTGCTTGAGTGATCAATAAAGTCATCTCTCTTAAATGAACTTACAGTTTCTTTTGTACCTGCTATATTTCTTCCAAGAGGATGATTTGGCCAAAGAATCTCTTCGTTCATTTGATGAACTTTGGCGTGCGGAAGATCATCGTACATTTTGATCTCCTCTATGATTACGCCCTTTTCTTTTTCGATTTCATTTTTGTCAAAAAGCGGTTTGAAAAGCATTTCAGCAAGGATGTCAAAAACAGTGTTAATGTTTGAGGGCTCCGCTCGAATGTAGTATTCGATCATTTCGTCATGAGTTGCCGCGTTCCACGAACCTCCAAAACCCTCTACTACTTTTGCAAGCTCCATTGAAGATGGATATTTTTGAGTGCCCTTGAAGGCCATATGCTCAAGGAAATGTGCAACACCGTTAGTTTTTTTTGTTTCGAATCTGGAACCGGCTTTAAAGTAAAAACAAACAGCCGTAGATTTGGCGTCTAAAACAGGGGTAAGAATAACCCTAAGACCGTTTTTAAGTGTGTGTTTTTTATACATTTTTTCAACTATGAGTCCGGGACACTAAGTGCTTTTACCTAAGCCATTTTAGAGTCCTGGACAGAATATTAGGCTCGCTCCAAATAGTCGCCTGTTCTTGTGTCTACCCTAACTTTATCACCAATGTTGATAAAAAGTGGAACTTTAACTTTTGCTCCGGTCTCAACAATTGCATCTTTGTACGAATTACTGATGCTATTTCCTTTGATTCCCGGCTCAGTGTAGGTCACTTCATAAACATCATTTATTGGGAGCTCTATTGCGATTGGATTTCCTTCGTAAAAAAGAACTTGAGCTGTACTACCTTCTTTTAAGTATTGGGCTGCATCCCCAACTACGCTTGCAAGAATTGTTTCTTGTTCAAAGGTTGCTGGATCCATGAATGCAAAGTTATCCCCTTCTTTGTAAAGGTATTGGGAGTTTCTTTTGTAAACATCAGCTTCTTCAACAGCAAGGTTACTGTGCCAGCTTCTTTCAATTACAGAGCCCTGTAGAAGATTTTTAGCTTTGACTTTTACATAAGCGCCTTGCCTTGCAAGTTTGATAAGCTCGTTTCTTAAGACAAGATAAGGAGCACCATTTTCTTTAAAAACCGTACCCGGCCTGAGTTCTGTGACATTTAACATAAATTCCTTTGAATAAATAAAGTACTTAATTAGCCTATGGAAGTGTACAAAAGTTTTAGGAAAAAGAAAAGC